>NZ_CP072309.1:0-300000 GCF_017726655.1 Agrobacterium tumefaciens
ACGAAGGAAGTCTGTCGGGAGACAGAATGATGTCGACAGCTATGCACCAAGGCAGGCCAACATTGGCAAGCCAGGGCAGCAGCTTCGCAGCGCCCAAGGGCCCGGAGCGCAGCAGCATGGTGAGCGATACCGGAAAGGCCGAGCGTCGTGCTTCCCGGCCCATACCGTAGTCCACCGCGTCTGCCGTGTCCCTGAATGGGCTGGTAATACCCGCCGGGAATATACAAGAACCACCTTCGCGAATTCCACACAAGGTAGTATATCTCGATTTCTAAACTTTTATTTGTCTAATATGCGATTATTCAAAGACATGTTTGGGGGCTTACATGACAACGTTTCCACGCCAAACCATCCTCGTTCCAGCAGTAGCATTGGTGATTGCTGTATTGCCGTTGCCATACGGCTACTACACGCTGCTGCGCCTCGGCATCACGACATTTGCGGCGTTCTTCGCTTACATCGAGCACGAGAAGCACGGCGCGTTCACGGGGTGTCAATCGGCGTTGAATATTGGCTCTGACGCAATTTTGGTGGTCAGAGGCCTATCCGGCGCCAACGACGCGGGCCTGAAGGAGGTCGATTTTTCCTCGACCGTACATCTGGCGTTTTACGAGCTTGAGCTTGGTAAGCTGCCCCCCTGTCTGTCCATTTGACCAGGGCGAACTGATCGCGGCACTGACAGCCGCCCGATCTTTGGCGACACCATTGGCGAGGGCTGCTACTATGCTTGATCGAGCGCGTTCCAACCACGGTTCGAGATCAGCAAGAGATTTCTTGCGGATCATAGCTTGGAAGGCGGCGACCACTTCCCGTGCTTCGACGAGTTGTGGCACTCGTCCTTCAATTGCGGCAATCGTTACGGTCTGAGACTTGGAAAGATCGTCGCGCCCGATGGTCATGAGGCGTGCGACAGTCCGTGCCGACGGCGTACGGCTCAAGGCATCACAATCCATCTTGTCGGCCTTTCTCTGACGCGTCGCCCACTCGGTTACAACACGAAGGCAGCCCCGGAATCCCTGGCGCGTTAACTCTCGCTACAACTGGGTGCCATTGCGGTGACCGGCACTCCATTGAGTATCGAGCCAGGGCAGATAAACTTCAAGCGAGTTCTCCCGCACGCGGAACACGTCGGATCTTTGCCCACGCAGCACCCGCCTGACGAGGCCGCGACTGTGCCCGGTGCGACGAACGATTTCTTTGATTGCAACTCCGGACTTGGCCAAGTGCATAATAGCTGCGTTCGTGTCTTCTCGATGAAGATATCCCTGATACTGGATCCGCTCAGCGGCCGTCAGCAGGTCCGGATTGATCGTCGTGGACCCGATCGCTGTTCTGATCTGTCCCATGGATTTGCGGACGGCGTCGAGGAATGCCCGACTGGCGTTCTCCATCAAGTGCCATCGATCGGCCACTTGTGTTGCCTCAGGCAGCGCTTTGGCTGCCGCAAGGGAGTAGGCGCCGCCGCGGTCGCGGGCGACAATACTGATTTGTTGCTGACCCGAAAGCCAGGCCTGAGCGGTTGCCGGCTCTCGGTCGGGCAAAAGTGCAATGGTTTTACGTCGTTCAAGATCGCAGATGATTGTCCCGTAGCGCTGGTTGCGCCGCCATGCCCAGTCGTCGATGCCGATCACCGTCGGCGGACAAAATGCGGCGTGCCGCGCCGTCGGACGACGCGCAACAAGGTGTCGTTGCCGACCGGCACCATCAGTCTGCAGGCGAAAGCGGCCGCCGGACGGCCACCCAAAGCAAGCCCAAGATGATGGACGATATGATCAAGCCGCGCAGTACGCCGTGCCCACGGCGCCAGGACATCTGCCTCGAAACGCTCGGTGAATATCCTTCGGCCACACAGCACTCCGTCACAGTAGAATCGGCGCGCGGCAATAACCAATCGCATAGACTTTTCCGCGACGGGAAGATCCGTCAGGCGTCGATGAAAACGACTGTGTATCCGCTCTGATCTTGTTCCGCAGCTCGGACAACGGCTAGACATATCCGACGAGCGGACAGTGAGTATTATCGCGTCGCCAGCAGATGCTGTCTCATCGATGACAAAGCCTCGAGGCACGAGTGCGGAGGGGCGAAACGAATGAACCATGGCGCTAATTCCTTCTGGAAAACCAACGCCAGCCGACGCTCAGAATTCATCAAAAGTGAGTCAGAGCCAATATTCCATGCCGATTGACAGGCACATAGTGTTCTGCAAGGACTACCCGTCCCGCAAGGGCCTGTTCGAGGCCCGTTACGAATGCGCCTACGCGCTGGCCAAAGGCCGCCCGCAGTTGCCGAACGCGCCGCTATCCGACCTGTCCGGCTGGGTCTATACTGGCAACATCTTGCACCCGACCCAGAAGCCGGTCGAGGTGCTTGAGCCTTTGATCCGCACGTACTGCCCGGAGGGCGGGCTGGTGCTGGACCCGTTCTGTGGTTCGGGCTTCTTCGCTTGTCGCGGCTGAATCCTGCGGACGGCGCTATGTCGGCATTGAACTCGACTACCGGTACGCCAATAGTGCCCGAAATCGCTTTTTGCGGTAACGATGGCCACCCTCACTTCAACCATAAATCAATATTTGCCGCTTATGGTTGTCATCCATCAAAAAAAAGGTGAGGCATGGATCTGATATCAGCGTCAAAAAACTATGATGGCCTCTTCGGGCTCGTGGGCATTATTCTCGTAGCGCTTACAGCTGTTGGTGCAAGTATCTTTGCTTGGTTCCAACTCCAACGAGCCGGGCGCCAAAAAATTGCCGAAGCCCGCTTGGGATGGGCAGACACTTATCGTGATCTTGCCGTGAGAATGGACAGTATTCTGTTTGAAACGACACGCCTCATGCAACCCGGCAAACTACCACGCTCCATCCGGCGCAGAAGGCTTCAAGCCGAAGCCCGCACGCTTGCCATGCAAATGCTTTTGATGATCAATCCGGATGGCCGAAGCGGGTCATCTCTGGATGAACTGGAGATGGAAGCAGATCTGGGAGCCCGCCTCGCACGTGCGGGAGTAACCGTTGACATGGACTACATCCGCCAGCAACGCAAAGTTCTCAAGCACAACTGGAACACCGTCAAGAAGGAGTTCTGGCGAAAGACCTATCTCTGATGACGTTCCTAAATAACTCGTTTTATCTCGTCAGCAAGCGCACCTAACTCACCGTCAAAACTGACGATCATGGCCTTTAAGAATTCTTCCGGACGCAACTGGTCTTCGTCAAACTTGAAGCCAGCATGACGGGTGAGCAGCGTCAAAAACACCAACTGAATCCGGCCATTCCCTTCGCAGAACGTGTGGATGGCATTTAACTCCGATAGAAACCACGCCGCGTCCTGCGCAAATTCGGCCTCGTCTTTCGCGTCGGCGAAGAAGTTGCGATTGGCCAACTCCGTAAACAACTTGGTCGCTTCCGAGCCGATATATTCCGGGTAACAGAACCAGTTATCACCCTTGCCCGTGCGGACCGTACGAGGCTGTCCCGCCCACTCGTAGACATCTTGGAAAAAATGGTGGTGGAGGGCACAAAAGTGCATAAAATCGAGGTTTCCCCCGGGAAGCTCTTCCTCAGCCCGGGAGTCGAACATAAGTTGCTCGAACTCATCAAGTTCGGCTTGGTCTGCAATATCCGCTTCGTTACGCAAGACGTGGGTGTCGGGATAGCACAGGGGATCATCTACGGCATTATATCGCATCGCCGTCAGGCCTTTTTAAAGGCCTTCACGATTTCCTTGCGGTACGCGTCGCCCTTCAATCCGCTGGAGGCTGCGCGTTGAGATAGTGCGCTCGAAGCAAGGCTCTTTTTCATGCCTTCGACTTCAGCAAATTTCGTCGCTTTTTTGACACCAATAGGTTGGGTCAAAATCTTCCCCGAGGATGCGTTACGGACGATCTTTATATCTTTAGCCATGCGTTACCTAATTTACTGCCAACGGACCTCATCTGCACCCTTATATCACGTCTCCCAAACCCTCGTCACGAGCGCAATCGAAATACGACCAAAGTATAACAAATTACCCGTGTATTTTCGTCAAATCCAATTGAAAGTTGCAATAGCGGTTTCTAAATTGGCGTAACCCAATCATGGGCGAAACGAGGAGGCGCGAATGGCGAGTAAGCATTGGTCGGGGCAAATTTGCCCTGAAACGGGTAACTACGGTCAGTATCGTGATACGGACAATAGCTATGCGGGAACATCTTATGACAAGAGGGTGGACAAGGGGGAGCGTTTTCCGCCTTCGCTAAACAATCATCACTACGAGAAAAAATAAGTCTAGGAAAGGCCGCAGGCTACTGCGGCCTTTCCGACCCAATGGGCGTTTCAACGGGTCATCTCGAAAACACGAGAAATTTATTTTCACTATCTTCGAGATTTGTTGCCCATAAAGTCTATCACATTTATTATACAAATATAAAATTGGAGAATATCTTGGCAGACAGAAAGGTTATTTTCGTAGCGTTCGCCATAGAGGATGAGCGATGCCGTGACTTCTTGAAAGGGCAATCCCTCTCTACAAGATCACCATTTGAATACATAGATATGTCAGTGAAAGAAGCTTACGAGACCGACTGGAAGGAAAAGGTGAGGACACGCATCCGGCGTTCTCACGGTCTGATTGCGCTTGTCAGCAAAAACTCCCTTCAATCGTCCGGACAAAAATGGGAAATACAGTGCGCCAAAGAAGAAGGAAAACCTATTCTGGCGATATGGGCATACAGCGATGACCGAACCGCGCTAACCACGGTCAATACAGTGACATGGACGTGGGACAACATCAAAAATTTCATCGACAGGCTGTGAGGTTTTATGCGCAAGGCACTTGTTGTTGGAATTGATGCTTACGATCACATTTCTGGATTGCACGGATGCGTCAACGATGCCCATGCCATCAAGGCTATGCTTGACCGAAACGCCGATGGGTCGGTTAATTTCGGCGTCAAACTGTTGACCAGCGCCAGCGATCAGGTCAATCGCTCGGCGCTTCGTGACGCCTTCCGAGAGCTTTTTGAGGGGGATGATCAAGTCGCCCTTCTCTATTTCGCTGGCCACGGCTACATCGAGTCAACCGGTGGCTATTTATGCGCTACTGACACGAAGACCGGCGACGACGGTGTCGCACTATCGGACATTATGACGTTCGCCAATAAATCCAAAGTCCGAAACAAGATCATTATCTTGGACAGTTGCCACGGAGGAGGCATCGCTCAGGACCCCGGGCAGACTACTCTCTCAGAACTGTCAGACGGAATGACTATCCTAACGGCGTCAACCGCAGACCAGTATGCGTCGGAAGAGAACGGCTCTGGTGTTTTTACGAGTCTGCTGGTTGACGCCTTGGGAGGTGCAGCGGCGAATCTTGTTGGAGAAGTCACGCCCGGTGGCGTGTATGCCCATGTGGACCAGTCGTTGGGGCCTTGGGCGCAACGACCGGTCTTCAAAACCAATGTGAAAACGTTTGTCTCGCTGCGATCGGTAAAACCTCCGCTGGAGCTAAGCGATTTACGACGAATTAGTGAGTTTTTCCCGTCGGCAGGATACGAATTTCCGCTCAGCCCGGATTACGAACCTGAAAGCGAGACACCTGACACGGACAAGACTGCGGTCTTCTCGATCTTGCAAAAATTCAACCGGGTCAATCTCCTCGTTCCGGTTGGAGCACCACACATGTATCACGCCGCAATGGAGAGTCGTTCCGTACGACTAACCGCGCTTGGTGAGCACTATCGTCAACTCGTACACCGAGGTCTCATTTGATCAAAGTTTTTCTATCCCATCAGTCGGCCGACTCTTCTTTGGCCGTCCAAATCTCCCAGCGCCTGAAAGTTTACCACGGCATCGAGAGCTATCTGGATGTTATTGACCCCAACGTTCGAAAGGGCGAAGATTTAGCAAAGCATATTCAAACCGAGTTAGGGAAATGTACGCAGCTACTTGCGGTCGTTTCGGAACGAACTCAATTGTCTTGGTGGGTACCTTGGGAAATCGGTGTCGCGACTGAGAAAGACTACCCCCTTGCTACGTATTCCGGTGGAAACACTTCACCACCTGAATTTCTCAAAAAATGGCCCTATTTACGCAGCCTCACCGACGTTGATCATTACGCTCATGCGTCAAAGACCGGCGTAAGCTCCTTCGGGCAAAAGCGCGCGACACTCAACGAAAGCACGGCACGGATGGCATCCAACCAAGACTTTTATGCCACCCTTCGCAAGAACCTAGGCCAGTAAATGAAGATCGGGGTCAGCGGTCATCAGAAACGCGACTGCATCGACTGGGATTGGGTACGAATTTCCATTCGACAGATTCTCATTGAGAACAAGGTATCGACAGCGTTCTCATCGTTGGCGGTTGGCTCCGATCAAATTTTCGCGGCAGAGGCAATCGCCTTAGGTATTCCGGTAGAGGCAGTTATTCCTTTCTCCGACTACGATCGATGCTTTTCAGCGTTGAATTTGCAGGACTACAGGGAACTGCTTAAAAAGGCTTCCAATCAGATTTTCATCAACAAACAAGGCGATGATGAAAGGTTATTTTTTGAGGCCGGAAAGAAGGTCTGCGAACTCAGTGAGTTGATGGTGTTTATTTGGGATGGGAAACCTTCGTTTGGAAAAGGTGGAACCGCAGACATCGTCAATGTCGCAGCCGAGTTCGGCAGAAGCTTTGTATGGCTGAATCCAATTCTCCGTGAACGCCGTGACAGCTTTGGTCCTAAGCAATGGTGTCGAAGCGAACCAGTGTCCACTTTTTGAATGAAAACGAAGTGGTCTTGCATCGCTCCATTGACATCTGACAGCATAGTTATAATGTTTTTGCAAATTCATTATAACGGGATCGGGCGATGAAACAGATTGACCTCGTTTACAGAACGGCGTTCGCTGAACTGGCACAGCGGACGTTCGATGCTCAGTTTCAGGCAGACTTTCCCCTCGAAGGCCGGTTTGTTGCCGTTCCGGTCAAGGGCCGCATTTACTGGTATTTTGATCTCCCAACTCCCGAGGGTAAGGACAAGAGACGCTATGTCGGCCCGCAGGATGACGCAGACATCACTGCCCGGGTGAAAGCCCACAGGCAAGTCAAAGACGACATCCGGGAGCGGCGCAAGCTCGTCGGCATGCTGCTGCGAAGCGGTGGCATGTCCGCACCGGATCGCTTCGCGGGTGAAGTGACCAAAGTACTCGCTGACGCAGGCCTATTCCGTCTGAGGGCACTCCTCGTCGGTTCTGTGGCTTTCAGCTGTTACTCAGGCCTCCTTGGCGTTCGTCTGCCTGGTACCGCTATGCAAACAGGCGATGCGGACTTCGCGCAGGACTTCGCGATCTCGGCGGAAGTCGAGGACAGCCTGCCTCCAATCCTCGATCTCCTGAGATCGATAGACAGCACGTTCAGGGCGGTCCCGCACCAGGCCGATAACGCAAAGGTGGTGGCCTTTTCGAATTCGGTAAACTACCGCGTCGAATTCCTGACGACCAACCGTGGATCGGATGACTATACGGGCAAGCCGTCCCCGATGCCTGCCCTTGGAGGCGCGTCTGCTGAAAACCTGCGGTTCCTGGACTTCCTGATCTACGAACCCGTAAGAACGGTACTGCTGCACCGGGAAGGCGTAAGCGTGAATATTCCCGCTCCCGAGCGGTATGCCGTCCACAAGCTGATCGTTGCATCCAGGAGGCGCACGGATGCACTCGGGCGAGCCAAGAGGGATAAGGACCTCGTACAGGCCTCGCTGCTGTCCGAGGCGCTCGTGGAGACGCGACAGAGCTATTTGCTTGCCGATGCCTACCGCGAAGCGTGGGCGCGCGGAGAGGCGTGGCAGGAAGCGATCCTGTCGGGCCTCGTATTAATGCCAGACAACGGCAAGCTCGCGTTGGCAAGTGCCCTTGGTGTCACGGTAGACCGACTGGGCAAGGCGTAGGGCCATGGAAGCAGAAGAAAACACATGCGACCCGGACCTCGCCAAAGATGCGGCGGCAGCCCTCGTTGTCGCTGAAGACATGCAGCACGCCTCCGTTTTCATGCCTTTGCAGCAAGACGCACGCCTGTCCTGCCGCTCACTTCGGCGCTATGGGGGAGCGCGTTTCCGTCAGGACAGGCTGGATCACCGCGTCGATTGCTGTAGACGTTCATACCGACCCGTTTCCAATTCCTTGGCTATTGGAATTATCAGTCATAACAATTGGAAGTCCACGCCGAGCAGATCCAAGGACCTCTGATACAAGATTGCGATGCGAATGCCAGACTGCCTGTTTGTCACGCTTCCGTCAGACAGGATCGAACATTTCCTTGAATTCGGGATCGCTAAAGTAGGCAAGCTTCTCGGCAAAAATTGGCCGCTGCCCGGCCAGGAATAGAAGTTGTCCATTTGCGGGCAGGTTGTGCACCTCATCAGGGGTGAGTAGCGGCCGGCCGGTATGCCGTCGGCTATAGGAGATCCTGGTCTTGTCGGAATCGAGGGCTCTCGCCATCGTCTGGAACACGACTGTTTCCTGCCCGAGCAAATCAGAGATGAGGCGGGCGCTGTCATGATCGTTGACGCCGAAGACCTGCAGCACGCCAGCGTTTGACAGGAAAGTTCCGGCGCGGTGACCGTATGTGGCGCGCAGCTGATGGATGTCCTGGAGGATGGGCCAAAGCTGAACACCATAACCCGCCATCAGACCCATCGCGCGTTCGACTGGCGCCAGATGCCCACGGCTTTGCTCCTGGAAGAAAGACCAGTTTCTATGAGGAGATCGACATAGCGATTGTGAGAGTAGGTTGGACCCTGTGGTTCATGACGCTGCGGTGGCTGTCACCTGAGCTCAGGATTGTTGCGCCACCGGTGAAGCTCAGTCGCTGGAATTTGCGGCTTGTCCAGCGACCTGTTCCAGCTTTTCGATGTGCTCACGGCAGACCGTGTTGACGAGATCGTAGAGGATGGACGTTCTGGCGGTCAGCCAGGTCAGAGCCTCCTCGGTGATTTCGTAATGATCGGAGTAGCGAGCCTTCACATAGGCTTCGTTCAGCGTATTGAACCACGACTGAAACCGATGATTATCCCGCGGCCAGGCCTCGGCAAGGCGGATATCCTGCCCTTCAGCCAACCCACGCAAAAACTTCAGATTATGGCTCGCAGGACTGTAGTTGGTGAGAGTCAAAAGCAGCGTGGAATAGGCCTGTTCTATGGATTGATGCAGCATGAAAGCTGTCTCTTTCCAATCACCATCTCTCAGCCCGTACAGGACGTGCTTGACGAAGAATTCAGCAGTGCGAGAGCGAGCCGAAAAATGCTTTTTGGCAACCTCATATGCCTGCTGCACCGTAAGGCTTTTGGGCTCGGCGAGCTCTCTGTCATCCAGCTCGTACAGCGCAATGCCATCACGCCGGATATCGTTGAAGAAATATTGCCCTTCCTGCAAAAAATTGCTGATTTCGCGAGCGCCATGCACGATAAGCCCCACGGGCGTCTCGATCTCCTTGTCCCACATCAGCCGGTCTGTCGCCTTGTCCCAGTATTTGGGATCGGCCAGTTCCTTGTTGCTGACGATGACGAGGATGTCGAAATCCGAGCGATAGCCTTTCGACGTATGCGGCTCATCCACCCAGGTGCCACGCGCGTAAGAACCGAACAGAATGATTTTGAAAATACGGCCATCCTTCTTGGCGTCAGACTTGGAGCGCTCCACCAGATCAGCAAACTCTTCCTGAATAATTCCGACGACGCGCGCGAGCTCGCGTTGCTTTCGTTCCGGCAAATGTTCAAGGCTGGTCTTCATGTCTGCTCCGTTTCTGGACGGTATCCTGTATGGGCCATTGTAAACTTCTTTGAAACTCCGATTTTTGGCAGCTGCCAATCGAATGCCTGCGCCCGCTACTGTTTGTCGCGCCCCGCCTGCAATATCTCTTTCCACTCGTTCGGCTCCCTTTGGAGCCTATCCCTCCTCCGCCGTGCGATCAGCCCGCGCCTATCGCCCTCCCCTGATTGATGCGTTTGTATCCCTATTCAAACACGAGCAATTGCCATTTGGCGACTACTACTTTTAGTAGTCGAAATGCCCGTTCGATGTTGCTAGCCTCGCCACCGGTAAACAGACAAGGGCGCACTTACGACTTGCAGCGGAAATCAGCGTTCGGTTTCCCCGTTTGCGGATCGGAGATTTCGGTTGGCGATTTATCATCTCAGCACCAAACCTGTCTCGCGCTCATCCGGCCGCAGTGCTGTGGCATCCGCCGCCTATCGTTGCGCGGTTCTCCTCACCAATCATCGCGATGGCCTCGTCCATGACTTCACCCGCAAAGAGGGCGTGGAGCATAAAGAGATCGTGCTGCCGGACGGTCTTTCTGCCGATTGGGCTCTGGATCGTTCGGCATTGTGGAACGCTGCCGAGTTTGCAGAAAAGCGAAAAGACGCCCGCGTCGCCCGCGAATTCGAGATTGCGCTTCCGCATGAGCTGTCGCCAGAAGGGCGACTGAAGGCTGCACGCGCCTTTGCCCGGGATCTGGCAAACCGCTATGGCGCGGCCGTGGATTTTGCCATCCATTCGCCCAGTGAGAATGGTGATATCAGGAACTATCATGCGCATGTGCTGATGACGACGCGACAGGTAGGCAGAACCGGCCTTCGCGAGAAAACTTATCTCGAGCACAAGAACGCACGGCTGCTGGCACATGGCATGGCGACAACCGATATACAGCTTCGCGATATCAGGCAGGCATGGGAAGGTATCGCCAACCGTCAGCTTCAGCGCGAAGGCCTGGATATCCGCATCGATCATCGATCGCATGTGGAGCGCGGTCTCGAATTGTCGCCGACCGAACATATGGGCGTGCATGCCTCGCAGATGCGCCAGCAAGGATTGACGGTCGAGCGCGGCAGGCTGGATGACGAGGCAGCACGGCAAAATGCCGAACTGATCCGGCAAAAACCGGAACAGGTTCTGACGCTGATCAGCAACGAGAAGAGCGTGTTCGACCGGCACGATATTGCCAAAACCCTGCATCGCTACATCAACGATGACGCGCAAATGTTCCGGAACGCCTTTGCGGCTGTGATGGCCTCGCCAGCGCTGGTGGAACTGCAGGCTGAGCGCATCGATCCTGAGACAGGCGAGGTTTCCAATGCGCGTTATTCGACGCGGGAAATGATTGACCTGGAACTGGGCATGGCGCGATCGGCGGAGCGGTTGCATCAGGCGCATTCCCATGGCGTCGATCCTCGCCATGTCGAACGTGCGATGGAAAGGCAGGATCACGCTCTTCGCAAAAGCTCCGGCGGAATCTTAGTCGCGAGCGATCCTTCTTCAGGATTGTCGGACGAACAGCGTCAGGCGATTGCGCATATTACCGGGCGAGAACGCATCGCTGCCGTGGTCGGGTTTGCCGGTGCTGGAAAGTCCACCATGCTCGCAGCCGCGCGCGAGGCGTGGGAGGCTCAAGGTTATCAGGTCCACGGGGCAGCACTTGCCGGAAAGGCTGCCGAGGGTCTTGAGGAAAGTTCCGGCATAGAGAGCCGCACGCTGGCGTCATGGTCATACAGCTGGGACCATGGCCGGGATCTGATCGGCAGCAGCGACGTATTCGTCATCGACGAGGCTGGCATGGTCGGAAGCCGGCAACTCGCCCGCTTTATCGGAGAAGCGGAAGAGCGCGGCGCAAAGATCGTTCTTGTTGGCGACCATGAGCAATTGCAGGCAATCGGGGCCGGTGCACCCTTCAGGGCGATTGCCGAGCAGATCGGCCATGTCGAACTTTCAGGCATTCGCCGCCAGCACCAGGATTGGCAGAGACAGGCGTCGGTTGCCTTTGCGACCCACAAGACGGCCGAGGGCCTTGCCGCCTATCGCGATCACGGCGGCATCCATTTTGCGGAAAGCCGCGACGAAGCGATGGCGCGGATCGTGCGTGATTATCTTGCCGATAGTGAGAAGCGTGCCGATGGCACCCGGGTTGCCATGGCGCATCGCCGTGCCGATGTGCGCGCCCTCAATGTTGCCATCCGCTCCGAGCTTCAGAACCGGAAAAGGCTGGAGCGCAACCGCGGACCGAGCGCGGGTGGAGACCGTGGGGATGGTGACGACCGTGGGAACAATGAGGACGGTGGAGAACTCACGTTCCAGACCAATAACGGCAAACGCGCTTTTGCCGCCGGCGACCGGATCATCTTCCTCGAAAACAACCGCGACCTCGGCGTGAAAAACGGCATGCTTGGCACGGTCGAGCATGTCGAGCCGAATAAGATCATCGCCCGGCTCGATGGTCGAGGTGGCGACAGTGTCAGCATTTTGACCGACAGCTATCAGGCGATCGACCACGGTTATGCGACGACGATCCATAAAAATCAGGGGGCGACGGTCGATCGCGCCTTTGTGCTGGCGTCCAGCACCATGGATCGGCATCTGGCCTATGTTGCCATGACAAGGCATCGCGACAGCGTGCAGCTCTATGCCGACATCAAGGAGTTCGCCAAGGCGGGCCGGCTGGTTGATCACGGCGTTGCGCCCTATGAACACAATTCGCAATCACGCGAGAACTATTTCGTGACGCTGGAAAATGACAAGGGCGAACAGCGCACGGTGTGGGGCGTCGATCTCAAGCGGGCCATGCGAGACGCATCACCAGAGATCGGGGACAGGATCGGACTGCAGCATGAAGGCGCGACGCCCGTCACGCTTCCGGACGGCAAGCGGGCCGAGCGCAATACGTGGCGTGTTGTCCAGGGTGATGAACTCGCCTACCAGAAGCTGGCAAGCCGCCTGTCGCGTTCCGGCGCAAAGGAAACCACGCTGGATTACATCAGCGACTTTGCCGAGCGGCGTGGGATCGCCAGCGACCCATGGATCGCAGGCGACCAAGCGATCGCGGAGCAGCTCGGGCTCAGGAGCGAGATTGAACTTGCTTCCACCCGGGATGAGCGTCAAGAGGTCTTGTCCCGTTCGGCCCATCTGCAACGGGAGCAACAGGGTCGGCCATCAGAGCGTCAGCAGGTTGACGAGGAACCTGGCGGCGATCTGGCCGGCCCTGTTCGCCGCGAAGATCAGCACAAGGCAGAGGACAATAAAGGATATCGCCGGATCCGGTGGTCCGACCTCATGTCGCAAGACCGCGCCGTCCCTGCCCCCACAGAACCTGTCGGCCAGCAATCGTCACTGGAACCCGGTAAGCAAGCGCCGCTTGTGCCAGCCATCACCCGTTACGAAAGCAGCATCGAAGCGGTGGCGCAGCTCAGGGCGATGTCCGTTATCGAACAGCAATTCGATACGGTGGAATCTCTGGTGCGGCACGTGTTCCGTGATCCTTCCCAGGTCGCCGCAAGATTGCGCACCGCGATGACCGAGAAGGAAGGCAATGGCAAGATCATGGCGAAGGCCATGGCAGAGCAACCAGAGCGCTTCGGGGAACTACGTGGCAGGTCAGGTCTGTTCGGATATAACAAGGAGCGGAAGGAGGCGTTGCAATATGCCAGGTCTCTCTCTGCCCATATCGGCTATGTCTCCGAAGCATGGGAGCGCCGGCTTGGCGAAGAACGTCAAAGCGAACAGTGGCAGCGCGACAAGCGTGACGTGATCGAAGTGCCTGGACTCACGCCGCGTAGCACCGAAATCATCAGCCAGGTGGAGAAAATGCCGGTCGAGAGGCGAAGCAAGTTCATCAAAGAGCTGCGATCATCGCCTGAGGGCCGGACCGCGCTTGATGAGGCCACGCTGGTGGCCGAAGCGCTCACGCGGCGGTTTGGTAGTTCCGATCCTCGCAGGTTCGCCGAAAAGCTGGAGACACGTCCCGAGCTCACAAAGCACGCCGAGCAGATCCAGACAATCGCCCGCATGGTGGATCGGACACGCCATGCCGAGCTTAGTCATGACCATACGCTGAGACGGGAGCTTAACCGGTCACAGGGGCTTGGATTGAGTCGGTAGCAAATGATCTAATCTTTTCATCCCTGCAACAATCCTGTAGTTTGGATCGCTTGATGGAACGTTAGCTCGTGATCGACGCGGAAGTGAGAGCGAAAAGTGCTGTTATCGCAAGTTCAGAATCCTAATGCCGTCTGCGATAATCGGTGGTGTGCCCGCGCGAACCTTGTAGTTCATTCCGGCTGAGAGGTGCAAAGTGGTATGCACAGCGCTCGAAATGCGGCATACCTGCAAGGGTATCGTGGGTTCGAATCCCACCCTCTCCGCCATGAAACTCTGGGACCGTAGTGGCTTTCCCACATATCTTTTTGATTAACTCGATGTCATATAGTGCAATCTAAGACGCCGTGGGCCACACTTCAGGCACGTCTACACTAAATTTTTCTGAGACAAGGCTAGTGGTGTGGTTGTGACGATTGCATTTAAGCCTTGGTGGTCAGTTTTGATCTGAACTTTTCCCGGCTTGTCAGAAGAGTGGCTTCATATCTGGAATAGCTTTCATTAAGTAGTGACCGCTTCGCGTTTTCCAGTTTAACATAATGACTCTCGAAATCTCGTTCAAAAGCAACTGGGCTCACAATCAAATCATGGATCAAACTCGATAGGTGTTTGATCATATCTTGCTTGAACTGAAGAGACATTAAATTCTCTTTGTTGATTAGAGTGTATTTTTTACTCTCAATTTTCGTGCCGTCATTGCTGAGCGGAAAATGCCATTGGCCGTGTGCTAACTTATTTCGTATTTCAATGATAATCCGTAGATCGGATTCAATTATTTCATGAATCACATCCCGTCGAGCTGATCCAGCAACGCCTAGTGTAGAACGATTTAGCTTCGCTCTGGGCTTTCCGATGTTCTTTCGGAAAGCGACATCGACAGCCTTTTTCCATCGCTCGATTTGCGCGTCTTCTTCAAGTATTTTATCTCGTTGAGCATCGGAAAAGCCGAATTCTTCATGGAGTAGCTTATTAAGTCGTGTTTCAGCCCATGCGCCTGTGAGGAAGGCTAGCAATCGCACGAGTGAATTCAGTGAATGCTCCGGGTCTTTACGGGCTATTGCGGATCGTGCTTGCCGCCGCACAACTGCAATGGCTATATCAAGCTCTTTGAGGTTGGCCACGTGGGCTTTGTAAAGCTTGCTCGGGTTGTATGCCAAAAATTCCTACCACCAAAAAACATAAGCTCATGTCTTTTGGTGGTAGGAATTCGAATCCTACAAATCCTCTCCGAAGAGTGTGCTTCCCCTTACACCATCACCCAGTTTTTCGGATAGCACACGCATTCAGAGGATGACAAGTGGGCGTGTAGCGATGCTGGCCCAACTGTCCTCTTGTAATTATCGCCCTTACCAGCACAAATTGATGTCACCATTGAGCGCGGGATATGCCCTTGCCCCATCTTCAGGGCATTCTACGCATGATCGACAATAAACGTTGGAGGTCACATGGTGACTATCGGAAAGCTCAGGGGAACGCTGGGAAAAATTTAAGCGCGTCGCCCGAGGATATGGCGCTAATCGCATGCAAGCCACATTGACATTTCGCGTCGTCCGGCTATCGTCGCTCGGCTTACGTGTATTGAGTGCGTCGTTTAGCACTTGGTCTAGCGCTTCGCTGGACCTCATTATATTGCGGAATTTTGGTGCCCTGTAAGGTAGCGATTGAACATCGCCCTTCGGGACGCTCCGCTCGATAATCAATCCCTACCTTACAGGGCTTTAAGGGTAAGCTATGTTGCTATTCGCAGAGGAGATGGATGTGGACAAAATCCATGTCCAATCTCCTTCTGCGGTGGTGTTCCTTTGCGGGGGGCCATACTCAAACATCAACGAGCCAGTTGCGCTTTCGTTGCGCGATGGATTTCTCAAGATACTCGATAATCCTGCGATCAAAGGAAAGGCGATAATCCAGGCGGAAGATATTACAAAGCTTCATGTCTTCGCTGATGCATACGAGGATGTCCTCCAGTTTGAGACCGATTTGGCGGAAATATCCGATCTCGTTCTGCTTTTCTGTGAGAGCGAAGGGAGCATGGCGGAGCTCGGAGCATTTTGCGTAATCCAAGAGATCGCTTCGAGGCTCCTTGTCGTAGTTCGAGATAGACACTGGCGGGGAAAAGGCGAAACCTCTTTTATTCGGCTTGGTCCGCTGCGCTCTCTGGAACGCAAGCACGGGAATACTTCAATCTTCGTAATTGATGATGCCGACGTCGGTGACGTGAGTGCGCCTGGGGGCATAAAAATCGGGGTCCTGAAAGACCAACTGCAGGCGCCATTAAAATTGAGATTGGCCACCACGCGGGATCCTACAACTTTCAACGTTGACCGGCCAGGGCACATCATAAAACTAATTGTTGGCTTGATACAAGAATACGGCGCGTTGACTTTCAGTGAAATAGACGAATTGCTTTTGACTGTGGGGGTCTATGTTCCCACTTCGGACTTGAAGAGATATCTTCTATGCGCCGAGTCTGTTGAATGGATCGTTCGACGTAAAAAGGGTCTTGACGAGTTTTTCATTGCGACCCCACTTCCTGATGCCGCTGTCATCACAACCAAAGCAGGTAGATCCCTTCAAAACAAGGGCCGGCGTCGCTTCGCAATACGCGAACATTGGAAAGACCATGAGCCACTCCGCTACAGCGTTATTACCCAATTTTACGGCAGCGTCGCATGAGTGAGATTTTAAGAGCACTGTCCGAGGCTACAGGTCTAAGTGAGTGGGACCTCCGCGCGATTATAAGCAATGCACCGGATAGATATAAAGTTTATCATATCGACAAGCGCCGGGGGGGTCGGCGAGAAATAGCGCAGCCAGCTCGCGAGCTAAAGGTTCTGCAGCGAGCCCTGCACGATATTTTTCTCGCTAGACTGCCGGTGCACCCGGCTGCGATGGCTTATCGTCCTGGCATCGGCCTGAGACAGAATGCTCTGGCCCACTCCCACAATGGTCCGATCCTGAAGTTTGACTTTCAAGATTTTTTTCCATCACTTCGGGCTGAGGACTGGGAGGAATATTGCCATCGACATGATGTTTTTAACAATGAAGAGGATGTAGCGTTAAGCTCAAAAATAATCTTCAGAAGAAAAAACCGTCATTCATCCGTTTTACGGTTAGCTATAGGGGCTCCATCATCGCCGCATGTATCTAATATACTTATGTTTGAGTTCGACGCTGCGATTCAAGCTTATTGTGCGTCCCAGAAGGTAACTTATACAAGATATGCAGATGACTTAACCTTTTCAGCGCAAAGAACTGGTTTTCTCATAGGTGTTCCGAAAGCGTTAAAGCGCATAGTAAAGGATCTAACGTCTCCGCGACTTAAAATTAACTATGAAAAAACTGTTCTTGCGACTAAAAAGTATAAGCGTATGGTGACTGGATTAATATTAACAAACGATGGGAGTGTTTCTTTAGGACAGCTTAGAAAGCGAAACCTCAGAGCTGGCATTCATAGGTGGATGTTGGGGCTGCTGTCCAATGCAGACACCTGCCGGTTAGCAGGTCAGTTGTCATTTGCCGAGGATATCGAGCCTGATTTTGTTGCCCGTCTCGCTAGCAAGTATGGAGCGCAGGCTATAGCTGACATAAAAAAAGCTTACCGCCAGCACGGCTCTTAGTAGTTACAAATTCTATAAAGCTTCAACCTGACATGGTGGTCCTCGCCGTGGGGGCAATATTGGCTTGGCTTGACTGCTGCCGGGATAATCCTTGGCACCCCGCAGCGGGCGTCCTACGCGTGATCTTCAATAACCATTGGAGTTTAGATGGCAACGATCCGAAAGCTAAGAGGAAGATGGCAGGCTCAGGTGCGTCGGCGCGGTATGAAGCCTCGCTGCAAATCGTTCGACACCAAGCTCGAAGCCGAAAAGTGGGCACGCGACCTCGAAACACAGGTCGACAGGTTCGGCGCGGCACCGGATACGAAAATCCTCGAAAGCACCACGCTCGGGCAGCTTCTTGAACGTTACCAGCGCGAAGTGTCGCCTCTGAAGCGCGGGTCCGCCCAAGAGATCCAGCGGATCGATGTGCTGCGTCGTCATGATCTCGCATACAGGACGATGATCGGACTGAGCCAGCAGGACATCGCTTCCTTAAGGGATGAACGTCTTCAGAGTGTGTCTCCATCTACGACTGTCCGGGAGCTTGCGATCCTTAGCCACGTCCTCGAAGTCGCCATCCGCGATTGGGGTTTGCCAATCGCAAAGAACGTCGTGAAGTTGGTTCGCCGTCCGGTCATCCGCAATGAACGGAGCCGTCGCCTTGCACCCGACGAAGAGCAGCGGCTGCTGAACGCTTGCGACGTCGGAAAAATACCTTTCCTCCGCGCACCGTTGGTCGTTGCAATCGAAACCGGGATGCGCCGTGGTGAACTTCTAGGATTGAAGTGGACAGATTTTTCGCACAATCGCCGTGTGCTCTCGCTCGCCCTTACCAAAAATGGTTCCGGTCGTGACGTTCCTCTGTCACAGCGGGCATTCGATATGCTGCTAGCGTGGAAGGAACATCCGGCGGTGGACCAGTCTATGATTTTCCCGATGCGTGCTGGGACGCTGGAACAGGCATGGCGAAGGTTGCTGGTGCGTGCTGGGATAAATGGATTACGCTTTCATGATCTCCGGCATGAAGGTGTTAGCCGGCTGTTCGAGCGCGGTTTGAACGTGATCGAAGTCAGCAGCATCAGCGGTCATAGGGAGATACGTATGTTGAAAAGATACACGCACCTCGCCGCTGACGATCTCGTGGCACGCCTTGGGTAGGTGATCCACGAACTGTTTGCACTATTGCTCTGCGCCGGAGGACATCGAAGTCCTAGAAAAATTCGCTATAGCCGTAGGGGATGCCTTGGGTTGCCACCGAGTTTCAGAAGCCAAACCACCTCTCCCGCGAGCAGACGGATATTTACATTCCGACAAATAAGTGGCGTCGGCCACACTGGAACAGCTGTAATCCGAGCGGAATAGCAAGCGGGGCTGGCAATGGGCTTCTTATGAGCAATAAGAAACTCGTTTCCGCTATCTTTGCGTTAAGTTGTCGCGAAACTAGTAATTTCACGTTTTTTCGTTCATTTTTGGCGTGTTGAGGTTCGGTAACTATTGAACGTTTGATGAGAACGCTTTTTTCGTTTTGTGTGGTGAAGCAAAAAGACACCGGTCGCCACCTGAAGATTTAATGGGCGCATCTACCGTGGTGTTTATGATAGGTATGCAAGTGGAGTAGTAGCCTAAAACAGCATGACCTTAGAGTTTCTGAAAACAACCTTCTATATAGCCTACTAAATAACTGCGGAATAGAGCTATCCCCCTCCCTTAAGACTGAAGCATAAAGCTCTGGCAACAGCCAAAGTCAAAACATTGATATGTCTAGACCGTCTCAAGGGAGGGAGGATACTATGTAAATCTGCGTCTACAGAGAGCTAAAGCAAATAGCGTTAATCTACGCGGAAGGCGGATGCCGTTTTCCTTCCATAATGCCGTATCCGAGATACCTTCGTATCTCCATCGGTTAGTCGCAGCACGGAGTGCCGAGACCGCATTCCCTGCAAGCATACGTCTCAACCTGTAGGGAATTTCGGGATGTGGTCCACGCCGTAAAGGCGACCACACAGAGCCCGAATCTTTCGGTGTCCATTCGTGCAAACGCACAGGCGACGAAGCACATAGGCTGTCCATGATCTTAGTCACGGGGTCGCGCTACGCCCTTCTTTCCCTTCATGTCCCGAACCATGGCGTTGCCACCTCAACAAAGGATGGCTTGGACGCTTGCAATGTGACTTCGGGGATCGGACCCGGAGCCTTCGAGAAAATCATCTTTGGGTGATTACTCCCTAAGAAGATCGAACAAAGTTCAACTGGAGATAATATAGCATTTTATTGGGGGATTACGAAAAAATTTTACGAATTTTCGTGAATTCTCTATAAATTTTCGCCCGTGCAATAGCGCCTCATAGAGAGTCGCACGCGCGCGTCTGCTATATGCCAGTGGAATTACAGTGAACATCGAAAATCGTAGCCAGTGCGCCTCTCTGTGTCAGTGTGATTGTTTCAAGCACCAAGTATCGACAGCGTAAATTCAATCAAATCCAGACTATCCCAACCACGGCCGTTCTGGGTCCTGAGGCTTGCTCGTGAACTCGCCTCCAGCCTTCCATTCAAAGTTTTCTGTCTGTGAAGGCTTTTTCGGCTTGACCGATGGGTCTGCTCTTTTGGCGCGATTAGTCCGTTTGACTTGTTCGACCGGAGACAGGCCAGCAACGACTATGAGCGCTACAAAACTGAAGCAGAAACCCAAAACAAACCAACCAAGCGCATTACGATTTTTATTCGCAGCAACGATTGCGCTGCCGCCGCCAAAAACACACCCCGACACAATCAGCAAAAATAAAAACATTGCTATTTCCCCTTCAGCCGAACGACCCGAGGGAACGAAAGGGAACCTTTGTCCGATAGAGGTCAGGTGTAACTGCTTATCTGGAAGCATCCTGTAGTTTCAAGGGCTTCCGGAGAAGCTCCATTTAATGACCGACAGAGCGAAAAGGTTCCTTTATGTCAATCGCTTAGCAAGAAAACGGCGTGTGAAGGTGATGAACATGAAGCTGGTCGGTTATGCCCGTGTATCAACGGTCGAACAGAACGTCGGACTGCAGATCGCCGCGTTGGAGGCGGCAGGATGCTCGGAAATCTGCACCGATCACGGACTATCCGGTGCCGACTTCCAGCGTCCTGGTCTTCTCAAGGCTCTCAAGAAACTAAAGCGGGGTGACATGCTCATCGTTTGGCGGCTCGACAGGCTTGGAAGATCTCTTGTCGACCTGATTCAGACCGTGAACGGTCTATCGAAGAGGGGCTGTGACTTCCGGTCTTTGACTGAGAGTATCGACACATCATCATCGGGCGGACGGCTGGTTTTTCACATGATGGCAGCAATGGCAGAATTTGAACGAGCGATCATAAGCGAGCGAACCAAGGCAGGAATGGAAGCTGCGAGAGCGCGAGGATCGCGGATTGGACGCCGTCGCTCGATGACACCAGAGCAGACCGAAGCTGCGCGCTTGGCAATCGAGATCGACCTGGAGCCTGTCGCGGAGGTCGCGGCGAACTACGGCGTTCATCCAAAAACGCTGGCACGGCTCCTTCGATCAGAGAGGGTGTTAACGGTATGCGTTTGACTGCTTTGTTGGGTCGGATGCAACTACGGTATTAATTCTTAAACCAATTGGTGTGAATGGAGTTTGTCACATCAGGTAGGGAACATGGAAAATTTCACGTCAATTCAACTCGCAACTGGAGTCAACATCAAATTCAGTTTTGCTCAAACGCTGTTTGCCGTAGCTATGTTGGGCTCTGTATTGGTAGTCATCGGAGGCACACTGTGGTCGCTTTTCGGAAAAAGTATCGAATCAAGGAGGCGGCTTGCGCGGACCGGCGAGTTTATTCACAAAATCCTGTGCTTCTTCTATGGGCCCGTAGTCATCGTTTGCCTCATTTCCGCTGATTGGATACTATTTGCATCATCAGCTTTTTTTATGGCGTGCCACTGGGTTGCGGCGAAAGTTGCCGCCAGCGGCAACGGTTCCCTCTTTTCCAAGCTGAAGTATCGCAAAGTGCTTTAATCGGATTCCAAAAACTGGACGTTTCAGGGAAAAACAGCGCAGGTTGGTTCCCTGTCCTCGTTGATATGTAGTTCTACCGTGGAAATCGGGGCTGAAGAGGCCGTGGTCCATCTCTTCGTGAAGAAGCATTAAATTCAGCATTCAGAACAGAGGCTGCCACCCTGGTTCGAAGCTGTGAACTTCTGGCTGGTCGGTGATCGGCGCGTAAACGTAAACGCGCTGGAGCCACTCACGGACGTATGCCGCCCATTTCCGCTGCCGACATCGATGAATGGCTCGGAGCCAGCCGGTGACCATCCTCGAGTCAAAGAACGCATACTGCCAATTAGACTGACAGTTCCACCTTCTCCCACCCCAGCATATGCTCGTTCTTGTCGAGCCAGGCCTTGCGCTCCTGCCAGTCCGGCAGAACTCGCCCGACGAGATCCCAAAACTCCGGCTCGTGGTTGCGGTGCTTCAGATGGCACATTTCGTGAACCACGGCATATTCCAGCACGGGCTTCGGCGCGAAGATCAGGTGCCAGTTAAGGTTGATCTGTCGGTCCTGGCCGCAGCTGCCCCACATGTGTTTCTGGTCCTTGATCTGGACCCCACGCGGCTTCAAGCGATGACGTTCGCCGTGTCGGCGGACGAAGTCGCGGGCGTCGTCGCGCACACGGCGCTTCAGCCAAAGCCGGAGGGCGCTCTCGATGATGGCGTCGGACGACTCGGAAGGCAGGTCGGCGGGCTTGCGGATCTGAAAACCATTCCGGAAGCTAACCTCTACCAAAGAACCGCCGAACGGTTCGATTGTCAGCTTCGTCATCCGTCCTCGATACGGAATCTTGGCGCCGGTGACGAACTGGTAGACACGCGTCTGGGCCTTGGCGCGTTCCGCCATGTGCTGCACAGTCTCTATGATCCACGCGCGTCGGCGGTCCAGCACGGCACTGATCTGTTCTTCGGTGGCGCTGTCAGGCACCAGGAGCTCGAAGGATTTCGGCGTGACGCTAAGGCTCGCCTTTCGGGCCCTGGGCGATCGTCGCAGGGTGTATTCGATCTCTTGGCTACCGATGCGATAGAGGGCCATATCACTGCCCCACGAAATGCTTGAGTGCGTAGGCCTCGACCTCTTCAGGGATTTGGCGGAACTGGGTCAGGCCAGCCTCATGCGCCATGAAGCGAACCTGCTGACGCAGACTCTTGCGCAGGCCATCCTTTTCCCACCAGCCTGCCGGTGCCGTCACCGGGTCGGTGTAGAGACCTTCCAGCCGGATCGCCAGATTCTCGCCGTCGGGTCCTGAGGTGAAGCCGTTTAGGATCTGTAGGATTCCATAGGCGCCGGGGGATAGGCCCGCTTCGACATGGGCGGCATCCTCGGCCGTGATGTCTTTCGCCAGCTCTTCCGCAGCCTTCAGCTTTTCGCCCCAAGAGAGCTGCGCGCTTTCGAGCTTTTCCAGAAGCTGGCGAAGGCGCTCGGAGAACTTGCTATATTGATGCGGGCTGTCGTCGATGCGCTCGGTAACGGTCTTGCGCAGCTCCGTCGTCTTGCGGATCGCCGCTGTCATCAGGTCTTCCTCGGTCTTGGCCTCGGGATCGAAATCCTCCCAGAACTCCGGGTCCGTAATGTGGCGCAGCTTGACCGTGACGTTCAGGCCCGTCGCCTCCAGATGCTTCTCCAACATCTCACGGATCTTTTCGCTGTAGTTCATCTGATCGAAGGCCTGACGCTTTTCGAAATGCTGTGTGCCATAGAGCAGGAAGTTGGCGACCCACTTTAGATCGGCGGTGAACTCCAGAACGCTTGGGTCCGGGCTCAGCGTTTCATAGAGCGCGATGAAGGTGCGGGCTTTCGCCTTAAAGTCGAACCATTTGTCTTCGCTGCCGAGCAGCTTCACGAAGGCATCGTATTCCGCCTTCAGCCTGTCCTTATCGCTCGCCTTGCACTTCAACGGCTTTATCAGCGCAGCAACGGCGGAGTGCGCTGCCCGCAGCTGATTGCGCAGGTCGTCCAGGTCGCGCATGGCGTTCTTGACGTCATCGGCGCGATAGGAGGACAGTGCCTCCTCCAGATGGCCGGACACGCCGATGTAATCTACGATCAGCCCATTGCGCTTCTTTGCGTCGGATACGCGGTTGGTGCGGGCGATCGCCTGCAGCAGCCCGTGTTCCTTCAGCGGCTTGTCGAGATACATCACGCTTTCGATCGGGCAATCGAAGCCGGTCAGAAGCTTGTCGCAGACGATCAGGAACTGCGGGTCGTCGCCTTTACGGCCAAAAGCTTTCTTCGCCAGCTTTTCCGCCTCGGCATCCAGATAATGCGCTTTCAGCTCGGTGCGGATCGCCTGCCTGTGGGCATCCTCGCTCGGCTTGCCGTCTTCCTGGTTGACGGAGTAGACGCAGGCCGACATGGCATCTGCGCGGGCCAGCGCCTCGGCGGGCTCCATGCCGTCGGCCTTCAGGTCCTCGGCAATGACCTTGGTCAGCGCCTGCTTGTAGAGGATCACCGCCTCACGATCGATGGCGACGATCTGCGCCTTGAAGCCATCAGGCTGGGCATATTGCTTGAAATGCGTCCAGATGTCGTAGGCGATCAGTTCGATGCGGCGCGGATGCTTGACCAGATCCTCGATCTGCACCCCGCGCTTCTTGATCTCGTTGAGTTTGTCGTCGTCCAGTTCGGCAAACCAGGTGTCGAACAGGATGTCGATCTTGGCCTCGTCGATATGCCAGTCGGTCTTGCGCCCGGTATAGTAGATCGGCACGGTCGCGCCATCGGCCACGGCGTCGTCAATGCCGTATTTGTCGAGATAGCCTTCGCCTGGCACCCCGAAGTTTTCGTAAGTGTTCTTGTCGTCCTTCTTCACCGGCGTGCCGGTGAAACCGAAGAAGCGGGCGTTCGGCAGTGTGGCGCGCAAGTATGCGCCGAGATCCTTTTCCTGGGTCCGGTGAGCCTCGTCCACCATCACGATCCAGTTTTCAGAATTAGCGATCGCCTCCTTCGAGCCCTGGAACTTGAAGATTGTGGAAAGCGTCGTGTGCCCGTCCTTGCCGCTCCGGATCAGCGCGTGCAGATCCCTGATGCTCTCAATCGCCGTCGGGTTCGGCAGGTCGCAGGCGACGAAAGTTCCGCTGATCTGGCTGTGCAGGTCCACCCGGTCGGTCAGCACCAGAATGTTCGGATTGGTGAGCCGCTCGGATTGGATCGTCCGGTGCGTCTTCAGCTTCAGCGCGGCAAACACCATGGTCAGCGATTTGCCGCTGCCTTGGGTGTGCCAGATCAGCCCTTGACGGTGTTTGCCTTCGATCACGCGATCCACGATGCGGTTGACGGCGCGGAACTGCTGGTAGCGGCAGATCTTCTTGATCGTGCCGGTCTCTGTCTTTTCGAACACGACGTAGTGCGCGATCAGGTCGAGCAGCCGACTCGGCTCCAACAGGCACCAAAGACCCTTGGCGAGTGTATCGGGAAAATCACCCTCCACCTTCGGCCACGGGTCACGCCACTCGGCAAAGTATTTGGAGCCGGACCCGGTCGCGCCATAAAGCACCAGCGCACCGTCAGTGACGATATTGAAGACATTGGAGAAGAACAGACGCGGAATGTCCTGCTCATATTGCCTGATCTGCTCGAAGGCTTCGCCGGTCTTGTCCTTTACGTTCAGCGGGCTTTTTGCTTCGATCACGACCAGCGGAATACCGTTCACATATACAACGATATCCGGCTTGCGCGTGTTCTCCGCCTTCACCCTGAGCTGATGCGTGACGGTGAACTGGTTGTTGCCGGGGTCGAGAAAATCGATCACCCGCAGCGTCTGGCGCGTTTCCTGGCCGGTCACCTTGCGGGCATAGTCCCCGCGCAGCACCTTTAGCCAGGTCTCGTTGTCGCTGATCGCGGCAAGCTCGCCATAGGCGGCTTCGGTAGAGGCGCGGTCTATCCCGTTGATGCGCATCAGCGCCTCGATCAGATGCGGGCGGAACAGAACCTGATTTTCGCCCTCGCGCAGAGCGGCATGCTCCGCAGGCGCCACGAAGCCATAGCCCATGGCCTTTAGATGCTCAATCGTAGGGCGCTCGGCAAAATGCCATTCGGGGCCGTGGCTCATGGGCGTTACTCCGCTGCCATGGGCAGGGCGTCGGTCACACGCTTGCGACCGGTGAGGAGGTCGGACATCAGGGTGACTCTCATAGAAACCGCCGCACGCAACTGATCCTCTAGAGCGGCAATTGTGAGCTGTATGTCATTAATTTTATTCACAATGGTTTTCTGCTCTCCGATCGAGGGAACAGCAATCCGGATCTGAGAGAGAAGCCCCCGGTTGATCTTGACCATACTCGCACTTGTGCCCGCCGCTGCACGCTTGAAGTAACCAGTCGCCTGCAAATGACGGAGCCAAAGCGCACCAAAGTCAGCGTTGATCAGGCTCTCCCTGAAACGCAAGCAAATCATGAGGTCGGGAAAGAAGCAGTTGGATGGTTGCCCTTTGTAAATGCCGACCATTCCCACTCTATCCGGCGTGTTTGAGCGGCTGATCAACACGTCCCCATAGGATAGCCTCGCTGCACCCATCCTGGGATCGTCAAGTGGTGCAGGCTTGAGATTTTCGCCAGTTAGACCGTCATTCGAGAGACTTCCTAAGCTCAGTAGCCAGCCGCCGGTAGGCGACGGTGGACTGACAGGCGAGTATCCGTTTCGCACTGGTTCGCGAAGGGCGTCGAACAGATTTACGACCTCCCACCCCTCCGGGATCTCCCCGATCTCCGTCTGCTTGAAGCGCGTGTGACCAATACCCTTGGTAAGCAGCCGCTCCAGCGCGCCCTGCTTGACCTTTCTGGTCTGCTGGACCACTGCCCGCGTTGCCGCTATGGCTTCATCGACGCTGGACAGGATTTCGGCGATGCGGCGTTGTTCATGTAGCGGGGGTAGCGGGAACTCAAAGTCGAGCCAGTCGGTCGCGCGAAAGACCATCTTCTCGATAACAACGCCTACGCTGGCCAATTCGCAAGATTTGTGGAAAGCGTTCGCATGCGACAAATACCACAAGAATTTGTGATCAAGGTCTTTCTGGATTTCAAAAGCATAGTAGCTGCTGGAAGCAATAGCCTTGTTCAACTCGGGTGGCACAACGCCATAAGCGCGATGCAAAATCTGAACTTTGGACATAAGCCAATCGCCCGCATGAACCAGGAACTGTGCCTTCGTCTTGATGCACGCTCCTAATTGTCTTTCGCGAATTTCAATTCCGCCATGCCCTCGTCGGATGACGGGTTGTATATATTCGACATGGTCCTCCATCTCGATCGGTCGTCGCTTGATGTGAAGAACATCACCGAAACGGGCAAACCGCCAGCTGGACGGCAGCTCGCTCAGCCATTCACTTTTCAACTCTTCGATGACTTCCGGGCTAAGCGACATAGCCAAGCTCCCGCAGGAAGCCCATCATCCGCGCTTCTGCTGTATCCCGATCGGCCTGAAGTTCCACTAACCTTTCCACTTCCGTCGCGACATCCGCTTCCGCCGCCTGTTCGCTCAGATGCACATAGCGGCTGATATTGAGGTTGAAATCGTTCGCCTCGATCTCGCTCACCGGCACCACGCGTGCCAGCCGCTCGGCATCGACAAAATCGCTATAAGCATTTGCGAGCGTGGCGACATTGCCCTCCAACAGATGATTCTGTGCCTTTCCTTCGACAAAATGCTCGGCGCCGTTGATGATCAGGATCTGGCCCTTGCGGGCCGCACGCTTCCGTTTACGCAGGATCAGGATGCAGGCCGGAATGCCGGCGCCGTAGAACAGGTTAGGTGCCAGACCGACCACCGCCTCGATCAGATCATCCTTGATCAGCCCCTCGCGGATCTTACCCTCCGCGCCGCCGCGAAACAGCACGCCGTGGGGCAGCACCACGCCGCAGACGCCGTCTGCCTTGAGGCTTGCCACCATATGCTGCACGAAGGCGAGGTCGCCATAGGATTTCGGCGGGCAGCCATAGCGGTCGCGACCATAGGTATCGCCCTTCGACCAGACATCATGGCCCCAGCTTTTCAGCGAAAAGGGCGGATTGGCCAGCACCCGGTCAAAGGTGCGGATGGCCTTCACGCTGTCGCCCGCCAGATGCTTTGGCTCCAGCAGCGTATCGCCGCGCGCAACCTGCGCATCGTCGATATCATGCAGGAACAGGTTCATCTGGCAGATGGCCCAGGTGTTGAGGTTGCGCTCCTGGCCGAACAGCGACAGGCTCTTTGGATTCTTGCCTTGTCGCTCCAGATGATGCACCGCCTCCAGGAGCATGCCGCCCGAGCCGCAGGTGGGGTCATAGATCGACATGCCTTCTTCCGGCTTCAGGCACTCGACGATCAGCCGCACGACCATCTTCGGCGTGTAGAACTCGCCACCCTTCTTACCGGCATCATCGGCAAACTGGGCGATCAGATATTCATAGGCCTGGCCCAGCACATCCGGCTCGACATCTCTGTTGCGGAGCCGATAGGTCTCAAAATGCTGGAGCAGCTTTTCCAGCATGGTATCCGGAAAGCGCTCTTTGTTGTTGAAATCGACGTCCTGGAAGACGCCGCGCAGCTTCATGTTCGCGTCTTCAATGGCGCGGAAGGCGGCGTTCAGATGCGTGCCGATATCGGTCGTATGCTTGCGCACATCCTTCCAGAAATGCGCCTTGGGAATATCAAAGCGGTGCTCATCCGGATCGGCGGCTAGATCTGCGTCGTGATAGCGCGCCAGCCGTTCCTCATACTCCTCCTCCCAGACATCCGAGAGGCGCTTGAAGAACAGAAGACCGAAAATGTAGTGCTTGTAATCGCCGGAATCGATCGATCCCCGCAAAATATCCGCCGCCCGCCAGAGATGGTTTTCCAGCTGCGAAAGGCTCAAAGTCGTCACGTTATTTATTCCCCGTCATGCTCAGCGCTCACAATAGCAAATCGGAGCCGCGTGGCAATTTATCTGGACATCGGCGCAAAGGCGAATAGAACTTTGTATGCAATCTCTGATCTTCACCGGAGTAAATTTTGAGCGATATCAAGCTGTTTCATTTCCATGGTGCCCAAGTGACGGAGCTTGCCGGTGCTGCGGTCCAAGTCGAGAAATCGCTCCAAAAGTTATTCGAGGCAAACCTAGAAGCTCTCCTTGGAATTCGATTTCTCGCCAGCGAACATTCAACTGGTGCAGTCCATGGCGGCAGGATTGATACGCTGGGTGTGGATGAAGACAATTCGCCCGTCATCATCGAATATAAGCGTTCGGTCAATGAGAATGTCATCAATCAAGGGCTCTTCTACCTCGATTGGTTGCTGGATCATCGCAAGGAGTTTCAATGGCTGGTGATGGAGCGCCTGGGGCCGGAGGCAGCCAAAGCCGTAGATTGGACCTCGCCGCGTCTGCTTTGTATTGCCGGCGATTTTACGCGATATGACGAGCACGCAGTCAAGCAGATTGCACGAAACATCGAGCTTATTCGTTACCGTAAGTTTGGTGATGACCTGTTGATGATTGAGCTTGTTCATGCACCTAAGTCGGCGAGGACCATCGTTTCGGTGTCCGGTAACACCACAACTGCAGAGACCACCCCGAAAGATGAATCCGACGAAAGCGATCCCTATTGGAGAAATCGGATGGCCTATCGTCTCTCCCAGTCGTCGCCCGAATTGCGCGACATCTACGATGCCGTGCAACAATTTGTCTCTGCGCTTGGTGATGACGTGCAGGTGAAGGAATTGCAGCAGTATACAGGATTTAAGCGCCTCAAAAACTTTGTTTGTCTACAAATCTATCCGCACGCCCGCAGTGTGGTGGCGTATCTTAAAGTCGATCCATCTACAGTGGACCTTGAAGAAGGTTTCTCTCGGGATGTGAGGAATATCGGTCATCACGGCACAGGAGATCTAGAGATTTCATTGAAATCGATGTTGGATTTTGAGAAAGCACAGGTGCTGCTGCGGCGGGCCTATGAAGAAGGATAGCGTAACCTGAGCTAGAGCGGAGCTCAGGAAATATTCTGAAGGCCAAAGCCTATCAAAAATCGCTGTGGTCAACTCTATTAGTTGATTGTATCTGACTTGTAGTAAATCTATCTTCAGTTGATAGCGGTAAAATTGTTGGGCGGCTCTTAAATGGATTTCCTTATTAAGTTTCTCGATGTTGCTGCGTGGCCAATCGTCGCCATCATCGGGATAATGGTTTTAGGTCCTGGCGGTGTTTTACTGGCGTTTACAGACCGTTTGGGCCGGTCCATCAGCGATTTCACGCGAGCTATTCCAGAATTGAAGGAGACGGCGTCTGTTCTCCGCTCCGATACCGAAACGTTGGTTGCGAAAGCGCAAGAGATAACCACGAGGTTTTCTGAAGAGTATAAGGGACTGGAGGATCGAATCGACCGTCTCTCTAAACGTATCTCTGATCAACTCACAGAAGTCCGGGAAGCGCTGGACGAGATGGATAAATCAAGGATTGTCGAGGTCCAGGAGGAGATAAATAGGGTTGTCGATGGCCCACTACCTGATGAGGAAAGTGTCATAGTAGCTACTGGCGCAGACCCATCTGCCGATGAGATGATGGATATTTTAAAAGGCGAATGGGACACCCTTGTTGAGACCCTTAGAGAACGGTTAGGTAATCCAGAATACTTCGATCGTCGTCAGATCGGCGCGATGGCTTGGCGGCTTTCCCACGGGCGACGAACGAACAAAATCAGCAAGGAAGACGCTGAGCTAATCGCTGAGCTTCATTCGCAATTTAAGCGCTTCACACGTTTATCATCCTCAAAGGACGAGTGGCTGACAGGAGACGTGTTCTCCTCTTTCCTTAGCGGCATTCGTAAGGCACAGGGTGCGTTAACTGTCTAAAATCCTACCGCCACACATGCGGCGCAAGTGACTGCTTAGCCGGTCGGATTGCCGCATCAACCGATATGAACGGCCTGGCAACGCAAGCGTTCGCGCATGCGGAGAGGTGGCAGAGTGGTCGAATGCACCGCACTCGAAATGCGGCATAGCTGCAAGGGTATCGTGGCTTCGAGTCCAAGGAAGAGAGAGCTGCCAGCAACGACTGGCGGCAGCAACGCGCAGGTGCGGTCCCAGGGGTGATCTCACGCGAAGACCTCACGGGGGTGCCTGGCCCCCGTAGACACACTTGTCAGTTATTGATCCGCCGAGATGCCGATCAGGCTCCGTATGGGACCCAGATGTTCTTCACCTGAATCGCCCTTCGCAAATAGTCACGTCCCTGCCCTTGTGTGCGGTCAAGCCAATCCGGCTGACGCCCATTATTGACCCAAGTGGCCTTCAGGTTCCCCGCAGAAGCCCGCTCTACCATCTCGCTTCCGTCAGCCGATCCGAAATACCAGATGGCTGCGACCTCATCATGCTCGGCCAGCGTCTTTGCAAGCATGTCGCGTTCGCCGGTCACAATGTTGATGACCCCGCCGGGCACATCCGACGTGTCCAGCGCCTGGTAGAAATCGCCGGCAATCAATGGATGTCGCGATGACGGGATGACCACGACGCGATTGCCCATGGCGATTGCCGGCAGCACCAGCGACACCAGCGACAGCAGCGGCGCATCATCCGGGCAAATGATACCGACGATGCCCCACGGCTCATTCATGGCAAGCGTGACGTGACGCGACCTGGTGGAGTGTACGGCGCCATCGAACTTGTCGGCCTGGGCCGCGTAATAGGAAATGCGGCGCAGAGACGCGTCGAATTCGTCCGTTGCCTTCTTTTCGCTCACACCGGTGCTATCGATGATGCGGGCAACGAATTCGTCACGCCGCGTATCGAGGTTCTCTGCGAGATAATAGAGCACCTGCGCGCGGTTATGGGCGGTTGCGGAACTCCAGCTGCCTGCCTTGGACGCGGCTTCCACAGCATTGCGGATGTCCTTACGGTTACCTATTCCGGCCATACCAATCACGGCGTTGCCCTTTCCGGGGACCGAATAACTGTAGCCACCGTCGGGGCGTGCTTGCTTGCCGCCGATGTAGTTTTTCATGGTTCGATCAAGGCCGTCGATCGCCATCTTGCTCTCAGCATTCGGCAATGCAGATGGCGTGAATGCTTCAGCGGGCTTTGCGACCGGCAGGCTCTTCTCCCAGTCTGCCGCCAGATATTCGTAAAGCCCTTCGCGCGCACCTTCACGACCGAATCCGCTTTCGCGGTAGCCGCCAAAACCTGCACCGGCGTCCAGCATGTTGGTGCAGTTGATCCAGACCACACCTGCCTTGACGCGGGCAGCGACATCGAGTGCAACATTGATGTTTTCCGACCAAATGGAGGCGGCTAGGCCGTAACGGGTATTGTTGGCCAGCGAAACGGCTTCATCCGGCGTGCGGAATGTGGTTGCTGCGGCGATCGGGCCAAAGATTTCTACCTGGCAGACCGTCGACGCCTGATCGACATCTGTGAAGAAGCCGGGAGCGACGTAATTGCCAGTAGACGGTAACGGATTGGAACTCTGCCAGAGTTCACCACCCTCCTCCACCCCCTTGCGGACAAGATCCGTGATGCGCTTTACCTGCGTGGCGGAAACAATGGCACCGACATCAGTCGACTTGTCGAGCGGATCGCCGACCCGCAGGGTTTCCAGCCGCTTTTTCAGGCGTGCATAAAATTTCTCGGCGATACCCTCCTGCACCAGGAGGCGGGAACCGGCACAGCACACTTCGCCTTGGTTGAACCAGATCGCGTCAACAACACCTTCAACCGCCGCATCAAGATCGGCGTCCTCGAACACGATGAAGGGTGACTTGCCGCCGAGTTCCAGCGACAGCTTTTTGCCGGAACCCGCAATCTGCTCGCGAATAACGCGGCCGACCTTGGTCGAACCGGTGAAGGCGACCTTGTCGACGCCGTCATGGCCGCAGATCGCAGCGCCTGTCGAGCCATCGCCCTGCACGATGTTGACGACACCGGCCGGAAGGCCAACCTCGTGGCAGATTTCCGCAAACGCGACAGCCGTCAGCGGCGTGAGATCGGCGGGCTTCAACACCACGGTATTGCCGGCGGCAAGCGCCGGCGCGATCTTCCAGGCCAGCATCAGTAGGGGGAAGTTCCAGGGGATCACCTGACCGCAAACACCGACCGGCGAAAAACCACGGAACTCGTCTTCCACCATTTCAGCCCATCCGGCGTGATGGTAAAAGTGTCGCGCGACAAGTGGAATGTCGAAATCACGGGTTTCGCGAACCGGCTTGCCGTTATCCATCGTTTCCAGAACGGAAAGGAAGCGCTCGCGCTTCTGGATATGGCGGGCGATGGCGTAGAGGTAACGGGCGCGTTCGTGACCCGACAGTTTTGACCATTTTCCGAAGGCCGCGCGGGCGGCCTTGACCGCCTGATCCACGTCTTCCTCATTGCCACAAATAATGTCCGCAAGCTTGTCCCCGTTTGCGGGGTTTGAGACGGCAATCGTCTTGCGGCCATCGGGAGAAACAAGCCGGCCGTTGATATAATGTCCGAACGAACGTCCGTGAGTGTCGATCCACTGCTTCACATCACCATTGGCTTCGGGGGAAGGTCCATATTCCATGGTTTCCAAAATGTCCTTAATGGGTCGCATTTTTCAGTCCTTATGCGGCAGCGTGGTGGTGAGCGCTGGAATAGCGGCCGGTTACGAAATGTTCGAGCTGCCGCTCGATATCGCCAAGCATCGAACTGGCGCCAATGCGGAACAGGTCCGGCTCCAGCCAGCGATTGCCCAGCTCCTCCTTCATCAGCGTCAACCACGACAGTGCGTCTTTTGCCGTCTTCAACCCGCCTGCGGGCTTGAAGCCGACCATCTGGCCGGTCAGTTCGCCATAATCGCGCAGTGCCCGTACCATGGTCAGACTGACCGGCAGGGTGGCGTTGACCTCTTCTTTGCCGGTAGAGGTTTTGATGAAGTCCGAGCCTGCCTGCATTGCCACCATCGAGGCCCGATAGACGTTGGTCAGCGTGTTGAGATCGCCCGTCGCCAGGATAGCTTTCATGTGAGCGTCGCCGCAGGCTTCACGCATCGCGGCAATCTCGTCATAAAGTGCTGTCCAGTTCTGCGTCAGAACGAACTCGCGGGTAATGACAATATCGATCTCCTTGGCGCCCTGCTCGACGGCATAGCGAATTTCGGCCAGCCGTTGTGGCAGCGGCGTCAGGCCGGACGGAAAGCCCGTCGCCACCGATGCGACCGGAATAGCCGTGCCTTCCAGCGCCTTGACGGCGTGGGGCACCATGGTCGGATAAACGCAGACGGCGCCGGTGGTGATGCCGGCATCCGCAAGGCCGAGTGCCTCGAGAATATCTTCCCGGACCGGACGGCGCGCTTTCGCGCACAGGCGGCGCACACGGCCGGGCGTGTCGTCGCCGGAGAGCGTCGTCAGATCGATGCAGGTGATGGCCTTGATCTGCCAGGCGACCTGGTATTCCTTCTTGACCGAGCGCCGGGTGGTGATCGTCGCTGCGCGCCGTTCAGAGGCGCTGCGATTGACCGACACATCTTCGAACCATTCCGGTTTGAGAGCGGTGCCGTTATTTCTGGGGAATGCTTCGCTCATTTTCTGTCCATTTTTCTGGTCAGGCTGCGGCATCGGCATGGTCGCGGCAAAATGCCTCGAACTCTTCGATGCTGGCATAGGCCTTCTGTGTTCCGGGACGGGTGATGGAATGCGCCGCGTAAAGCGATGCCTTCTTCAGGGAGGATACGACCTCGCGCGTTTCGGCGTAAAAGCGGGCAAAGGAGCCAATAAAGGCATCGCCCGCACCCGTGGTGTCCTTCGGCGTAACCTTAACGGGTTCGATGTTGACGATTTCATTTGACGTAATCATACGCGCACCGCGCCCGCCTAGCGTCACGATGACGGTGCGAATGCCGCGTGCGATCAGCGAGCGTGCGGCGCTGACGATGTCTTCGTCGGTGTCGGTCGGCAACCCCGACAGCAAGGCAAGCTCGCTCTCGTTCGGCACGAGGAAGGTTACCTGGCGGATGCGCTCAGGATCGAGATTGGCAGCGGCAGGGGCGGGATTGAGAATCGTCTCGATACCGTTCTGGGCTGCAAATTCGATAGTATGGTAGACGGTCTCGACTGGCACCTCCATCTGCATCAGGATCAAGCCGCACTCTTTGAGATCGCCGGCCGCCTTGTCGACCTCAACAGGCAAAAGGTCGGCATTGGCTCCCTTGACGATGAGGATGGAATTCTCGCCGGACTGTTCGACGAAGATTGGTGCGACACCGCTGGATTTACCGGGAACCTTCACTACATGACGCGTATCAACGCCAAAGCTTGCAAGATTGCGGATGGTGTTATCCGCGAAGACATCGTCCCCGACCCGGGTGACCATCATCACTTCGGCACCAAGACGCGCCGCGGCAACCGCCTGATTGGCACCCTTGCCGCCGCACCCCATTTCGAAAGTGGGCGCCTCAAGTGTCTCTCCCGGTCCGGGCATACGATCCACATAGGTGATGAGATCGACCATGTTGGAGCCGACGACCCCGATTTTCTTACTCATGCCGATATTCCCTGCTTATCTGTTTTAAAGGGCGCTGATCCTGGCGCCGAACCGATCGGCGGCAGCGTGGTCGAGATAGCCCAGCCGTACCGGGAAGACCCTGCGCTCACCCGGCGATAGTCTCTGCACGTTGTTCTTGGCCTTCTCCGCCAGATAGCCTTCCGGCTCGCAGGTGGATGGGAGGGCAAAAGCGGCAACCTGCGAATCCCCATTGACCAGGATCCAACGCACTGTCTTGGGGAAGGCGGCGAGCGGATAGGAGATGGCAAAGCCGTCGCCCTCACGTCGTTGCATCATCAGATGCGTCAGCCCCTCACCGTCCGCCGTCAGGCCGTTTATGTAGAACACCTGTTCGGGGTCGTAACGTTGTGGTTCGTTGAGCACTTCCATGGCCGAAGGCTGCCTTGCCAGCGTCTCCAGCAAGGAAAGATAATCGGGGTTTGGTGTGACGTGGCCGGGTACGGCCGTTCGCACCATCACCTGCTCCGGGGTGTATGGCACCGGCTGAACGATTTGCGCACCCTCGGCATAGGCAAAGTTTACATGGCACATATACATGAGATCCATGGACGCTGATGAGAGGTTCTGGATGTCCATGACCATGTCAAAAAGCGTATCCTCAGCATGCAAAGTCACGCTGGGTCGGGCCAGATAATTGGCGCCGAAGCCCATGACATATTCGACTTCGCCTGTTACCCGAACATAGGGGCCGCGCGCATCGTGACCGATAGCGAAACCAGCCTTGTCCATGGCGGCACAGGGCATTTCGCCATGCAGCGGATGATTATCCTGCGGCGACGGGCATCCGTTGCGCAACATGCCGCTATGGAATGCAAAACATCCGTATGTCTCAACGATTGAACCGGCAGGTCGGGGCATCGAAAAGCGGCTTCCCATAGTCAGGTCCACACCGTTGAACTCGACGCTCCAGATCATCTGCCCCATGAATGGCAATATGACGATCCGGCCGTGGCGGTTCTCCAATTGCAGCGCCTCAACGCCGCTGGCGTAGCGGAAGGTGGTAACCTTCAGCCCATCGGTTGCGGCTAGAAGATGCGGAAGATCGGCGAAGTCCTGCCTGCGGAGATGAAATTCTGTCGCCTGCATGGGATCACCTGCCCGGGTTTCGCCACGCATTGATGGCGATGACGAGAATGAGGAATGCGCCCCAGATGAAGTCGATAAGGTGGTTGGAGAACCGCATCATCTGGAAACCGGAGGAGAGCAGCATGAGGGCGATCAGCGCAATGGCGATGCCAAGAACCCGCCCCTTCCCGCCTGCCGGATTTGTGCCGCCGAGAACTGCAATCAGCACCGCCTGAAGCAGATAGGACGCGCCGTAGTCGGATTTCGCTGCATTGGTTCGCCCAGACAGAATGATGCCCGCCAGCGACGCCAGAACGCCGGTCAGCATGTAGGAATAGAGCATCATGCGATCCTTGCGGATGCCTGCAAAGACGGCTGCGCGCGGATTGGTCCCGATCAGCATCAGGTTAATGCCGAGCGTCGAGCGCGTCAGCAGGATCGCCACGGTGATGCAGACGCCGATGAACAGCAGAAACGGCGTCGCTATACCCAGGATCTTGCCGTTGCCGATCCAGTTCCACGCGTCAGGGAAGCCGACGATTGCCGGGCCGCCGGTCAATACCAGCGCCAGCCCCATCAGCACCTGACCTGTGCCGAGTGTCGCCAGTATCGGGGTAATACGCAGCTTCGCGACCAAAAGGCCGTTGATCAGACCGGCCAGCAGGCCGACCGCCATGGCGAGGACGATGCCGAGCCCGGTGTAGAACACAACGCCCGAAGTGGAGGATTGCCCCGCCTGAACCATTGTGGAATGAAAATAGACGCCGGCGATGATACCCGCCAGATTTGCAATCCCTACAACGGACAGATCGATACCACCGGTCAGCATGGCAATCATCATGGCGATGGAGAGGATCCCCAGTTCGGGCATGATGTAGCTGATGGATTCAAAATTGTAGTAGTTCAGGAACTTGCCGGGGTTCATCCAGGTCATCAGCGCAAAGACGATGACGGTGATGACAAGAAGCTGAATGATGTTGCTGTCGTTGCCGAAAAGCCGACGCATGTCGAACGAATTTTTCATGATGCGCTCTCCCGTCACGCTATGCTTTTGCGGTCGCGCCATGCTGTGATGGCGGTGGCAATGATGATGATCAGGCCGACAACGACGCGCTGCCAGGTCGTGTCCACTTTCATGATGATCAGAGAGTTTTTGACCATCACCAGCATGAACACGCCCATCAATGTGCCGAGAACCGTACCGCGTCCGCCAAAGATTGATGCACCGCCCAGAACCACGGCCGCGATTACGTCGAGTTCGAGACCGACAAAATCACGCGGGTTGGCAAGCCAGATCATCGAGGAATGCAGCAGGCCCGAGAAGCCCGCCAGCGCGCCTGCGACGCAATAGACAAAGAAGATCGTCGCGCCTGTATTAAAGCCAACACGTTTGGCTGCTTCAGGAGAGCCGCCATACGCATAAACGCTGCGCCCGATCATGGTGTAGGTCAGGATGAGATGAATGACCAATGCCAGCCCCAGATAGACCAGGAACATCGCGGTCAGACCGAAAGTCGATCCCGTGGCCGAGGTCAGCGAGATCACATCGGTCTTGCCGAACTCGATCAGTTCCTTTGGCATCTTGTTGATGTTGACGATGCTGGTGCCGACGAGGCCGAGCACCAGACCACGCACGATCGATCCGGTTCCGAGCGTCACGATCAGCGGGATCATCCTGAAACGATGGATAATGAAACCGTTGAAAGCACCGAGAACGAGCCCAATCAGCGTTGCCGCCACAAAGGGAATGAGCACGCCGTCATAGCCGAGATAGACCATGCTACGCACAGTCAGATACATCGCCGCAATGGCAAAGGCCGTGAATGATACGTCGATACCGCCGGAAATCATCACCAGCAATACGCCGAGCGCCATGATGCCAATCACGACATTGGAGCGCAACAGGCCGAAGATGTTGTCGAGCGACCAGAAGGCTGGATTGATGAGACCGATGATGACCATGGCCGCCAGCAAGACGCAGGCGATAATGGATTCTGTGCTTTTCAGGAATTTCATGTCTTGCGGCCCCTCAATTCAGCATCTTGAGCCGGTCGTTAACGGCGTCTTCGGTCATGCTCTCTCCAGACAACTCGTCAACGAAACGGCCGCGATGCATGACCAGCACGCGGTTGCAGTTCTGCACCAGTTCCGGCACATCGTCGGAAATCATCAGCACGGCCAGCCCTTCCTTTTCGGCCAGCTTGCGGATGATAGTGTGGATCTGTGCTTTGGAACCGACATCGACGCCGACGGTCGGGCCGTTCAGGATCAGCACCTTGGCCCCAGTCAACAACCAGCGAGCCAGAACGACGCGCTGTGCGTTGCCACCGGACAAATGGTTGACCGGCGTGTGCGGTCCTGGTGCCACGATCTGCATGGCCGAGAACATTTCGCGGGTCGTCTCGTCCGCCTTTTTACGATTGATGAAAAGACCGCGGACGAATTTCTCAATCGACGTGACAATGATGTTGCGCTCGATCGATTGCGTCAGGAATAGACCCTCGGTCAGGCGATCCTCCGGCACATAAGCGACACCGCAGGCAATACCCTCCTGAACGGTCCTTGGGTGAACCTCGCGGCCTGCGAGGCGCACTGAACCGGTAAAATCGGGGCGCATGCCAAACAGCGCCAGCGCAAGTTCGGTACGCCCGGAACCGATCAAACCCGAAATACCGACGATTTCGCCCGGCCTTAACGTCAGGTCGGTGTTTTCCACGGAACCCGGAACCGAGAGGTTGCGGACCTCCAGCACCGGTGTATCGGCACCTTCCTGCGGTGCCCACTGGTAGCTGTGAGCGGTCAGCTCCTGCCCGGTCATCGCGCGGGTGATTGCCGGCTCATCGAATTCGGCGATCGGCCCTTCGGCCACCTTCTTGCCATTGCGGAAAACTGTCAGACGCTCGCTGATTTCGAGCATCTCGCGCATTTTGTGGCTGACGAAGAGCACGGCGATGCCCTGCGCCTGAATGTCACGCACAATCTTGAAGAGGGCATCAACCTCATGGCGCGTCAGCGCCGTCGTCGGCTCATCCATGATGATCAGGCGTGCATCGGCCATGACGGCACGGGCAATCGCCACGATCTGCTTTCCAGAGGTCGGCAGGGTTTCGACATCCGTATCAAGATCGATGCTCACGCCGAGGCGGTCCAACGCCTTTTGGGCCAGCTCACGGACATGTCGCCAGTCGACCGTCTTGCGACCTTCCATCAGAAAGGTATTGATGGCCAGGTTCTCGGCGACCGTCAGGTTACCGAACAGCGAAAAATCCTGATAGATTACCTGAATACCGTGGTGAACGGATTTTACCGGATCGAGTTTGCCGACAGGCTTCCCGTCGATCAGAATTTCACCGTCCTCGGGTGTGTAAACCCCGGACATGATTTTGATGACGGTGGATTTGCCGGAACCGTTTTCCCCGGCAAGGCAATGGATTTCGCCAGGGCGAATGCTCAACGATACGTCATCGAGCGCCTTCACGCCGCCAAACCGCTTACCGATGTGGCGCAGCTCGATCAGATTTTCAGTCATAATGGCCTCGTGCAAGGCTGGAAACACGGGGGTGCACGGAGAGAGAGTTGCCCCTCCCTCCGTGGTTCGGATCAGAAGTCGTACTTGTCCATGTTTTCTTTGGTCACGCCGACCCAACCTGCGCCGTAGAGCAGGTGTGGCTTGGAGGCGTCAGGAACCAGCAGGCTTTCATAACCGGGCAGACCCATGTTGAGACCCGCCTTGATCTGCTCATTCTTCTTCTCGAGAACCGCGACAGCCAGCATGTTCATGGCATAACCGGCCACGGCCGGATCCCAGAACTGGATGTACTGGATATTATCGTTCTTGATGTATTCGCCGGCAACGGAAACCAGGCCCGTTCCCGAGAAGAAAACCTTGCCCGACAGGCCGCCCTCGGCGATCAGGCGGCCAGCGCCTGCGGATGTCGGCATCGGCGCGCCGAGAATACCGGTAATGTCCGGATAGGCAGTCATTGCTTCCTTGAGTTTGGTGTAGTCGGTGTTGGCGTCGTCATAGGTTTCCAGCCGCTCGGTCGCCTGCGACATTTCCGGGAAGTTTGCCTTCTGGTACTCGACGGCGCCGTCGATCCATTCCATCTGCGACTTCGAAGTCAGACTGCCAACGGTGGCGACGTACTTGCCCTTACCGCCCATGGATTTGCCAAGTTCCTTCATCAGGTTGGCGCCATAGGCTTTGTTGTCGAAGGCTTCGATGTCGAAATCGACGTTTTGGATGTTGGAAGCCTCATGGCTGATGACGACGATGCCCCGATCTCGGGCTTTCTTGAGCACCGGCTCTACCGCTTCGACCGAGAACGGCACGATGGCGATCGCATCAACGCCCTGTGCGATGAGGTTTTCAACGATCTGCACCTGAGCGGCGGCATCAGCCTGGCTTGGGCCAACCATCCAGACATCGTTTCCGGTATCGCCCTTGAACTGCTCGACGCCATCACGCATGCGGTCAAACCACGCAATACCATCCACCTTCACGACAGTTGCGATGGTGTATTTCTTGCCGCTCGCCGCTGTGATCAGCTCCTTGTTGACCTTAGATGCATCGACGGCGCTTTGCGCAAAAACAGCCGAGGCCGAAAGCGTTGCAGCAAGCGCTATGGTAGTGAAAATCTTGTTCACGAATAACTCCTCCCTTTGAAACCGCAATGTGCCGGACCAACTCCAGTCGCAGCACCCGAAAATGTTCGATCCCTAACGCCGGAACCGCTTCCGCGTCCGACGCCTCCTTATTCTCCCGGAAAGGCCTCCCATGCCCCGGTGCATTAGCCAAGATGTGGCCTAGAAACCTGTTGTTTTCCTCTCCCGATAATGCGAACTATTATGATACAATCCGATCATTATGTTTCGATCGTTTCATGTTTGTTATTCTCCTGTCAAGCGCAGAGAAGTGCGATTGCGAGCAAAATAACACCGAAATTTGAAGCGCAGCGACAAGCGGAAAGCGGAGACAAGGTGAGTAGAATAAGTGCACACAATGCCAGGTTGGATGCCTTGGCTGGGCTGGTTCAGGAGACGGGTATCCTGAGGCTGCGCGACGCCGCGTCCCGGCTTGGCGTCTCAGAAATTACCATTCGGCGCGACATTGCTGCCGATGGCGAGCGGCTAAGCTGTCTTGGCGGATATATTGTTCCGGTTCAGGACGGCAACGTTAGCAGCGACTATGTGCTGGAGCAGGAGAAGGACAGTCACGCGACTGCAAAAGCGCGGGCCTGTACGCAGGCGGCGGTTCTGATCGAACCGTATGATACTGTATTTATCGATTGCGGAACGACGATGCCGCATTTGGCGCGGCAGATTCCGGCAAATGCCCATGTCACCGTCATCTGCTATTCCCTTAATGTTGCAGAGGAGCTGGCGAGAAGAAGCGATGCCCGCCTGATCATGCTTGGAGGGGTTTATCACCCGGAAGCGGCCTCGTTTTCAGGTGATGAGGGCATCGAGGTGCTGAAGCGCATCAACATTAACAAGGCATTTTTATCTGCCGGCGGCGTAGACGAACAGCATGGCGTGACCTGTTCGCACTTCCATGAAGTGCCAATCAAGCAGATCGTTATGCAGCGCTCGGTCCAAAAGCATCTTGTCGTGGACAGCAGCAAGTTCACCAAGGTGCGAGCCGCACGTTACGCTTCCATCAGCGATTTCAATTCTATTGTGTCCGATCAGCCTGCACCATGGGTTAAGATAAGCTGACAATGGCTTGCTGCCATTCGATACGAGAGTGATGCATCTAGGGATTTTTTCTGTACCACGCCCCAGTCATCCGAGATAGTTGGCAAAAAGGACAGCGGGACCGGCAAGACGATCCGACCGCGCAAAGCGGTTGCGACTGATTGATGGCCTGGATACAAGGCGAGTGTCGAAACACCTGCACGAGCATTAGGGGTGCGCCACATCTAAAGCGCCTTGGCCATAGGTTGACGTTTGACATGCGCTGACTGACCAAGCCGCGCGAAGACACTCCGCTTGCCGAAACTCGGCTTGCATGCTCGCCAAACCGCCCAGCGCCGCTTTTGTCGCCCCATTTTTTCTTGTCCCACCCCATTCTTCGAATTAGGTGTCGACACATAGCGGGCCGTTCTTGAATAACGACAGCCAACAGGAAATCTTCATTTCGGAACGGTTGACGACATGACAATGACGGCTCGGGAAAACTGCGCCACCAGGCCGAGCATATCAATGACCCCATTCACCGCCGGTGCGCATATCAATCTTTCTCATGCGGCAAGAATGCTAGTCCAAAATTCCAGCCACTAATCGGCCGGATGCCACAGCCGATCAGAGAAGAAGCGCTGTCGGCCAATGGTCATGATGGCGGCGTGTTTCGTCGGCAGATCAACGCTTTTGAGATGTGAAAAGCCGGACTTTTGCAGATTTCTCAATTGCCGGTGATGGTTGCTGCTTGGCTCCTGCACGATGCGCTCTGTACGCGGATCGTCAAGAAACATGTAGTGCAGAAGGGAAGGCAGCCAGGCGGTGAACCACTCGCGGCCACGACATGCCTCGTCACCCACGATAACGTGGCAACCGCGGTCATAGTCGTTCGCATCGCAGAAGGTCCCGACGACATCTTCTTTTGCCCAGTACACCTCGAAATAGGAAAACGCCCTGCCACCGAACCGGCCTATAAGCGGCATGATATGTGGGTCTGCGAACATGCCTTCCAGATAGTGCCTGTGGCGATCTTCGTCTCCAGCTTCATGCCAGAACTCGTTCACACGGGGACTGTTCATCCAGCGGTGCACCTCCGGCAGGTCGTCTAGGGTCGCCACATCAAAAGAAAGGACGCCGCCTAGCCAGGGAATGTAGCGGGCATAGACCGTCCCGACAGGTTTGCGTGGACGTGAGGGATGCGACACTCTGCCGTCATGGATTTCGTGGCGGGGGAACAACGCGGTGGCGGGTGCATTCCAAAGACCTTGCGTCTGCCAGAACATATCTGCCCACACGGAAGGAAGTGACGAGGTGGATGCCGCGTGCATATAAAGCCCGTGGGCCGCAAACTCCTCTTCGAAACTTGCCCAACCATTGCCCGACAGCGTCATAAACCGAAGCGCTGGAGACGAGGAAAACAGGCATTCGAACGCTGCGGCGGCAAGACGCCAAGCACCGGACGCCGCGACCGACAGGTCGGAAACCTCGATCTTTCCAGCACTGTCATCCGTTGAAAGATGGAAGGCTGCCTTTGCCCCATGAGCATCAGAAACCAGAAGCTGCTGACCGTCTCGATAGACTCCAACTGGTCCGCGGCGATGGAGATTGAAGGCGAGATAGACACCAGGACTGGTCATTCCGCCCACGTCGCGGGGTGTGGCGGGAGTAACGATCTTCCGCCGCATGTCGCCCTGCCAATTCATCAGAAAACTTTCGTTAGCGACACGGCGAAAGTGCGTCCGCGCCCCTTGTAGTCGAACACGGCCTCGTTTGCTAAAGCCCCGTAAAGAGCGTTGGCGCGAGCGCCCCATATAGTCGAGTAATCCTTGTCGAAGAGGTTCATCACGCCGAAGCGCAGCGTCGTCTCCTGAGCTTCGAAACGATACGCGCCGGTTAGATCAAACAGGGTGTAACCATCGATCGTCCGCCTGTCATCGTCACTGAGGCTGAAGACATGCTGCCCGGCAAGCTTGACGTTGAAGTTATCTTTCGTCCAGCCGACATAACCGCCAAGTTTGGAAACACTGGCACTGCCGATGCTTTCCTTTTCCCACTGACCGTCGCTTTTTATTTCCGACTTCACCCAATGCGCTGATGTGCCAACGTCGAAGCCGTAATCCAGTTTCGCGCTGGCGTTCGCCTCAATACCATAGACGCGTCGTTCACGATCAACCACATCAACGGCCAAGGTCGTGCGGTTAAGCTCGATGGATCGGTTGGAGAGCGAATAATATGCCGCCGTTTCGAAGCTATATGTATCGTCATTGAAGCGATAACCAACTTCGAAGGAGTTCGTTTTGATCGCCTGAAGTGCCGAGTCGCCCACGTTGACGCTGTTCAAGAGGACATAACGGCCGCCGACGAGCCTGTAGCTGCCGATCCCGTAATATTTCGCCGGATCAGGCAGCTCGAAGCCCTGGCTGAAATTGGCATAGACCTGCTGCGCGTCGGTCAATTCATAGGTCGCGCCTGCGTTGAACAAGGCGGCATCGTAACTGACGTCGCCGCCGGGGATGCTATCAACGGAGGAACCGACCCTGTTCAGGACGGCGACCTGCTGTGCCGCTCCGGCGAAGCTGGAGACATCGGTGGTAACATATTGATAACGCACCCCGCCGTTGACCGTCAGCCGATCTGTCGCCTCATAAGATCCCTGGATGAAACCGGCAACGGTCGAGACATCAATATCGGGGTAGAGTCCCGTTATGCCGCGTGTCTTGAAGTCCATGGCCCCAGTCGTTGCAACGCTGAGGAAATCGAAGACATTTTGTTTGGAACTCAGCGAATCCCGGTCGGCGTCGATGCCGTAGGTAACCTTCAGCCCGTCCAGAGGCTCCGAGATCATCGCTGCCTTCAGGCTGTAATAATCGGTATCCTGCGAGCTGCCGCCGAAATAGACGAAGGGAGAGAAAATCGCGCTGCCGGGGAAAGGGTGAAACCGGATTTCTTCCCGTCGGAAGCTGCCCTGCAGAAGAAGCTCCTGGCCTAAGAAGTCATTGTCGGTATAGGTCGCGTTGACCATCGTGCGACGCGTTCGGGGATTGAAATCCGACCGGTATCCATCCCGCGTTTCGACCAGTTTGGAATTGCGTATGCCGGCAAGCCCCGCGCCAAGATAAAGCCCAAATGGCGAATCCTGTGCGCTGTCGTAAAATTGGCCTGATACTTCGAGGCGTCTGTTGTCGTCAAACTGAAGGCCGACAGTACCCATGAAATCGACGCGCTTGTTAAAAGCGGTGGATGTCTGGGTGATATCAGGCGTGAGCATCGTGCCGGAGCCGTCGTAAAAGGCACCTGTCTGGTTACCGGCAATGGCGAAACGCGCGTCCCAGTTTTCGCTGTTATAGGTCACCGCACCCGCACCATTGCGGTCAATGTCGCGGGTGTGCCCAAAGCCGCTGCCGAGGCCAGCCGTCACTTCGCCATGCAGACCTTCCGGCGCATCCTTGCCCTTCTTCGTGATGATGTTGATGACGCCGCCTGTCGCATTGCCGCCATAGATCGCCGTTGCACCGGACAGGACCTCCACGCGCTCGATATTGAAGGGGTCTATGGAATCGAATTGGCGACTGAGCGAGCGGGCCGAGTTCATCGAAACACCATCGATAAGAATGAGGGCCGTGCGTCCTCGCAGGTTCTGGCCGTAAGCCGTGCGCGCGCCTTCGCTCGCGGGATCGAAGCTTGGAACTTTCTCGGCGAGAATCTGCTGTAGCGACTTGCCCGAGCGGGCCTCAGTCTCGATGGCCTGTGCATCGACGACATAAATCGTTCGCGCCGTTCGCGAAATCTGCTGGGGTATACGGCTGCCGGTCACGACGATCGGCTGCAGCACCGTCGAACCGCTGTTTGGTTGCTCGCTCTGCGATGCATCCTGCGCCTGCGCCCGGCTGGTGCCGCCACCAATTGCAACGACGATAGCCAGAAGACTAACGCCGACATTCCACTTTCCGATCATGTCGCCCCCAATGCGAAAAAAATATCTCCGGGTTAGTCCAACCGGGAAGAATACAAGACTATTTTTATCATGTTTTATGCGCTATGAAACGGCCGGGCTTGGATGGGGACGAACCCGATTTGGATAGATGCGAACATCAACAGAAAAGACAGGTTTGATTTTTCATGGAAGTGATCCGACCCTTGAAACTTGGAACCCTTACCCTGCCCGATTCAGAAAGCAGGCTGGTCTGCCGCACGATACTTCTGGATATGCTGGGAGAAGCAACGATAACCGTCGAAGACGGTGATCTGGCAGGCGTGACCGGCCTTGTCTGGAAACATCAGGAACTGTCGCTGGCCACCGTTTACCTGCCAAGGACCGCATTGCGTCTGACTGCATATGGGGTGGGCAGGCCTGATATCGTGATGTTGAGGGCGACGGACGGGCCGTTGATCGTTCATCATCGCAAACAGAGCTTCGAGATGGCACCGCGTGATGTCATCCTCCTTCCCTCCGACATGATGTCGGAAATCGTTCTGCCCGAAGGCGGGCGCCTCGACTGCGCGCATCTTCCCCACGCCGGCATTACGCTCGCGCGGAAATCCGTCGACCGGATTTTGTTGCGGCCGTTTTCAGCAGAATGCCTGCCGTTACAGCTCCTGACCAACTATGCGGGTTATCTGCTGCGCCAGGACCATCAGGACAAGGAGCACGCCAGCATGATGGTGGCTCACTTCTATTCGCTGCTGCCCGTTCTCGCCCAATACGTGGCCGAGGCGGCACCTTCGGCAGTGCCGCAGAGCCGGCTTGAGGCAATCAAAGGGATGATCGAGGAAAATCTGGCCGATGGCTCGTTTTCCATTGCCGATGTGTCACAGGCCGAGGGGATCACACCGCGCGCGATCCAAAAGCTTTTCAGCAAGGCGGGAACCACCTTTTCACGCTACGTGCTGGAGCGGCGGCTGGTGCTCGCCAAAACCCGAATTCTTTCCGATAATGCCGCAACGCCAATCAGCCAGATCGTCTACAGCGTGGGTTTCAACGACCTGTCCTATTTCAATCGTACTTTCCGCAGCCGCTACGGCATACGCCCGACGGATTTGCGCCGCATGACGACGCAAACCGTTTGATACGTTGAAACCTTCGAACCGATTGCCGGCTCGTCAGGCTGCGTCTTTCTTCCGGTCGAAATGGACGAGAGGATTGTTGACCATGCCCTGGAAATCCGGCACCGGCCGCTCGTCATCGTCGGCATAACCATGGGTGAACAGGCGCACGCGATTCAGGCAAAGGCGGGGATACTCATCTGCGAACAGATCGAAGATTGCGAAACGTGCAGCCATGTCTGGGAAACGGGCTTGATAGCGCCTGACGCTTTCTCCAGCCAGCGTCCAGAACGCCTCCTCCGACAGGCCCGACCTCTTGTCCAGCAGCACCGACATGTAACGGAAGACGCAGATGAACAGCGTTGTCTGGATGAAGTGCATCAGGAAATCAGCCGGCAGGCGCAGCAGCACATCCTGAACCTCCTTCGGCAGGCTGTCGCTTTCAGGGAAATTAAGATCGCAGACGATGACATCGTCGATGAAGTCGCGCAACGCCAACCGCACCGGTAGCCCGTCCTTCAGGATAACCGTCGCGTTCTGCCCGTGGGCGGAAAAGGCAAGGCCATGACGGGCAAGGAGGTGGTAAACCGGAGGCAGCACGACATCAAAGAACCGCCCCAGCCAGCTTTCGACGCTGACCCCCGCTTTTTCCGCCAGCGCCTGCACCACCGGCTTGCCATCGCTACCGGCATGCATGAATGCGGCGAGCGGCATGCCGGTTTCACCGGGCTTCAAATGTCCTTGTAGACTATCGCGCCACAGGCATCCAAGCATCTCGTTAAACTGATAAGGCGCGCCGGGAACCTTCGAAAATTGCGGATGCGTATAATGCATGCCTGCCCGCTCTCCCAGAAGCGCGAGATCGCAATCTTTCGAGAGGAAAGCGTCATCCTTCAGGAGGTCATCAAGCCAGGTCGTGAACGGCGCAGCCGTCAGCGCCCGCTTTCCGGGAATACCGCGATAGACCGCCGTATTGAGGATTGTCATGCACAGTTTGAGCGTCGGTTTTGCAGGAGTGCTGACGTTCGAAAGGGTGCGGACAGATTGCTGCGGCAGATACAGGTCGTCTCCCTCCCCCAGAAGCACGATATGCCCCGAAGAAATATCCGCTGCAAAGTGCGGCAAGATCATATGGTCCCACTGCCACGGGTGAACCGGCATGATATGATGGGTCTCGGTCGAGAACCCAGCAGAATTCAGCCTGCCAACAAATGACTCGTAGAGCGTCTCACCAATTGCCTCGGCCACCAGCCGTTCGTTTGTCAGCCCCGCCTCACCAGCGAAGGACGCCCGCTCGCGGCTTACGCCGATCCAGACGATCTTCAATGGCGACCGGTTTTCCGGGGTATAAGCAAGATAGTCCGCGTAACCGAGGCCGATCCGACCTTTGCTGACAGTGACCCAAGGATGTCCGGTCATCTCGCCTTCCATACGGATATCATCGAGCTCGGCGAGCTCTGCACCGGTCTTGCCGGCACGGGCTGCGATGTGAGCATCGGAGACGAGGGTATTGCCAAGCTCACGGATGAAATGCGCTGTCGTCATGGGCTTGACGCCCAGTTCCGGCAGCACCTCTGCGCAGAAGGCCAGCGGATCATGAACCGGCGTGCTGATACCATTAGCATGTCTCAGAATGCTCTGGGGTTCGACCGAGAGATTATCGAAGACATATTGCTTGGCCTTGAAACTGTAGGAAGCCGCCGAAAAGTCGATCCGATAGTGACCCGGCTTGTCGGACGTTACCGGGAAAACACGTTCATAGGCGAATTCCTCGATAACCTTGGCGAGCAATCGGCGGGAAGTTTCTTTCCAAAGGGACGGCGCAAAGGCGGGGCGATAAAGCGTGTCAAACGGCGCGGGCATAGACGTCTCCTGAAATTGTCGAGGACGGGGCGTGGTCTTTCGGAATTGCGAAATCCTGGAAGGCAGATCGCGCATTGACTCGGTAGTGTTCTCTTTGGAGCAACTGATTGATGATGACAGCGTTGCGGAACGCGCCGAGGCCAAGGTCCGGCGCGCCAACGCCATGCTGGAAGGTTTCGGCGTTTTGGACGAAAATCGCTCCTGCGCCGCCGTCGCGTCGTCTGGCGCGGAAATCAGCGTCGACGATCAAGTCGCCACCGTCACAGGTTTCCAGCATCTGCTCCTTCAACCCGTCCAGCCATTGCGGCCACGCGTGGCGATAGCCGGTTGCCGCAACGACCGCATCAGCCTCGACAGCACTTTCCTCGCCGGAAAGATTGTGCCGCAGACCGATCTTCAGTCCACCAGAAAACCCGGATGATCGGATATCGGTGACATCGCAGTTGGGCGCGAGCGACAGGCCCGGATCTCGCCCACCGATGGAGCGCTCGTAGAGCAGGTCGAAGATATCCCCAATCGTCGAAAAGCTGATGCCTTTGTATAATAATCCTTGATCGGCAACCGTCTGCCGTCGTGTCGTACGCGGCAGCCTGTGGAACTCGCGCATGTAGTCGGGCGTGAAATATTCCAATCCGAGCTTGGAATATTCCATGGGGAAGAAACCCGCCGAGCGGGTGATCCAGCGAATTGATGCTCCTGCCGCCACCCTTTGCGGTGTCAGTTCGCTAAAGAGCGCGAGCACACATTCAGCGGCACTTTGGCCCGATCCTATCACGGTCACCCGACGGGCTTTCATCAACTCCGCCTTGCGCTTGGCAAATTCGGCGGAATGGAAAACCGGCGAGTTGGCATTCAACCCTGACCACTTCGGTAGGTAGGGAGACGTTCCAATCCCTATGGCGATATTGCGGCTTCGATAGCTGCGCGTCGTGCCGCCCAAAGCGGAGGTTTCAGTTACGAACGTATCGGTCGCAGCGTCGTGCCGCACGTCGGCAACCGTTTCGCCGAACCGGCAGCTATCGAGCTGCTGAGAGGCCCAACGGCAATAATCATCATATTCCTGGCGCGGGATCAGGAAATTCTCATAGAAGTAGAATTTATAAAGACGGTCGTGGGCGGCCAGATAGTTGAGGAAGCTCAGGCGGTGCGTCGGATCCGCCATCGAAACGAGGTCCGCAAGAAACGGCACCTGCAACGTCGTTCCCGGCAGGATGAGCCCCTCATGCCAGCGGAAACCAGGTTTGCGCTCCAGGAACGTTGCCGAAACCTGGGGGTGCGAGGAGAGAAGCGAGGCGAGGCCAAGATTGAAAGGCCCGATACCGATACCGGTAAGATCGAGTGTGGTCATGGTCATAGTCCAAATTGTTCGATGAAGCGCTGTCGATGGCAGAACATCAGTTTGGCGCGTTTATCTGGCAGGTCGATTTCCCCCTGCTCCTCGAAGGCGCAAACCGGCGCATAACGCAGCAAACGCCGCGCCTCGACGCTCGGCTCACCCACGACCTTTTCCGTGGCGGGATCATCGAGAAAAAGGAAACGCGTAAACGCACGGATCACCGCAGGCGCGATGCCTCGCCCAAAAAAGGAAGGCTCTCCCACCAGCATGTGCCAGCCGCGATCCTTGTCGGCAGCGGCATAATGGCGGCCGAGAATATCGTCCTTGGCCCAATAGGCCTCCCAATAGCTCATGGGTGTGCCATCGATGAAGCCGATATACGGATCCTGATGCGGGTCAGCCAGATTGGCGTCGATATAGGCGGCAATATGCTCTTTCGGCTTCGCCATCTTCCATTGCGGCACGACATGGCCCTGGTTCATCCAGCGCCACAACAGGTCAAGGTCGCGCCCCTTGTCCAGCAGCCTGAAGCTGATCGTCTTGCCGATATCCGGATCGTATCGGGAATAGGCAAAGCCGGCGCCAGTCGTGGTCAGGTTATCCATGAGCCTGCGCCCGCGCATGCTGAAACAGTGGATTGTCGATTTGCAGATAGACCGATTGCGTTTCCAGCGGCCCCACCAGTTCATCCATCTGCGCAAGCCGCGTCTTGAGATTGGCCTTGCACTGCAAAACGGGCGCCAGCATCTTTTCCACCAGACGGGACTGTCCGCCTTCTTCAGCGTTGAGTTTGACAAGCGCTGCGCGCAACTGCGAAATCAAGGCCTCTTCCTCGATCAGGCCCTCACGGCCCAGAGCCCCGACCATGCCGAGAACGGAATTGATGAAGGCGTAATAGAGGATGCGCTCATCGACCGGCTCCTCGCCGAAGACGGACTCGCTGCGGACCCCAATGCCCGGAATAGCAGCATTCAGCGCCAGATGGCCGCGCTCGTGGTGGAAGAAACCCTGGTTATCGCGATAGAACGCGGCAACGGGATAACCATCGGCAATTTCGAGCAACATGTTCTGTTGATGGGCTTCAATGGCAATGCCATGACGCAGGTAAAGAGCAAATACCGGCGTCACGAAAACCGTCAGGAACCGTGAGAACCAGTCCGCAGCGACCGCTGCCACCGGGCGGCCCTCCATTTCCGCCCGCCTGCGGATCAACGCACCCAACCTGCTGCCACGTTCCGGCAGGTGCTCGCATAATGCGGCGAGCAGACTGACGTTGCGGCCAACGTCGTCATCATGGAACGGATTTTCACGCATCGTGGCGGAAAGACCGTCGATCACGCCGCCATTGACCGAAACACCCACATAGGCAGGGTCCGGCATGAAATTCAGGCCCGGATAATCCGATTTCAGGTCCTGCCACAAATGGCTTGCCCGGAAGCGATACATGTCATCGCCCCGGAGCAGTTCGCGGGCAAGGTTGACCCTCACCGAATTGGTGATGCCGATACCGAGCGATAGTTTCAACATAAAGGGTGCATCCGGCCGGTAGAGCGTGCGCACGGAGGAGGTAGGAAACCATGGTTTGCCCGCCTCGCCGCAGTCCACGATTTTACCGGCGGCTACCAGGGCTGCCACATCCGCCTGTTTGAGCATGGCGTCCGCCTGCCAGGGATGTACCGGCAAGAACGCGAAGTCACCCTTGGGCAGGCTGGTACGCAGAGCAGCCAACGTTTCGCCGTCCACGGCATCAAGCCACTCTTCGGCAGCGGCCGACCCATCTGAATGGCCTGTGTGATAAACGTCCCGTGCAACGGCGAACCAGCGCAGCGGAAAGCTTGCGGCAAATTCGGGCGAGTAGCGTCTGCCCTCCTCTTCTGTCATGCCTTCGCGACTTTTAGGGCAAGGGTGTATTCCGTGACCGGCAATCAGTCCCTGCTCCGCTTCGATGAAGGAGACATGGTCGCCAATAAGCTCGGAAAGATCATTCTCGCGCGCGTGAAGCGCAGCCTCCACCAACAAACGGCTGGAATGGGTGCGAGCCAGAAGATCTTTGCGTCCCTCTTCGCTGGCAGTAGCCTCGACGCGCTCGACGATGATGTCGATCGCACGTTCCGGGCTGATCGTGTTCGTACCGGCGTCATCGCTCAGCACCAGCGGCTCGCCGAAGAGATGATGGCCCGTCGCGGAGCGATAGAGTATCGGCACCCTAAGGCTGCCGCCGTTATCGGGAAAATCCAGCGTCAGCTTTTGTCTGCCACTGTCGTGCCCCCATATGCAATGCTCGGTATATTCGCGAGCCACGCAATTGAGCAAGGATCGAAGCGCAAGGGTTGCGGCTTTACGGGCATACATGGTCGTTCTCCAGTTCGCGCGCCATCTCTCCAACCGCGTCCAGAACGCGGCCAATGACGTCGGGTGTGGAATGGGGATTAAGAAGCGTCAGTTTAAAATGGACCCGTCCGCCAAGAACGGTGGTAGCAAGAGCAGCAATGCCCTTTCGAAAAAGTTTAGCGCGAACGGCAAGCGTCACTTCGTCGGAACGCTCCGGCCCATGTGGCGAAACATAACGAAAAAGCACCGTCGACAATTCCGGCTCCTGCGCAAGATGAAGATAATCACGCATTCGCACAGCCCCGGCTGCTGCCTTCGTATTGTCGAGCGTCTTCGAGATCAGCTCGTCGAGACCGTCAAGCCCGATAGAGCGTAACGTCATAAGCACCTTCAGTGCGTCGCTGCGGCGGGTCGTCTGCACCGACGACTCCACGTAGTTGGGGACATCACCGAAAATAGACACTTCGGGATTAAGGTAATCTGCCTTCGTCGCAAGCGGCGAAAAGTGGATGCGCTCACCAAGAAGCAGGGCGCCACAGCTGATCGGCTGGAACAGCATCTTGTGAAAATCCAGCGCGATCGAATCAGCCCGCTCTATTCCACGAAGGCGATGGCGATAGTTTGAAAACAGAAGTCCCCCGCCGTAGGCCGCATCCACATGGAGCCATAAGCCGTGTTCCTTCGCTATATCGGCGATACCCTCCAGCGGGTCGATCGCGCCGAGGTCTGTTGTGCCCGCCGTCGCCACCACAGCAACCAGCGGCCGTCCCTGTGCAGCCGTTTCAGCGATTGCCCGTTGGAGGGCGGGAACTGACATGCGGCCTTCGTCATCCGTCGCAATGGTCAGGACCGCGTCCTTCGCGAAACCGAGAAGGGAGGCGCTTTTCTGGATACTGAAATGCGACTGTTCCGAGGTGAAGATGACACCGTTCCGCCGAACCGCGAGCCCCTGCTTCTCTGCTGCAAGATAGAGGGCTGTCATGTTGGACTGACTACCACCGCTGGTGAAACTTCCACCTGCCGTTTCTGGCAATCCCATAAAACCTGTCAGCCAAGAAAGCACCCGTTCCTCGACCAGCGTCGCGAATGGTGACTGGTCCCAGGAATCGAGGGACTGGTTTGTGGCGGAAATCAGCACTTCCGCTGCGAGAGCCGGAATCGCCACTGGGCAATGGAGATGTGCCATGGTGGCGGGATTGCCCACGTCCAGCGCATGCCGCACAGCCGGAACGCCGACATGCTCAAGCGCCGCGGAAACGCCGGTTCCCCGGTTCGGGCAGACATCAAACGTCGCCAGGAAGCCGCGGATATCGTCGGCTTCGACACCGGAGTGAATGTCAGCCCGGATGGCGTTTTCGGTGATCATCGTTACCGCGGTCATCATCGCCTGACGATAAGCCCTGAGCGCGGGGTCCCCTGGGCCAAGGATCGCGGTGGACAACGCGTCCTCTGCCACGTCGACCTGTTTACTGTGTAGCAGGGTAACATTCATGCGGCGTTGCGTCCAAGGCGCAGGAAAGCGTCGGACAGGATATCGGAGGCCTGATCGATCTCGGCGTCGGAAATGGTCAGCGGTGGAAGAAGCCGCAGAACGCTGCCATGGCGACCACCGGTTTCCAGGATCAGACCGTCGCGAAATGCCGCGCTCTGGATCGCCCTGGCGATATCGCCACCGTGCGGTGGATGGCCCAAGCTGTCAGGATTGCGCGTTGGGTCGATGACTTCTACGCCGAGCATCAGCCCTTCGCCGCGGACCTCGCCGATATAGGGCGTATGGCTCTGAGTGCGTTCCAGATTGGCCCGCAGCCTGCGACCGGCAATCGCTGCCCGCTCCACGAGCCCATCGCGCTTGATGATTTCGAGGGTTTTCGATCCGGCTGCCATGGCCAGTTGGTTGCCTCGGAAAGTCCCCGCATGCGCACCCGGTTTCCACAGATCGAGACCTTGTCGATAAATCGTGACAGACATCGGTAGACCTCCGCCGATCGCCTTGGACAGGACGATTATGTCGGGCACGATGCCCGCTTTCTGGAATGCGTAGAAGGTGCCGGTTCGCCCGACGCCGCTCTGCACTTCGTCTAGGATGAGTGGAATGCCGAGTTCGCTGGTGACAGAGCGGACCTTCCGCAGCCACTCGGCAGGTGCCGGAATAACGCCGCCCTCGCCCTGAACAGCCTCAAGGATAACGGCCGCAGGTAGATTTATTCCACCCTCAGGGTCGCGTAGCGCCTTTTCGAAATACTCTGCCGCTAGCGTCGCGGTCTCATCGCCGCCACGCCCAAAGGGGCATCGATATGCATAGGGATAAGGGAAGAAGTGTGTTCCCGGCACCAATTGGCCGATTGACGCCTTCGGGCCGAGCGATCCCATCAAAGACAGTGATCCCTGCGACATGCCATGGTAGGCGCCACGAAACGCAATGACATCCGTGCGTCCGGTGGCGGTCTTGGCAAGTTTGATAGCTGCCTCCACCGCATCCGTTCCGCTCGGTGAGCAGAACTGGATTTTGGCCTCTTCTCGCAATCCGGCGGGTAATGTTTCGAAGATATCGGAAACGAACTTGTCTTTGACGGGGGTCACAAGATCGAGTGTGTGCAGCGGGAGGCCGGAGGCCAGCACGTCCTGAAGGCTGGCAATGACTTCCGGGTGATTATGCCCGAGTGCAAGCGTCCCGGCACCGGCGAGGCAATCGAGATAGGTGCGTCCCTCAACATCTGTGACGAGGCAACCGGACGCTGATTTCAGCGCAAGGGGAAACCGCCGCGGATAGCTGCGCGCATTGGATTCGCGGCGTGCCTGACGCTTGAGGTAAAAATCGTTATCGTGCCGTGGGAACGGGTCCATGATATCAACTCCAATGGAATTGTTGTGGATTCGCGTCCGTATCAGGCACCTGCCATAACAGGTGCCTTCGGACAGCGGCCGATCCGTCGAAGGAACCAGACCGACAGCCCCATTCCGGCGAGTGACAGCATGGCTGCAGTCGAAAACAGCGATGGGTATCCCATACGGTCCGCAACAAAACCTGCTGCAGAGGCTCCCGCCATGTAAACGATGAGTTCCGCGCAGGTGAGGATGGTGAAATCCGTTCCCGGCTGATCATCCGATGAGTTCTTCATGAAGAAGGAATAGATGGCAACCAGTTCCATGTACCGGATCAGGGTCTGAAATGCCGAAGCCGACATCGCCACCCACATGCCGGGCCATACACCGAAGGCATTGAGCGCAAAGGCGAAAAAGCAGAGGGTTCTAAGGCCACCCAACAGGATAAGCGTTGCTGTGAGGCCCACCTTGCGGATAATCAGCGCAGCGATAGCAACACCCATCAGACCCGCCGTTGCGGCCGCTCCTCCCGAGAGGTACCCGATCCAGTCGGTCGGCACCTTGCTGTCAACCAGATAAGTGCCTTCCATACCCCGCACGAGACCTTCGCTTGCCCTGTATGTCAGCGCAAAACCAAGGATCAGCCAGGCATTCGGGCGACGGAAAAAACGGGCGAGACTGGCACGCTTGGTCTCTTTACCTGTGGTTTCCTCCGGCTGCATCGCCAAAGCGGCCAAGAGGGGCAGCAGCGACAGCACGGCGACCAGAAGGATCATCGTGCGCCATCCCGCGATATGGAACACCACGAGCGCCGCCGTCCCACCAATGATGACGCCGAGCGCAACAGCCCCTGCCTGCACCGCGTTGCCGAAAGAGCGGTTCCTGTCGGTCAGGTGCCTGACGGCGTAACCGTCCGTTGCGATATCCTGCATGGAGGAGACAAGTGTAATCGATATGCAGATCGCAAACAAAATTGCGGCGTCGCTTGGCTCTACCAGTGCCATGGACGCGATCCCGGCGCTCACAAGGAGCTGCGTTGGGATCACCCAGCCGCGGCGATGACCAAGTCTGGGAAATGGAGACCAACGATCTACAAGTGGCGCGACCGCAAATTTCAGGATCAGCGGCAGCATCAGCAAAGAGAACAGCCCGATGGCCGTACGTGATGCACCGCTCTCCCGCATGATCGGCGGCAGCGCCACCAAGAGCAGATAGGTGGGTATGCCCTGAGCGAGATAAAGCCCCCCTAGCACATACATCAACGACCACTGGAAGGTGGGTGTCCGGCCCGCGTCACCGGAGATCGCGTCGTTGATTTTAACCATGCAAGATCCGCACTGATATTCCAGAACACCACCACCCGCGTTAGGTTCTCAGCGCTACCAGCGCCCGGCTGTTCTGAAGAAGTTAAAGAGGAGTATTTCTCTCATCTTTATCTCAGCTTTAAGAAAATGCTTGGATATGAGCGAACCCGTTTAAGACAATTACGAACGGGCTGTGGCGCGTCCAAATTCCGCGGAAAGGTCGATCCTGAGGCAGGCTACCAATGATGAGTGACGACTTCCAAAAACTACTATGGTCCTTGGGGCTCAGGATGGTAGGCTCAGAAGCGTTGCGGCCGCCGGTTTGGCGATCCGCGGCGCATTGCTCTAAGACACCTAAGCAGGGCGATAGAATTATTCTTTCGCAAACCCGGATGTCATTGAGCACCTTTACTCATCTGACACCCGGGAAAGGTTTCGGCGGCGCGTTAAACCTGTCGTAAGCCGCCGTCGACGCATAGTTCGGCACCGGCAATGTAGCTCGCGTCGTCGCTCAACAAAAACAAAGCGGCTGCGGCAACTTCTGAAGGCTGCGCCATACGTCCCATCGGAATTGGTGCAACAATTTCCGCTCGCGTCTCTTCCGCGACAGCAGCCATCATCTCCGTATCTGTGGGTCCGGGCGCAACAACGTTCACCCGGATACCCTTCGGGGTGAGTTCTGCTGTCCAGGTTCGCGCATAAGAACGAACCGCTGCTTTCGTGGCGGCATAGGTTCCGTAACCTTTATAGCCTGCGGTCCCGGCGATGGACCCGACAAGCACCACCGAACCGCCCTCCGTCATGGCGGGCAGAGCCGCCTGGAAGCCGAACACCATCCCCCGGACGTTGACGTCGAAATGGCGGTCAAAATGCTCCGTGGTTATCTCGGCTATCTGCGAGTGTTCGGATAAACCCGCATTCAAGACCAGTCCGTCGATGCGGCCATATGCCCTGCGGACAGCGTCGACGGCAGCGACCATGTCTTCCGGTGAGCCTGCGTCAGCCCTAAGTCCAATCGCGCCGTTGCCAATTCCCGCGGCTGCATTTTCGGCATCCTCTCCGCTCCGGCTGGTGAGAAAGACGTGGGCCCCTTCGTCAGAAAGGCGCTTTGCAATCGCCAGACCAATCCCTTTTGCGCCACCTGCAACCAGAGCCACCTTGTTCTTCATTCTATCCATCGTAAAGCCTTTCACGCGTTGATCCATTCATGATATACGCTGGATATCTGATATCAATTACGCACCTGGAATAGCCTAGATATGGATGAGTATACCGACCTCGAGACCCTCTCTCATCGCGCGCTTTGCGACATGCCGCTGGTTCGCCCGGTTCTGGATAAAATCGCGGACAAATGGACAATTCTGATCCTGACAGTGATTTGTCCCAAACCCTCGCGCTTCAACGAAATCAAGCGCCGTCTCGATGGTATCACTCACAAGGCTCTAGCCGACGCCTTGAAGCGGCTGGAGCGAAACGGACTTGTCACCAGAACAGTCCTTCCCACGCAGCCAATTGGAGTTGAATACGCGATCACGCCGCTAGGGCACTCGTTGCGGGAGCCCTTTGAAGCATTGTGCCTATGGGCCGCCGCCAACGGTGCCAAGATCGAGGCGGCGATTCTACAGTATGACACCACACGTAAGCAGCGCTAACCGGATGAAGCATTGATGCTCTGTCGGCCGAGGATCTTGCGGATCATATGGCTCTGTAGTCCGTGCGCCCTTGCGGTGATGGCATCGCGATGGTGACACTCAAGATTGTGCTCACGCCGTAAGCCCCGATTGCCGCCGAGCTCCAGCGCGAGATCCGTCACGCCCACCAACCTCGCGTCCGCCGGGCACAACCTTTTTGCGGCCTATGTCGACAACTCGGGTGAGGATCTTCGCGTCAAACGCTTCAGCTTACGCTACTGCGCGGCGGACGGAGGCAGTTCGCTCAAACGTTCAGGCTTCGTTTGGTGATATTAAAGGGCTGATTGAGAAGGCGGTTCTCGCGCAGGCTGGCCGCAGCCATGTCGACGAATGCGCGAAGTTTTGCTGGAGCGTGGCGCCCTTGCGGATGGACGATACGCAAGGGAAAGTCGATCCCTTCCTCCACGAGGCTCACCGGCCAGTCGATGAAAAGCGTTAATATCTCATGCCGTCTCACCGGTTGAACCTGTTTTCTCCCTATCGTCCATTGGGCTTTTTGACGATCTTTCCCAGCTCGCGGAACTTCAAACCGCGGTGAGGGTTGAAATTCGTCGGTCGAAAGCGAGGAGTTGCAAATGACGATGGATGAGCTCTCTAAGAAACTGAGCAAGATAGACTTTTGCATGTTTAACACCAAAGGTGCAGCTGGGCGAATTAATACTCGGCCGATGAGCAATAATGGCGATGTGGAATATGACGGCGACTCTTGGTTCTTTTCGTATGAAGACACCGCTAAGGTCGCGGAAATCGAGCGGGATTCTACGGTCACACTGACGTTTTCCGCGCCGCCCAGCATTCTGGGAAAGCCGGGGATATTCATCTCCGTTGACGGCCAGGCGAGCTTAATTCGAGACAAGGCCGAGTTCGAGGCCCATTGGGTAAATGAACTCGACAGATGGTTTCCACAGGGAACGGATACGCCACATCTTCTTCTTATCAAAGTGTCGGCGCATACAATCAAGTTCTGGGATGGCGACGAAAGCGGCGTCATAGAACGATCCAGCGATGCGGCAACGATTGGAGCCGTGTGACGCGAGACGGCGTTGCAAACACATCCGGAACGTCATGCCCTCAAGGTGAATGCAACCCAAGAACTCGCGTCGGCGATCAAAGGTTGCAGAAAAGGATTGACTCTCGTGTCAGTGTGAGTGAGCTTCGCGAAAACGACGAGGAACGACCAATCATCATGTCGCCGGAACGGTTTAATCAATGCCTGCGGGTGATCCGCTGGACGCCGATCAACATTGCCTCTGCCTTGCAATGCGAGCTTTCGTGGATTGAGGCGTTGGAAGCCGGCAATGAGATCGTGCCCGAGGGCCTTGCCACATGGCTTGAAACGCTGGCGCAAGCCCATGAGGCGCTCCCGCCACCCGCAGCGTACCGAGGAAAGCGATCGTCGTTTTAACGCGGCAACAGCCGATAAACCTTCACCAGCAATTGGATAGATTCAATGAAATCACTTATCGCAGCCCTCGCCCTGATTGCGTTCTCAAGCCCTGTCCTTGCGGCATCCTGCGAGAAAAACTTCTCCGTTTCAGGCGTACCGATGGTCACGGCCGTTTCCTACAAATCATGGCAGGAGCTGCCCAAGGCCAAGGCTCCGGCGGTGCTGCAAAAGCTCGCACAGGCCGTGGCGGCGGAAGGCTTTTCCGGTATCCAGATCAACAAGGAACTGTCCGCTATCGACGCACATCAGGAAACGAGTGGCAGCGGCAGAATCCAGACCTTGCGGGTCGTGGCCCGGCAGAAAGGCGCCAGCGTGAGGATTGACGCCGTCTTCAATATTCAGGCAGGGCAGATCGCGGATAAGAACGTCATCCGTGAGGGGATCTGCAACATCATCAAGGGCGCCTGACCCACGAAGCACCGAGCCGCCCGACCGCACGCCGTGGACCGCGCTTATGGTGTGGCAGGAAGTGCCAGAATCTGCCATGAGTGCCGGACGAATTGTGCCTTTGGCCTGAAATCGGCCTGGAAGCGGTTGGGGGGACCATGCCGATTTATGAACTGGCCGCCTTGGGTGCGGCAACGTGCTGGGCGATGACTGGCATGCTTTCGGCGGGCCCTGCGGGTCGGCTGGGCGCGCTCGCCTTCAGCAGGACGCGCCAGCTTTTCGTCGCTGCCCTGCTCGGGGTGTATGTACTTGCTTCGGGCAGCTGGCGGGAGCTTCAGCCCGAGGCACTATGGTCGCTTCTCCTGTCCGGTTTCATCGGCATTTTTGTCGGTGACACGCTGCTTTTCACCTGCCTCAATCGCGTTGGTCCGCGTCGGTCCGGCATTTTGTTTGCGCTGAACGCCCCGATGGCCGCGCTGCTGGGATGGCTCGTGCTTGGCGAACAGCTTTCCGGAAAGGCCATTGCGGGTATCGGCCTGACGCTGAGCGGCGTGCTGCTCGCCATTCTTTTCGGCAAGCGTAAGGCACAGCTGCACGAATGGGAAAACGTCAAAGGGCCGCTTTGGATCGGCGTGCTTCTTGGGCTCCTCGCCGCGCTCAGCCAGGCGGTGGGATCGCTGATCGCAAGGCCTGTCATGGCGACCGGGATCGACCCTCTGGCGGCCTCCATGGTACGCGTCGGCATAGCGGCGATCTGCCTCACCGCTCTGACCAGTCTGCCAATCCAAGCCGTGAAACCGAAGACAAGGCTGACCCCGGCCCTGTTCGTGCAGACGGCGGCCACGGGCCTCATTGCTCTGGCCTTCGGCATGACGCTGCTTCTTTTTGCCCTTTCCGGCGGAAAGGTCGGGATCGTTTCGACACTATCGGCGACGACACCCGTGATCATCCTGCCGCTGCTCTGGTTGAAAACACGCGAAGTACCGGCGCCCGGCGCCTGGGCCGGCGCCGCGCTGGTCGTGGCCGGGATGGCGCTGATGTTCTGGAAATAGCCAAAACACTGCAGAACCGCCTGGGGAGCGCCGAAACCACGGCGATATTTCGGCTCCTGACAAGCATTCAAGCGACCACTTGATAAGCAACCTCCGCGTGCTTAAAAGGTGCGCAATATGATCAGTTCGTGAGAGAGGGCCACGTCGTGGAACAGGAAACTACCCAACCTGGAAAGGCTCGGCGCAAGGCGCTTTGGGCGGCGGTTGCAATCATTGCGGTGGCCGCCACCGGCGTCATCGGCGGCAAGATCTTTTTGGAAACAAAGGTGAAGGAAGTCGTTGCCCGCGCCGGCGCAAAGGCCGCCTCCGTGGAGGTCGATTTTCTTGGCAAAATCCATGTTCGCGACCTGACGCTGCCGCTGGAAGACGGCAAGAACATCAAGATTGCCTCCATCGACGGACGCCCGAAGCTGCCTTTTCTGGATGGCGCGCTTGATGTGAAATCAATCGACATCGAGGTGCCGACCGGGAAAATCTCGATGGACGATGCGCGCATCGAGAACGCGGTGTTCGAAAGGCCGAAGCCGGCGCCAGCCGGCGGAGACAGCAACTCCCTGCCCCGGCGCCTCGAGCGCTTCGGCGCGACGCGTATTTCCACCCCAGCGCTGACGTTTACCCAGTCTGTCGCGACCACCGAACAGACGACCGTTTACAAGAACCTCGCGCTTTCGGACATCGCAGGCGGCCGCATTGGCCATTATTCCATCGAGAGCGGCAGCTACGACATCAAGATGAAGCTGCCCGACGCAGAAGGCGCGATGAAAGACAGCCACATCGTGGCCTCCACCGGCACCATAGCGGGCGAAAGCATCGACGTCGCTTATCTCGCCCGGTTCTACACGGAAAAGGCCGGCCCTGAAGACAAGGAAGCAAAGCCGCTCTATGGCCCGCTTTCCATCCGCGCCGTGACCCTCACCGATGGGACCGCTCATTTCAGCTACGACGAAATCCGCAGCGACGGTTTCACAGCTCGCATGCCGGCAGAGCCGCTCTCGGAGACCTTGAAAGCGCTGACGGCAACTCAAAACCCTGAAGAGTTGTCGCCGCAGGCGCGTCAAGCGCTTTTCGCCAAGGCCGTGTCGATCATCGACATGATCGGCAACAGCAACATCCAGCTGATCGGCTTCAAGATCGACGTGCCGGACGAGAAGGAAGGGGCCGCTGGCAAAAGGGTCAAGGCTACCATCGACCGCATGGACATGAAGATGGATAGCCGCAAGCTCGACATCGGCATGAAAGGCATGTCGATCGGCGATGAAGACGGAAAGATGGAAGTCGCCGAAGCGAGCCTGACAGGTTTTGACTGGAGCTCCACGCTCAAGGGAATGTCCGACATCGTCGGGCTTGACGAGAGCGAGATGGAGACCTTTGCCTTCAACCGCCTGATTCCGGAATTCGGCCGGATGCATCTGGGTGGTATCAACGTCGATTTCGCCGCGCCGGAAAAACCCGATGAAGAGGCTCCCGCCAAGCCTGAGCGCATCAAGCTCTCGCTCAAGAATTTCGATATGGGACTGACGAAGCCCTACAACGGAATTCCGACCGACATCGAGATCAGGCAGGAAGACCTGACGCTTCCAGTTCCAGCGGACTCGCAAGAAGACATTTTCGTTCAGGCCCGCAAGCTTGGTCTCGAAACGCTCGCAGTTTCTTATGGGCTTTCCGCGGGCTGGGACGAGCCGAACAGCAATCTCGTGATCCGCGACATCTCGCTCAGCAGCAAGGATATCGGCAGCATCAAGTTCTCGGGTCTGGCAAGCGGCTTTACGGAGGAGTTTTTCTCCTTCGACATCAATCGCGCCCAGGCGGCTCTCTTCGGTCTGGCCGGCCGTGAGCTGACGTTGACCGTCAAGGACGAAGGCTTGGTGGCGAAGGCGATCAAACTCTACGCGCTCGAAAACAACATGTCGGAAGATCAGGTGCGGGCAATGCTCACGCTGGTTGCCGGCATGATGCTGCCACAACTGGCCGCCGACCAGCCAAAGCTGCAAAATGCCGTGGACGCGCTCGTCAAATTTATCAGCAAGCCCGGGACGTTGACGGTGACCGTGAAATCCACAGGTGCAAACGGCCTCGGCATGTTCGACCTGATCGCGGCCTCTGATAATCCGATGCTTCTTCTCGACAAGGTGGATATTCAGGCAACCGCCGAATAATCCGACCATGCCGAACGTCTCAAGCTCGACCTGTCGGGCTTGAGACCAGCCTTTCTGCGTGATCAGAAAGTCGTGGGCAGGGAACTTCCCCGCGCGTGCAGGGATTATGACGGTCGTATCCGCTGACGGTCATTGCGGTCATAGGCATGAGGATCAGTCCCTTGAAGACCCAAGAATTAACATTCCCCCCGAGCGAGCAAGTCCCCAACAACGGGAGATTTTCGGTAGTGATCTATCGGGGCGTCGGACCGGCTCTTGACTCCGCGGGATTTGAGGCGCTGTTCTCCCGCAACGGGTGGACCGGCATCTGGCGCAATGGCGTGTTTGACTACCACCACTACCACTCGAAAGCGCATGAGGTTTTAGGCGTCGGGCGTGGCGAAGCGACATTGCAGATTGGCGGACCACAGGGTGAGGCGGTGGACGTCAAGCAGGGAGACTGCCTGATTCTGCCAGCCGGAACCGGCCACAAGAGGTTGAAGGCTTCGGCCGACTTTCAGGTCGTCGGCGCCTATCCACCCGGCCAGGAAGCGGACATCCAGACGTCTTCGCCTGACGACGACATGCTGGCGGCGATCAAGTCACTGCCGAAGCCCGAGACCGACCCGGTGCATGGCGCGGTCGGCGGCCTCACGACGATGTGGCGTTGAAGACGGAGCTACGCGTCAGGCTGAAGAATGGCGGCGGCCTGTACAGCCTCCCCTCCACCCGCCAAAAGACCTCTGTCGCGCCGTAACTCGAGACGGCGCTTAACCTGCCTTCATAGAGACGTGTTTCAATCTCAACCGCCTCGATGCGCGATGCGATACCGAGACATTTTGCGTGCGCCTCCTTCGCTGCCCAGCGGGAAAGAAGGAACGTTCGCGCGCCACCATGAAGCTCGACCGCCTCCGCGTCCGTAAAGCTGTCGTCAGGTGGCGGCTCGGCATCGAGCGGCTCGATATCGACGCCGATTGGCGCACGGCTGAGGCCGATCAGGCAATGTGGAAAGCGTCCCCCAACACTCATATGCCATCCGGTCGGATGAAAGACGTGCGGCCCGCCAAATTGCGTCCTGCCGACAATGATTTCGTCCGGGTGCAAACCTGACGCGCGCGCAAGAAGAACCTTCACCAGGCGTCGGCGAAGGCCGCGCACCCCAGCATCCGGTCGAGATGCGAGATCTTCGAAATCGGAGCGAGACAGCGTTGCCCCGCCCGCCATACGCTCCGTCGCAACCTCATCGAGACGGAAGTGCCAGACGAGCCCCTGATCGCCCGCCTGCTTCAGCGAACCGCCATCTCCCGAATGCCAGATAATGCCGCTCATGCATTCCGCACGAGCTGCGCCGGAGACCCTTCCCAAGATGTTCCGGCCGGCAGCGTCTCGCCTTTCATGACGACAGAGAGATCGCCGAGCTGGGCATCCTCGCCGATCTCGGCATCGTAAAGCACGATGGCATAAGAACCGATGACGGCACGGTCAGCAACCGCCACGCCGCTGACTTTCATGACGCGATCCTCGAACAGGTGTGTCTGCAAGCCGGAATATTCGTTGAGCGCGACCTCATCGCCGATCCGTACAAGATCATGTTCGGTGATGTCGGTCGTGTCGATAAAGCAGTCCCGACCGATCTTGCAGCCGAGAAGGCGGAGATAAAAGGCGAGCCAAGGCGTTCCACGCAGCGGCTGGAGCAGGTTCGGTACTGCAAGGTTCTCGTAGGTTGCTGTCACAAGTTCCGTCCGCCACACGAAGGTGCTCCAGAGCGGCTTTGTCGTCGGCTTGTAACGCCCCATTACCAGCCATTTAAGGCCGACGACAGACAAGCCGCAGGCGACAGCAAACCCGATATAGAGGAAAGGGAAAACTGCTGCGATCAACCAATGACTGTCGTCAAAATCCTGGATATCACCGACGATGGAGAACAGCAGGCTGAAGAACGCCAGGAACAATGTCAGCGGCAGGATCACGCGGATCGCCTCGATCGCAAGGCGCATCGCAACGAGGCGCGGTCCGGGATTGAAGCGCGCACCCTCATCGAACAGGCCAACGGCCTGTCGCACGGGGAGCGAAATCGGCGGGGAGCCGAACCACGTCCCATCGGGCTTCTCGGCGCCACCATCTGCCGGGGGCTTGGACAGGACGCCGATCAGAACGCCATCGGCAATGGTTGCGCCCGTTGGCAAAAGCGCCGAGTTGCCGATGAAGGATCGACGCCCGATGCGCGTATGCGCAAGTTCGATAATGCCTGGCTCATGGCGCGCCGCGCCGAAGACAACCGCATCGGCGATGAAGCTTTCCGGCCCGATATCGACGAGGTCGGGAACGATCTTCGCGGCGGTGGAGATTTCGGCGCGCTTGCCGATCCGCACGCCAAGCGCCCGGTACCAGGGAATGACGTAAAGCGTGGCGTAGATCGGATGAAGCAGTGCCAATGCGAGATCGTTCACCTGCTGGACAAACCAGAACCGCAGGTAGAACCAGCTGTGGATCGAGTAGCGCCCCGGTCGCACCGACCCGAGGATCAGCCGCTTGGCAGCGACCGTCAGAACGCACATGAGGACGATATAGGTGAGCGCCAGGACCGGCGAAATCAACAGGTAGGAATACCCGTCCGTATTCCAGTCGATTTCGATCATCGCAATCAGACCCGGCGCGATCGGCAGGATCGCAACGAGCGGAAGAACGGCGGCGGCAACGAAAAGGCCAAAACCTACGAGGAACCGGCGCAGGAAGCCCGCCTCCTCATCCCGCTTTGGAACACGTCCGGTCGCGATACATTTGGCGGGGGAGCCGCTCCAGCTTTGCCCCGCCGGGATCGACTGGTTCATCGGCAGGGACGAAAGATCATCGAGTGCTGCAGCGTCGCCAACTGCCCCATTGCGTCCCACCACCGACATCGTCCCGATAAAGGCGCTGTTGCCGATTGATACCGGACCGATGCGGAGCAGCCCGCGTTCGACCGAACTTGTTGCCAACATCGCGTAATCGCTGACAATGGCGTCATCGCCAATGCTGACGAGATCGGCCGTGTCGATGTTGACGGTTCCGATGAAGGCACGACGACCGATCCTGGCGCCAAGCAACCGATAATAAAAACGGATCATCGGCGTGCCGCTGAGATAAGGCGTGGCTATGATGTCTGAAAGGCGCCTGACGAACCACCAGCGCAGATAGTAACTGCTCCAGAGCGGATAGTCGCCCGACCGATAACGGCCAATGATCAGCCATTTGACGAGAATGGCAAACAACATACCCAGGGGCGGAATGAAAATGAAACTCAGGCCGCCAAGAAGCAGCGCTGAGACGCGCCCGAAGTCTTCGACCAGATAGGTATAGGCGAGATAGGGGAAGAACCATTGCAGGCCCGCCACAGCGTAAATGGGGATGAGGGCAAGTGTCTGAAGCGCCCAGCATAGGCGTTTCTGGGACTGGCTGACCCGGTGGAACGGTTCCTGCACCACGCTCTCGGCTATGACGCGGTCCCGCAGCCGTTCGGCAAGCAGACGGATAGTCGGCGCGGCATAAAGGTCCTGAATGGAAACGCCGGATAGGCCGGGAGATTTGCGGATCGCCGATGCCAGGCGGGCGGCTTTAAGGGAATGGCCACCCAAATCCTCGAATAGATCGTCCACCACCGATACTTTCTGCGGGGCGAAAGCTTCCGACCAGATGCCATGAAGCTGCATTTCGAGCGGCGTTTCGGGAGCGACCATCTCGCGGTCGGAAACGGAAACGACCACAGGACGCTGCAGCGCTTTGCGATCCACCTTGCCAGAGGCCGGCAGTGTCGGCAGGGCATCCAGCACCTGGTAGGCGGCCGGCCGCATATAATTGGGCAAACGGTCATTCACCCGTTTGCGCGCGGCTTCGATGTCGACTGCGGCACTGCCGCGCGCAACAAGGAATGCAGCCAAAAGCTCCGATCCGTCGTTGTCGCGGAAGAGGTGGACGACCGCCTGGGCGACGGACGCATCCTCGGCAATGACTGCTTCAATTTCTGCGAGTTCGACACGGAAACCGCGAATTTTTACCTGCGTATCGATACGGCCCATGAACTCGATGTCACCGACGGCATCGAGACGTACAAGGTCGCCGGATCGGTAAATTCGGGCGGGGCGGCCGTCCGGCCCGTTAAAAGGCGTTGTCACGAATTTGTCGGCCGTCAGGTCCGGCCGGTTCACATAACCGCCACTGAGCCCAGGCCCGCCGATGACGAGTTCGCCTTCGGCACCGGCATTGACTGGCCAGAGTTTGTCATCGACGATCCAGGCGGTATAGCCCGGCAGCGGCCGGCCTATCGTTACGCGGCGGCCGGGCTGCACCTCCGTCCAGGTTGCCGTGACAGTCGTTTCGGTCGGGCCATAGGTGTTGAGGATACGAAGACCGGGACGCGCCCAACGGTCGACCAGATCAGGCGGGCAGGCTTCGCCACCCAGGTTCACAATCCGTAATGTCGGTATCTGCGTCTCAACGAGGGTAAAGAGCGACGGCACGACATGCCAGACGTTAACCCCTTCTTCCGCAAGGGTGATCGCCACATCCGGGCCAGCTTTGTGAAGCGCCTCGGTCGCGACAAGCAGCTCTGCCCCGGCGGCAAATGCACTCCACATGGTTTCGATGGACATGTCGAAAGCGATGCTGAAGCCGCCGAACACCCGGTCGCTGTCTTCGATAGCAAGGATTGCGCCTTCGGACCGCAGGAAGTGGCAGGCGCTGCAATGGGAGATCATCACTCCCTTCGGGCGCCCGGTGGTTCCAGATGTATAGATGATATAGGCGAGATCATCAGGCGTCGCGCCGCTTTCGGCGCGGGTAATTGGCACGGCGTCCTGAGCGGCAAGATCGCCAAGCGTCTCGTTGACGACAAGGGTCGTGACCCGCATGCCGCCCGCGCGCTCGGCATCCGTAACGATTAGCTTCGCGCCGCTATCTTCGGCAATGAAATCGATGCGATCCTGCGGATAGGTCCAGTCGACGGGCACGTAGCACGCGCCGGCCCAAAGCGTGCCGAGAATGGCCATATATTGATCGAGGCCGCGCGGCAGGCAGATGACGACACGATCACCACGCTTGACGCCCATCGAATGCAGCTGCCTCGCAAACCGGACGGCGCGCTCGGCAAGCTGTCCGTAGGTCAGTTCTTTGCGGCGGCTGTTTTCGGGGTCATTCCCGAGCAGTCGGACTGCGCACTTGTTTTGGTAACGCCTCGCTGTCTGCTCGAATATTTCGTGCAGCATCTCGTCGCGGGCATAAGGCTCATCCTCTCGGATTGGAAGAGAAGGCGCAATCGGCGCAAATACCGTAAGTTCCAACTGCCTTTCGGCGGTCACATTCCGATCCATAGTGTCACCAGGCATGTAAAACTGATGCCGCTATACATGATTTGGAATTGCGACGAAAGGAGGAGCAATATGGCTACTTTTTTAGCATCGCCCGTTCCGTCCGGCGCTCAGACAGGCGTTTATCCGGGCCTCGGCAAGACGCGAGAATGCCGGCGCGGATACCGTCACGGCGAAAGGGCCAGATCGATGGCTGCCTCACAATGAATCCGTGTCGTATCGAAGACGGGCACCGTCACATTGCCCTGGTTGAGTAGCATGCATACTTCCGTGCAGCCAAGGATCACGCTGTCAGCCCCGACGGCCACCAGACGCTGGGCAACGTCTTCGAATTTCGAGCGGCTTTCGTCCTCGATGATGTCCATGCAGAGCTCATCATAGATGATGCGATGCACCTCTGCCCGGTCATTTTCGTCTGGAATAATTGGGTGAAGTGATGCTTCGACAAGCCGGTCACGATAGAAGCTTTGCTCCATCGTAAAGGCGGTGGCGATCAGCCCCGGGCGGTTGAGACCGGCGGTTGAAATGCGTTGCGCGGTGGCATCAGCGATGTGCAGTAACGGAATGGTCACGTCAGCCATCATCGCCGATGCGACCTTATGCATCGTGTTCGTCGCCAGCAGGATGAAGTCTGCACCGCCCTTTTCCAACGCCTTCGCCTCGGCATTGAGAATGGAGGCCGCAGCATCCCATTGCCCGAGCGCCTGCAGCGCCTCAATCTTCGCAAAATCGAGAGAGCGGATCAAAAGCTCGGGCGAATGAAGGCCGCCGAGACGATCACGGGTGATCTCGCACAGCGTCCGATAATAGATCTGGGTCGATGCGGCCGACATGCCGCCGAGAATTCCGATGGTTTTCATGATCTCATCACCATCCAAGCGACAACATTATATGTGCGTCACTTCGCGCCCGTTGATCTGCCGAGGCCCAGCAGATGATAAAAGGCAATCGCGCCGATCGTCGCCGTGCCGATACCGTCAAGCGTGAAGCCGGCGACGTTGAGCTTGAAGTTGCCGGCACCGAGAACAAGCGCGATACCGACGGTGATGAGGTTGCGTGGCTCGGAAAAATCTACCTTGTTTTCAACCCAGATGCGGCCCGCAGTCGCGGCAATCAGGCCAAAAACGACAACGGACAGCCCGCCGATAACGGGTCCCGGTATTGTCTGGATCAGCGCACCGAACTTCGGTGAGAAACCGAGGAGGATGGCGACCAGTGCCGCAACAACGAACACGAGCGTCGAGAAAATGCGGGTGATCGCCATGACGCCCATGTTTTCGGCATAAGTCGTCATGCCGGTTCCGCCGAAGGCGCCGGAAAACATCGTCGCTAGACCATCACCGATAAAGGCGCGCCCGAGATAACGGTCGAGGTTCTGGCCGGTCATTGCGCCGATCGCTTTGATATGCCCCAGATTTTCAGCAACAAGGATAACGACCACGGGCGCAATCAGCGTGATGGCGGATGCGGAAAACACCGGAGCGGTGAAAGTCGGCAGACCGAACCATGATGCAGCTGCGACGCCGCTAAAGTCGACGGGTTTGCCGAGACCGAGGCCGTTTGCCACCACGAGATAGGCGATATAGGCAATGGCACCACCCAGGAGGATCGGCAGGCGGCGCGCCATGCCGGGCGCATAGACGGCAATGGCACCGACTGATGCGACAGTCAGGATCGCAATCCAACGCGAGAGCTGGTCGCCATCGGGATTACCGGGACCAGAGCCGGAAGCGCTGGCAATCGCAATAGGCGCGAGAACGAGGCCGATCGCCGCGACGATCGCGCCCGTCAAAACCGGCGGCATCAGTTTCTCGATCCAGTTGTGTCCGGCGATCATGACGATAACGCCGATCAACGCATAGAGCATACCGGCTGCGATGATGCCGCCGAGCGCCAGGGCAATATTCGGGCTCGCGGCACCGGCAGCGGCACCCGTTGCAACAAGCACGGGCCCGATAAATGCGAAGGACGAGCCAAGATAGCTTGGAACGCGACCGCCAACGGCGATGAAGAAGATCAGCGTCGAGATACCGGAAAACAGGATCGAGACGTTGGGGTCGAAACCCATGATCAGCGGGGCTAGAACCGTAGAACCGAACATCGCAACGACATGCTGCAGCCCAAGCACAGCCGTCTGTCCGGCGGGCAACCGCTCATCGGGCAGGATGCGCCCTTCGGTTTTCAGTCTCCAACGCGGAAAATATCCACCCCTATCGCTCATTCTCGTCCCCCAAGGAAACAACCGGCAGGCATGCGCGAGGCTCCTCCCCTGGATTCACCGCCTCACAGAACGTCTGCCGTTTAATGACATACCGCTTGCGCACGAAGCCGAATCGGTTGCCGGCGCACTATTGTCAGGTACAGCGGTTCACCCCGACTGTCATCCGCTCCGGCCGGTTTTCCAGATGTCAGTGTTTTGTCAGCCAACACGCCGCACGTGGTCGCTCTCCGGTTGCTGGGTAGGCGGTGTGTATCGAAGCGTATTTTTTGCGCGATAAAGCGCCTCATCGGCATTTCGAAACGCAGCGTCACAGCTCGTCTCGCCGGCAGGCACGACGCTGAGCCCGAACGACGCTCCGATAACCACGGGCTTTTCCTGTATGAAATAAGGCTGGGAAATCTCCAAGCAGAGTTGCCGGCAAAACAACTCGGCTTTCGCCGGAGAAACGTCTGACATCAGGAGGGCAAACTCGTCACCTCCAAGTCTGAAGACGCTGTCTCCTGCACGACAGGCCGCTTTCAGACGTGCAGCGACTTCCTTTAGCAACGCGTCACCCGCTGCATGGCCATGGCGGTCGTTAATCGCTTTGAAACCGTCAAGATCAAGGCAAACGACGGCAACCTCTCCGGTTTTGGACATTCGACCGAATTCCGGGGAAACCATCGATCGGTTCGCGAGGCCAGTCAGAAAATCATGCGTGGCAGCATGCCTCATCCGGCGCTCGGCTTCGACGAGAGAAACGATGGCACGCCGTGAAATGCGTGCCGCAACCGTACAGACGACAACGAGAACCAGAATGACGGCGACTGCGAGTGGCAGCGATTGCCTTAGCAGATCATGTGCCGGCGTCGCTGGACGCCAGGACAATGCCTGCGCCTGCCCGTTCGGCCCGCTTGCCACCTCCACCTTCGCACGCCCTTCGGAAACGTTCACTGCGGGTCCCATGGTCGCGTCGTCGAGCAGGAAACGATTACCGAGGAATTCCTGAAGACTGCCGGCGATAGGGATTGCTGAGACGAGGATGGGGGCATGTGTACCTTGTGGAACGGTGGTGCTGAAATCCGGCTGAAACAGGCTTGCCGACAGCAGCACTGCTTCATCGCCAATCACTTCGATCTTGCTGAAGGCGATCGGCTGAGGGATACCGGCTGGGCGACCGGCCTTTTCCTTGTCTCTGACGGAATCGATGAGCGGACGCGCATCAGCGGCTATCATTTGCGGCCCGCGAGCGAAAAAGGGCCGGCCCTGGAATTCATCGTCCGTTTTAGTGTAGACGATGTCTCCGCGACCGTTGATGATCATGACGAAGCGCGTCCGTGACGTCCCGATCAGCGAACGGCCGATGTTGCGGTCAGTCCATTCCAGATCGAAGGCATTGTCGACCTTGGCGATGGCCTCATCCCATATCGTCCAGGCCGTCAAAGCGAACTCTACGTCGGAAATCCAGATCGAAATATTGCGGGATACCAGCGTCTCCTGACGCTCGCGGACTTCCCTGTCTAGCCGGGCAACCCCGAAGTACGGGATCGCGGCAAGACCGATCAGAAGGACCGCGACGAGCAGGACGGCGGAGCCTACAAGTCTGAATTGGGTTGAGCGCATCTTAATAGGCGTCCTGATGTCGTGGAGACGGCATATTGAAGTTGCGGCGTTTAACAGCGGTTACGATCTCTGCTTTTTCAGACGTGTGGGTTAATGCTTTATTTTAGCTATAGCGTAATTGCGGACGGCGCCGGCCCTACAAGTCAGTAGCCGGCGCCGCGATCGCAGCTTTATCTTTTTTCGATAGCCGCCAATATCTCATAGGCGGCGCGAACCCGCTCGACATTGGGATAGAATTTATTGGCCAGGATGACGATGCCGATCTTACGCTCTGGAATGAAGGCGACATAGGCACCAAAACCATTGGTAGATCCGGTCTTGTTGATCAGCACATCCTTTCGCGGCGCCATGGGCGGGGAGATTGCCGTGACCGGGACGGTCTTCACCAGTGCACCCGAATTCGCCTCACTCAAAGTGTTGAGCGAAACCGGATAGGCAAATTGCTCCCATACCATGTCCTGCGTCATGGGACCGACGCTGAAATAGCCGGTGTGGGTAGCCGTAACTGCCTGCTGGATTTTTGCATCCAGTTTTTCGAGCGCCATGTTAGCGTTGACGAAGCGGATCATGTCGTCGGCCGTCGATCTCACACCATAGGCCTCGGAAGAGAGGACACCGGGTGTCAGGCGGACGGGGTCACCATTCTTTTTATAACCCTGCGCATAGTCGTCCATCTTTGCTTTCGGCACCACGGTGAAGGTGTTTTTGAGACCGAGCGCAGAAAAAAGCGTGTTGTGCATGGCGTCATCGAAGCCCTGCCCCATCGCCTTTGCAGTGATGTATCCAAGCATGCCGATGCTGGGATTGGCGTAACTTCTGTGGGTGCCGGCCCTATAGGAAGGTTTCCACCCCTTCAGATAGGACATCAGTTGCTCTTCCGTTTTCACGTCGTCCGGCACCTGCAAGGGAAAGCCGCCTGCCGTATGGGTGCTGAGATGATAAAGTTGGACGTTGCCAAAAGGCTTGCCCTTCAGCGCCGGAACATAGTCCGCAACCTTCCCCTCAAGCGAAAGCTGACCATTTAGTGCGGCATAGGCGCTGAGCGTCGCGGTAAAGGTCTTGCTGATCGAGCCGAGTTCGAACAGCGTCTGCGGCGTAACCGCCGCGCGCGTTTCGGTTGAGGCGACGCCGTAGGTGAAGACTTGGCTCTGTCCGTCAACAGTGATGCCAACGGCCATGCCGGGAATGCCGTTCTTCTCCATGATCGGCCTGATGGCGGCGTCGGCTGCCGCTCTCAGCTCGGCCTCATCGGCGGCAGATGCCTGCACGGAAAGGCCCGTCGAGAGCAAGGCAGCCAATGCGATATGTCGGCGGGTGAATTTCATGTTTCGCTTTCTCCAAAACCTCAGGTGGATTTTCGGCCTCTCAGCCAGCCCCAGCGAAAAACGTGTAACCGCGCTACATTGCACGAACAAACCATGATATCTGGGACGAGACACAAGAAAATCTAGGTCTTGGATGGTACGGCAATTTCTTCCCCTGAACGGTCTGCGGGCTTTTGAAGCCTCCGCCCGGCATCTGAGTTTTACCCGTGCGGCCATCGAGCTTTGCGTGACCCAAGCGGCTGTGAGCCAGCAGGTGAAGGGGTTGGAGAGACGTCTTGGCGTGGCGCTTTTCCAACGGCTTCCGCGCGGTTTGAAAATCACGGCCGAAGGCGAGGCACTGCTCCCGACGGTTACCAGTTCCTTCGACCAGATGGCAACGACGCTTGACAGGATCGAAGCCGGACACGTGCGCGAATTGCTGTTTCTGGGCGTCGTCGGCACTTTCGCCGTGGGCTGGCTGCTGCCACGGCTGGCGGCTTTTCAAAAGCGATACCCGTTTATCGACGTCAGGATTTCGACAAACAACAACCGAGTGGATATGGCGGCCGAGGGCCTTGATTTTGCCGTTCGTTATGGCCAGGGCTCATGGCACGGCACCGATGCATTCCGGCTCTTCGAGGCGCCGCTTTCCCCGCTGTGCACGCCGAAACTCGCAGAGACACTAAAAACTCCCACCGACCTCATGGAAGCGACCTTGCTGCGCAGTTACCGTGCGGATGAATGGAGCACCTGGTTTGCAGCGGCCGGCGTGACGCCCGCCGCGCAGGTCAACGCGGGTATTGTCTTCGATACCTCGCTTGGAATGATGGAAGCCGCGCTTCAGGGGCTTGGCGTTGCGCTTGCGCCACCATCGATGTTTTCACGGCATCTTGCCTCGGGTGCGATCGTTCAGCCATTTCCCGTTACGATTTCGCTCGGGAGCTATTGGCTCACCCGGCTGCAATCAAAACCGCCGACACCAGCGATGCAGGCGTTTTCCGAGTGGATGTTTGAGACGATTGGTTCCTCCTAAGCAGCCGATGAGATAGCCAGCAGGACGCCGCCGGCGGCACAGAACAACACCACCGCCCATGGCGGTGTTTTCCACACCGTCAGCAGGATGAACCCGGCAAGCGCGAGTGTGAAATCCTTTGCCGTAAAGATGGCACTCGTCCACACCGGATCATAGAGAGCAGCACCGAGAATGCCGACGACGGCGGCGTTTGCGCCACGCATGGCCGCTTGCGCGAGCAGCCGCTTCCGAAACCCCTCCCAGAATGGCAGCGCGCCGACAAGCAGAAGCATACCCGGCAGGAAGATCGCAACAAGCGCAATGGCAGCACCTGCCAGACCATTCGGCTGCGGCCCGACAACCGCGCCGAGATAGGCCGCGAAGGTGAAAAGCGGCCCGGGGACGGCCTGGGTCGCCCCGTAACCGGCGATAAAGGCATCTTTCGTCACCCAGCCGTTTGAAACGACTTCCGATTGCAGCAGCGGCAGGACCACATGCCCGCCACCGAAAACCAGAGCGCCAGCCCGATAAAATGCATCAAACAGGGAAAGGCCCTGCGATGCATCCGATGCCGCGAGCAGGGGCAGAAAAACAAGAAGGAGAGCGAAACTGGCAAGCGAGACAAAGCCGACAGTTTTCGGCACCCCGAAACTGAGATGGCTCGCCTGCCCAGCGGCTTCTGCACGACAAAAGACCAGACCGGCGACGGCACCTACAGCGAGCGCCAACACCTGTCCGAAGGCGCCAGCGACAAAGACGACGCAGACAATCGCGGCAAGCGCGATGCTTGCGCGCTCCCGGTCCGGCGTGAGGCTTTTCGCCATACCCCAGACCGCCTGCGCCACAACGGCAACGGCAACGATCTTCAAGCCGTGCAGCAAGCCCGTCCCGACAGGTCCATCGATGGAAGCCGCAACCGTGGCGAAGAGAACAAGCAGAATAGCCGAAGGCAGGGTGAATGCCGTCCACGCTGCAAGGGCACCGAGCGGCCCTGCCCTCAGCAGCCCCAGCGCAAAACCGACCTGGCTTGAGGCCGGCCCCGGCAGGAACTGGCAGAGCGCCACAAGATCGGCATAAGCGGTCTCATCGATCCATTTGCGCCGGACAACCAGCTCATCGCGAAAATAGCCGAGATGCGCGATAGGACCGCCAAAGGACGTAACCCCGAGCTTCAGGAACGCCGCAAAAACCTCCCCCGGTGTGCCATGCCGGAGGCTGCGCCCCTCTGTCTCTACAGTTCGCGCTGACGATTCCACGGAAGCTCCCTTGTGTGCAAACGGCTAGTCGTCAACACAGATCTGTCTTGAAATGGTCTCGATATCAAACACCATGATGACAGGGATATGAAGGGGTGGCACCAGTAAAACGGCGTCGCTAACTCAACCTGCCGACATCGCCGAGAGCCTGTCCGGCTGGAAGGCTTCCAACAATCCACGATAGGGTTTGGCGAGCGGGGTGGCATAGGCACCGCGCTTGGCAGTGGAAAGCCCCATGGCGACCAGCGATTCCGCCTGTTTGACGGCTGCCGCGACACCATCGACAACAGGCACGCCGAATTCCTCGCGCAATTCGGCGGCAAGGTCAGCCATGCCGGCACAACCGAGCACGATCGCTTCCGCCCTGTCATCTCTGATCGCCAGCGCGATTTCCTCGCGCAACCTTTCGCGCGCGTTGGAGCCGGGATCTTCCAACGACAGCACCGGAATATCCGCGGCCCTCACATTGCAGCGCGAGGACATGCCATATCGATGGACAAGGTGTTCCACGGGCAATCTTGAGCGCTCCATCGTCGTGACGACGGTGAATTTCTGGGCGATGAAAGCGGTCGCCGACACCGCGGCTTCGCAAATGCCGAGAACGGGAATATCGGCCAGAGCGCGCGCCGCATCGAGCCCGGTATCGTCGAAGCAAGCAATGATCGCAGCATCGGCTCCAAGCTGCGGCGCCTTTGCGAGTTCCAGCAACAGGCCCGGGACGGCAAAAACCTCGTCGTAGTAACCCTCGATTGAAACAGGGCCCATGGAAGAGGTGACGGCAACGATTTCCGTGTCGCGGCCAGCGATCCGATTGGCGGCATCGGCAATTGTTGCCGTCATGGACTGCGTGGTGTTCGGATTGATGACGAGAACGCGCATTTTCCGTTTCTTTATCCGCGAGAATGGCGGCGATTGAGCATGACGATCAGACCGAGCGTGGCCGCGATCACCAGGAATGAGAACAGGGTTGTCACAGCGCCCAGTGCATAAAGCACCGGTGTCGTGACGTTGGTGGTCATGCCGTAGATTTCCAGCGGCAAAGTATTGTAAGTGCCTGCCGTCATCAACGTGCGGGCGAACTCGTCGTAAGACAGCGTGAAGCCGAAAAGACCGACGCCGATCAGGCTCGGTGCGATCATCGGCAGCACCACATGGGCGAAGGTCTGCCAGGAGGATGCTCCAAGATCTCGCGCCGCTTCCTCATAGGACGGAGAAAAGCGGTTGAAGACGGCGAACATGATGAGCACGCCGAAGGGCAACGTCCAGGTCAGATGCGCGCCGAAAGCTGATGTATACCATGAGGGTTCCAACCCAAGCTGCTGAAAAAGAACACCAATGCCCAGCGATATGATGATCGACGGTACGACAAGGCTGGCAACCGAGAGATAAAACAGCGGTGTCGCGCCGATGAATCTGCGCCGGAAAGCGAGGCCCGCCAGCAGCGAGACAAGGACTGTGACGATCATCACCATCAGCCCGAGGCCGAAGGAACGGCGGAAAGAGCCGCCAAAGTCGCCGACCGCCTGTTGCTCGAAGAGGTTGCCGAACCAGTGCAGCGACATGCCGTTGAGCGGAAAGGTCAGGCCGCCATTCGGACCCTGAAAGGCGAGGATGAGAATGGCCGATAGCGGGCCATACAGAAACAGCACAAAGAGCGCGAAAAAGAAGGCGAGGATATAAAATTCGCGGCTGCGTTTTTCCCGGTGCATGGATCAAAGCTCCTTGCGGATATCGACGATGCGCAGGATGCCCGCGACCATCAGAAGAACGAGGATGAGCAGGATGACGGCGTTGGCGGCCGCAGCCGGATATTGCAGCAGCGACATCTGGTTTTTCATCATCAGCGCCACCGAGGCGCTCTGCCCGCCGGACATGACCTGAACCGTGGAGAAATCCGCCATGACGAGCGTCACGACGAAGATGCTGCCGATGGCCATGCCGGGCTTGGCGAGCGGAATGATGACATTGGTGAGTGTCTGCCAGCCGGTCGCGCCGGCGTCACGCGCCGCCTCGATCAACGATTTGTCGATGCGCATCAGCGTGTTGAAGATCGGCGTGACCATGAAAAGCGTATAGAGATGCACCATGGCCAGCACCACGGCGAAGTCGGAATAGAGCAACCACTCGATCGGCTCGGGAATGATGCCGGTGCCGACCAATGCGCTGTTGACGAGACCGTTTCGCCCGAGAACGGGAATCCAGGAAATCATGCGGATGATGTTCGAGGTCAGGAACGGCACGGTGCAGACGAGGAACAGGACCATTTGCATGGTGGTGGTGCGAATGTGGAAGGCGAGGAAATAGGCTACCCAGAAACCGCAGAAAAGCGTGATCGCCCAGACCATGGCGGCATATTTCAGCGTGTTGAGATAGGTCTGCCAGGTGACCCACGAGCCGAGCGTCTCCAGGTAATTGAAAGTGACGAAATCGGGGTACATCTGTGCGAAGTCGTAATCCCAGAAGCTGACGACGGCGATCATCAGGATCGGCAGAGCCAGGAAAAAGCCGAGGATCAGGAAAAGCGGCGTCGCCTGCACATAGGAGACGAGCTTTGGCGGCAGCGCGAAGCTGCGGGGCGGCTTGTCCTTATTTTTATCGCTGACGCCGATGAGTCTGACCGTCACCATGGGGGAGCCTTTCGGTGGATTTTCGGATGCACCGGCGGCTTTCGCACCGGGCAATGTGTCAGGCAAAGCTCTCTTCAAACGCGACGTCACCCTCGGGCGGGTACCGAGGATCCAACCACATTTGATGTGGTGGCTCGTGAGATCCTCGGGTCAAGCCCGAGGATGACGGAGAGATTAGAGGCTCTGTCCCTGTCAAGACCGGCAGCCGACGCCACCGATCTCAACTTTTTCGGGTGCTATGCGGCGATAAACTCGTTCCAGCGGCGGACCATATAGCGGTCTTCGTCCATGACAGAGTTCCAGCACGCCACCTTGCCCATGCGCTCCTCGAAGGAGCCGCCATCGCGCACCGCGCCGGCCTTTTCCATGACCTTGCCGTCTGGTGCGATGATATCGCCCTGCGCGGGCTTGCCTTCGACCCAGTAGCCCCACTCGTCGGCGGTCATGTGCTCCTTTGCTGTTTCCATCGCCGCGGAGTAATAACCCTGACGATTGAGGTAAGCACCGACCCAGCCAGAGGTGTACCAGTTGATATATTCATAGGCTGCATCGAGCTTCGCACCGGACAGATGCTTGGCGAGACCCAGACCACCGCCCCAGGAGCGATAGCCTTCCTTCAGCGGCTGGTACTTGCAGGCGATACCCTTGGAGCGGACGGCGGCAACGGCGGGCGACCACATGGACTGGATGATGACTTCGCCCGAGGCCATGAGGTTGACGCTTTCGTCGAAGCTCTTCCAGAAGGCGCGGAACTGGCCGTCCTTCTTCGCCTTGATCAGGAAGTCGATGGTCTTGTCGATCTCTTCCTTCGTCATATTACCCTTGTCGGCATATTTGATGTTGCCCATGGCTTCCATGATCATCGCCGCGTCCATGATGCCGATGGACGGGATGTTGAGGATCGAGGTCTTGCCCTTGAACTTCGGGTCCATGATATCGGCCCAGCTGGTGATATCACGGCCGACGAGATCGGGGCGGATGCCGAGCGTGTCAGCATTGTAGATGGTCGGAACCATGGTGAAATAATCGGTTTCGCCCTTGGCGAAGGTCTTGTCGCCGGGCTTCTCGACGTAACCGACCGTGTGCGGCGCGGTGCCCTGCGCCACAACGCTGTCAGGCTTCAGCTTGCCGTTTTTGAACAGCGGCACGATCTTGTCGTAGTACTTCAGCTTCTTGATTTCCATCGGCTGGATAACACCCGCCGGATAGACCTTCTTGAGGATCCAGTATTCGATATCGGCGATGTCGTAGGAATTCGGCTGGGTGACGGCGCGCTGGGCGGCTGCATCGGAATCCGTCGCCGTCATCTCAAGCGTGATGCCGAGATCGGCCTTGCACTTTTCGGCAATGGCGTTGAGGTTCGACACGCCGGTGCCGAACTGGCGGATGGTGATGGGGTTCTGTGCCCAGATGGTCGGGAAGCCGGTGATGAGGCCGGAGCCAATCGCCGCACCTGTCGCAGCCGCGCCTGCCTTCAGAAGGCCACGGCGGGTCAGGCCCTTCTTGCTGTTGGTGGTATCGGTCATTTCAAAGTTCTCCTCTGGTTATTTTTGGGGTCACTTCTCTACCCGGCCGAGCACGATGGCATCGGCCGCATTCCATGAAAGCGGTATGGCATCACCGGCCTTGACCGGGTTCTCGAAAAAGGCGGCGTCGCTGAGGATGACGTTGAAATCCTCGATGCCCGCGCCGGTGACCGCAATCTTCACGCTGGCGCCGCGATATTCGACATTCGAGACGATGCCGGTGAAACCGAGGCCCGGCTGGTCCGCCTCGCCGACGCGCACGCGGTCGGTGCGCACGGCAATATCGACCGCGCCATCGTCGGGCGCGACGCCGCTTGCGGTGAAGCTGCCGCCGCCGACAACTTCCATTATAACGAGATCACCGGTCTTTTCCCGGAAGCGCCCGGAGATGACATTGTGGTCGCCCATGAAGCGGGCAACGAAAGCGGTCGCCGGACGCTCGAAGACCTCACGTGGCGTGGCAGCCTGCTCGATGCGTCCGTCGTTCATCACGACGATGATATCGGCAAGCGCCATCGCCTCTTCCTGGCTGTGGGTGACATGGACGAAGGTGATGCCGAGCGAGGTCTGCAGCTTCTTCAGCTCGGCGCGCATGCGGATCTTGAGGAAGGGGTCAAGCGCCGAAAGCGGCTCATCCAGCAACAGCGCTTCGGGATCGGTGATGAGTGCACGCGCCAACGCCACACGCTGCTGCTGCCCGCCGGAGAGCTGTGCGGGGCGGCGGTTGGCGTAGGGCTCGAGCTGCATCAGTTGCAGCATCTCAAGTGCCTTGGCCCGGCGGGCATCCTTGTCCACACCCTTCATCTTGAGGCTGAAGGCGACATTGTCGACGAGATCGAGATGCGGAAACAACGCATAGGACTGGAACATCATCGCCGTGCCGCGCCGGGCGGGCGGCAAGTCCGTCACCACCGTATGGCCAAGCCTGATATCGCCGGTGGAAATCGTCTCATGGCCGGCGATCATCCTCAGCGTCGATGTCTTGCCGCAGCCCGAGGGACCAAGAAGGCAGCAATAGCTGCCGGCGGGAATTTTGAGGCTGATCGCATGCACGGCGGTGGTGCTGCCGTAGACCTTGGAAACGGAAGCGATGTCGATTGCTGCGGCTTTGCTCATAAACACTCTCCTGCGACATCTTGGTCATGCAGGAGCCGTGCCAGTTGGGCTTTGCCATTGATCTAAAATAATATTTGTCCGCTGCCCGAAAAGGTGAATTCGGACATGCTCAAATTTAGGTCGATTGTTTTCGATCCATTGCAGAAATTGTATGCAATCCTGGCCGGCGGATTTTGCAGCTTCTAACGGGCCTTGAACCGCTCGAAAGCGGTGAGATGCTGGATAACAGGATAAGCTTCCCACCTATAGATTTCCGTGCGCAGGAAATGCAGTTCGTCGTCGAGACTCTCTTCCGGTAATTCCACCCACCAGGATTTCGGTCTGCCATCGGAACCATCCGACCAGCGATATCCTCGCTTTTTCAGATGATCCTTCATGTCGAAGGGGCTGTTCTCCGCATACAGGCGCACTTTTGATCGCTGGCTTGCCGCATAAAGTTCGGCAAACGGCGTGTCGCTGTCGCCGGCTCTGGTCTGCCCAAGAACCTCCAGCAGAGCGAAACAATCATCCACGGCGCGATGTCCGTCATGGAAGTAACCCGACTGTCCAATGAGATAGCCGAGCTTGTTACCCTCGAAGCCCCGGACCTTCCAGTCGATTTCGGAAACGGAACAGGCCCAGGCCTTGTCGTGGAAAATAGGGGAGAAAGCCTCGCAAAACGGCCTGTCGAACCCGGCATTATGCGCGATAATCAAATCCGCATCAGCGACAAGGGAGGTGAGGACGTCGATATCGATAGACTGCCCCAGAACCATCTCGTCGGTAATCCCCGTGAGGCGCGTGATGTCCTCTGGAATGGCGATACCGGGCTGGCGAAGTCCGCCATAGACGCCGGTCACATCGCCGATCATCCCGCGATCGTCGAACCTAAAGGCGATGACGCCAATTTCAATGATCTCGTCTGCGCGGTGGTCGAGGCCCGTCGTTTCCGTATCGAGAATCACGCCCCGGCGCGGATAGTCCGGCCTCGGCCGGTCAACGACGGCGCGCTGTTGCAGCCGGCGCAGGACGCGATAGTTGCCAGTGGACTCCAGATAGTTGGCAAGCGCTTCATCATCAGGCGCGGCGCGCTGAGTTCTATCGCGCACCAACGCTTTCCGCCCCTTGTCAGCCTGGGAAAGCCGCGACGCGGCAGGAGCAAAGAAGTCCAACTGAGAGGTCATTATGCGCCTGTCCGCCTTGCCGAAAGATCGAAATTAAGGGACCCAACATATGCGCAGAGGCTGACGGTAACAACAGCATGAAACCTCATCCACAGGAACGACGAATATCCACGGGTACAGTTGAGGGTTGCAGCCTCAATTCAGGATGGTAAAAAAGCGCATCGTTCCCGTGTTCCAGGAGAGAAGAGAATGGCGCTTCCACTACCTTCCAACCCGAAAACGCAAGCCAATGGGGGCCAGCTGAGGCTCTTCCCGCTGCAAAGCGGTCCTCATTTCGCGAATGTCGACCAGTCGCCCGGAGCGAGCGGCATCATTTTCACGGGCTATACGCGCGACGCGAGCGTGGACAACGAAGCCTTCTCCTGCTGCGGCAGCTATACATTGCGCAATTCCGTCCACGCCGCAATTGCTGGCATCACCAGCGACAATTGCACCGTCTTTGCACTGAAAAGCATCATCAATCAGCGCCCCTGCCTCGCTGTGGGTAAATTTGATCCGGATGGCAAGCCGCTGCCATTATCGAAATCGGAATTCGACCAGGTCACGCGACCGCTCTTCCAGTTTGCCGATAAGGTTTCGCCGATCCTCGGCAGTGAGCCGGCGCCTGGCATCCAGATACGCAGCGGCGATGCATCCTATAATTATCAGATCGACGCGCGAAGTGGTCGCTTCCGCTTCACTTACAAAGACAGCATGTATGGCGGCCAGTTCGGTCCATCGGCCGATGGTAACATTTCGCTTGAACATGACGGGCACCGGCTTGCAAAAATCAGCGCCGGCGGCAGCTATACCCAGTCCGACAATTCGATCGCCGCTTCCGCCTATCGCGATGTCGATTCCCGCGGCTTCGAGACGACCGTCCGCAGCGGCGGGGCTTCAGCGATGTTTGGCAGAACCTACACGGAGAACGCGATCACCCGCAAAATCGGTATCGGATACGGCAATACCTCGCTGCGCCGGGAAGATAAGCCGGGCATGATCAAGGAAACGATCGGCCACAAATTCGAAAAGGCCTCACTTGAAGTCTCCCGGACCCGAGACCGCTCGAAGGGAACGGAATATATGCTGACGTTCAAGATGGAGTTCTAACAGCCGGGCGTTTGCCAAGGACAATGGAACACCTCTGGAGCGACGACCCAAAAGAGATTGTGGCTTAAGTCGGTCGGGCGCTGAACCGCCCGGACCGCCTCTCAACCACAACGGAACGCTTTACGACGTCTGGCGATTGAGGACATTCTTACAATTGGCGGGACGACCGATGATTTCGCTCGTCTTGATGACCGATGCTGCGTCGGCGGTCATCTTGATGATGCAGTCGCGACGATGTTCCTTGATCTTCATGCCCTCCGTCTCCGAAACCTGCGTCTTTCCATCGACGGTCCTGATATCGCGCCTGTTGCTGAGACCCGCATAGGTTTCCACATCGACCTTCAGCCAATAGGATTGGGTTGCGCCGTTTTCGATGATAACCTTGTTCGGGCGGCCAAGGCGAGCGATCGCGGCTTCCCGCGGTTGACCAACAAAAGCCGCGACAGCGCGTGAAATCTGCGTCTCTCCTGTCGTGGTGCAGGCCGCTACGAAGACGAGAACGGCTGCGAGACAAGCGGTTTCAAACCATTTCATTTTCAGATCAATCCCCACCGATACAGCGGCCCCCTTGGCCGGCAATCGCCGCCAATCTAGGCACGTTCATGGCTCCCTTAAAGATCGAGCACTGCTTTGCGAGATCAACTTGTTATGATGATGCGGCGCCTTGCGAACCGGTCACGGGGCACGCGGCTATCTGTTGCGAAAAACGGTACAGGGTACCCCCGCTTGCCTGATGTCATGACAGAGAGCGTTGGCTTCGGCTCTATTTTCACGGCCGATACGGGCCGCATAACGCGGGCGCGAGCCAAAATTTCCGCCTCTCTGGCGCACGATCAGTGCGCGTTCTGCATTGAGCGGCTCGGGCAATTGAACAATTGCGCGCGTAAACAGGCGGTTCGCCACGCCGGGATTATAGTGCGCGGAAAGCTGCACACCCCAGGGCGCCCAGTCTGCCGAGGAAACAAGGACGGGATCATTCATGGTGCGGGTGTCGGCGAGCCGCACGCAGGCATCGAAAAAAGGGCGGCTGTCGTCCAGTGCCGGAGCGGCCTTTTCAGGCGGATTATCCTTCCAGGTCTCCACCGGATGACCGGTAATGGCAAAGACGTAGTCCCGTGTCTCCGTCGGCAGGCGACCGTTGGCAATAAAATTGCGAAGGCCTGCCTCGCCCGCATTGTAGGCCGCTGCGGCGAGACCGAAATTGCCGAACCGCGTATTGAGTTCGGACAGATAACGGGAAGACGCCTCCAGTGCGGCGATAATGTTGAAACTGTCGTTCAGACCGCGCAGCCGCGCCGTTCCCGGCATGAACTGTGCAATGCCTTCCGCCCCCTTGGGGCTGACGGCATTCGGCCGAAACAGGCTTTCCCGCCAGATCAGACGCGCGAAATAATCCGGCGGAACCGCGTGCCGGGTAGCCAGCGCTTCGATGGCACGGCAAAGATCTTTGTTGTAGGTCGCTGCATGGATGCACAATTCCGGTGCGACATCGTGCCTATAGGTGCAGACGGCTTTGGGATCAGCGCCACCTTGATCCCGCGCCGCCGCGTCCCCCGCGGCCAGCAGGCAGATGACAAGAGCCAGGCGGCTTATCGATGGTCCTGACAAACGAATGTCCCCAGACTGCTAAGGCGGAAATGGTTGTATCGGCCGATCCACAACCATATCCGTTGTCTTTAGCCTTGTCATCACGTGGCCACCCCGGTCGAGAAGCCCCGTTCAAAGGATGCGCTGGCAAAACGGGAGATCCCGCCCCCTGCGACGGGACCGGCCCGAGGCATAGGAGCGGGAGACTACTCGATTAGCACCTGCCGCCCGAGGGCGATGACTGACCAGTCCTCAAAAGTCCTGCCATTCCTCGTGGTTGGCAGCAAGGGCAGCAGAGCCACGTGTGGCAAGGGGACGCGAGACGGCGCGGCGCGGAGCCAGCGGCGACGCCTGATGGTGGACGCTCCGTGAAGACGAGACCGATCGAGACGCATCCTCGAACTTGAATTGCCCCAGGAGTTCGAACAGGGCCGCGGCCTCGCGCGCCAGGCTGTGGCTTGCTGCCGTCTGCTCCTCCACCATGGCCGCGTTTTGCTGCGTACCCTGATCGACGGTGTTGACCGCCTGATTGATTTCCGCAAGGGCCGTGGACTGTTCACGCGCAGCGTCGACAATCGCCACGACGTTGCCATTGATATCCCGAACCTGCTCGGCAATCTCCTGAAGAGCCGAGCCAGCCTTTGTGACGAGGCTCACGCCGTTCTCCACCTGCGCGCCGGAGGCATTGATCAGGCTCTTGATTTCTTTTGCGGCCGTCGCGGAGCGTTGGGCGAGTTCGCGAACTTCCTGCGCCACGACCGCGAAGCCTTTGCCCGCCTCGCCTGCCCGCGCCGCTTCCACACCGGCATTCAGCGCCAGAAGATTGGTCTGGAAGGCGATTTCATCGATCACGCCGATGATACTGGAAATTTCACGGGACGATTTTTCGATCTGGTCCATTGCGCTGATGGCGTCGCGCACGACCTGGCCCGAATGTTCGGCATGGTCGCGGGCACGGGCGACGATCTTTCCTGCCGCGTCGGCACGGCGGCTCGAATCATTCACTGCAGTGGTGATCTCTTCCAGTGCGGCCGCCGTTTCTTCGATCGAGGCCGCCTGCTGTTCGGTGCGTCTCGCAAGGTCATCGGCAGCGGACCTGATTTCGTTCGAGCCGGACGAAATGGCGCCGGCATTTTCAGAAACCAGCGTCATCGCCCTTTTCAGCTTTTCAGACGCGGCGTTAAAGTCCGTGCGCAAGCGATCCAAAGAGGGAATGAACGGCTTGTCGATGCTCTGGGCAAGATCGCCCTCGGCCAGATCGGTGAGACATTGCGCCAGCTTTTCGACGTTTTCGACGCGGCCGGTCACGTCGGTCGCGAATTTGACGACCTTGAACACTTTGCCGTTGAGATCGAAGATGGGATTGTACGAGGCCTGAATGAAGACCTTGCGGCCGCCTTTTCCAAGACGCATGAACTCATCCGCCACAAAATTGCCGCCGGCCAGCTTGTCCCAGAACTCTTTATATTGCGGCGACTGGATATAGGCGGGTTCGCAGAACATGGAATGGTGCCTGCCCTGCACTTCGGAAAGAGAATAGCCAAGCGCTGCCAGAAAGTTGTCGTTCGCAGTCAGGACTTCACCCTCGGGAGAAAATTCAATGATGGCCTGCGCCCGTGACAGGGCGTCGATCTTGCCCGCATCTTCCGCCGCCTTCAGCTTGCGGTCGGTAATATCGGTGGCGATCTTGACCACCTTCACCGGCTTGCCACGACGAAACACCGGATTGTACGACGCCTCGATCCAGACTTCCCGGCCGCCCTTGCCGATGCGCTTATATTGCCGCTGATCGAACTGGCCGGCCGAAAGTTTGGACCAGAAGGCCTTGTATTCCTGCGAGGACACGACCGCAGGCTCCACGAACATGCTGTGGTGCCTGCCGACGATTTCCGAAAGCTCATAACCGAGCGCCCGACAGAAATTTTCGTTGGCGTTGAGAATTTTTCCCGAAAGGTCGAATTCAATGATGGCCTGGGATTTGGAAAGCGCGGCGAGAACCGCAAAAGCATTGGCACCACGATCAAGAATACTCACGCGCGTTTCTCCGATGGAAAGGGATGATTCCTATTCAAAATCATTCGTGAATATTATGATTACATTCTTAAATAATATTTAAGGATAAAGTTGATGTTCGTCAGCCGGCAGTTGAACATCAAGGGAAAGCCGGCGATTCCGCCACTTGCCTACAAAATTCCCCACACGGCCTGAAGCCACATGGCCGAAGTCATGGCGGCGCAATACTCGTGTCTATACTTGGGTTTCGATTCGGAGGCCCGATGCCTCTTGAAATTGCAGAGTTTGACAATGCTTCTGGGGGAAACATGATCGACAATATAACAGTGCTTTCGGTGTGGGCCTATATCGGCGGATTTTTAGTGCTGACGGCCCGATCGGCCAAACAAACGGGCGAGCCGATCTGGCTTTTCACCAAAGGCCGTGAACGGCAAGCCATTCCCGCTATGCTTTTCCGTGTCGCCTTTCTTCTCGGCGCGCTTCTGCCGCTTGTCACTCTGTGGCTCGAACCGCAACAGGCCAGCTCGCTTCTGGACCGCCACGATGCCGGCACAGCTATCCGTATCCTCGGGGTGGCAATGGTGCTGGCGGGAAGTTTGCTCGCACTCTACGCCCAGCATTACATGGGAAAATCATGGCGCATCGGTGCGGCCGAGGGCCATCTCGGCGCCATCGTGGATGGCGGGCCTTTCAGCTTTTCCAGAAATCCGGTCTTTGTCGGGCAGACTGTCCTGTTTGCCGGTCTGGGGCTGGTGTTCACCTCGGTCCTGCAGCTTTCCGTCGCCATCGCCGTTATCGTCGCGGTGGTGCTGCAGGTCAGTATTGAGGAGCGCGTGCTGACAAAGGAACTCGGTCCGGCCTATGATGCCTATCGCCGCAGGGTAAGGCGCTGGCTTTGACGCAGTAGGGCGCAACGTTTTCGGAACGTTTGCGCCACAGCCGCATTTCACGCCCGATGGGGAACCGGCAATGGCCGGCGAATTTCCGCGCCGGCACGACGACGATTTCAATTTGGGAGGAGCACACAAATGGAAAAGAACACGATCTGCATCTGGTATGACAAGGACGCCGAGGCTGCCGCCAGATTTTATGCCGAGACATTTCCCGACAGCGCGGTTACCGGGGTCAACCATGCGCCCGGCGATTTTCCCTCCGGTAAGAAGGGCGATGTGCTGACCGTGCAGTTCACGGTCGCGGGCGTTTCCTGCATCGGTCTCAACGGTGGACCGGCCTTCAAACATAGCGAGGCTTTTTCTTTCCAGATTTCAACCGAAGACCAGGAAGAGACCGACCGCTACTGGAACGCCATCGTCGGCAATGGCGGCCAGGAAAGTGCCTGCGGCTGGTGCAAGGACAAATGGGGCGTTTCCTGGCAGATCACGCCCCGCGTGCTGATGGAAGCCCTGGCCGCCGGGGGCGCAGAAGCCAAGCGGGCCTTTGACGCCATGATGGAAATGAAAAAGATCGACATCGCCGCCATCGAAGCCGCGCGACGCGGTTGACACGAACCTTTCGCCGGGCAGACCTGTTCCTTGCTGCCCGCCGCGCTCCGGCTGAAAGTGGGATTTATCCCTTCACCCCCGAAGAAATCATGATCGCCTCCGTGACGCGTCTCTGGAAAATGACGTAAGCGATGATCACCGGGAGCGCCGCCAGCATGGCGATGGCCATGAGCCTGGCATAAGCGACACCAAAGGTGTCGTTGACCTGCGTGATGCCAACAGGGATGGTCATCATGTTTTCCGAGGTGACAACAAGGAAAGGCCAGAAGAAGGCGTTCCACACCGTGATGAATGTTACGATCGCCATGGCGGTCGTGATGCCCCAGTTGAGCGGCAGATAGACCTTGAACAGAATGGTGTATTCGCCGCCGCCATCCAGCACCACAGCCTCTCGCATCTCTTTCGGCACGCTGTCGAAGAACTGCTTGTAGACGATGATGACGATGGGCGTGATCAGCTGCGGCAGGATGATGCCCGCCCAGGTATTGATGAGGTTGAGGTTCTTCATCAGGATGAACTGGGTGACCACAAGCGTCTGCGCCGGCACCATGAAACTCGCCAGCACGATGCCGTAAAGCAGCCGTCGGCCAGGAAAGCGGATCTGCGACAGGGCATAAGCGCACAACATCGAAATCAGCAGGACCGACACGGTAACGATCGCCGCCGTGCCAACGGAGTTGATATACCAGTTCATCAATTTGGTATTGAATATGGCGCTGACATAGGCGCTCAGCCGGAATTCATCCGGGATCAGCGACGTATTGCCCGCGACATTCTCATCCGAACGAATGGAGGTCACGAACGTCCAGTAGAGCGGGAAAATCCAGACCAATGCCGCAGAAAAGGTCAGCACGGTCAGGATAATGTTTTCTATTCTTCTGGTGAGGCTCATGAGTTCCTCCGAATGCGCAGCAGCTGAAACTGGAGAATGGAAACGATCATGATCAGCAGGAACAGCACGGTCGCGACAGCGGAGGCATAACCGCCATTGTTGAGCTGGAAGGCTTCACGATAGACTTTGAGCAGAAGCACGAAGCTGGAGTTGAAGGGTCCGCCGCCGCTGAGCAGATAAATCTGATCGAATATCTTTAATTGCAGGATCAATTGCAGAGTGAGCACGAGAGCCGTCACAGGCCAGAGAAGCGGCCAAGTCACCCGCCAGAAGCGCTGCCAGGTTGTCGCACCATCGAGCGAGGCGGCCTCGTAAAGCTCGGTGGGAATATTGCGCAACCCAGCAATGAACAGCAGCACGTTGAAGCCATTCGTCCACCAGATGGTCACGACGGCGACCATCGGCATGACCCAGTACGGGTTCTTGAAGACCGCGACCGGCTTTCCGGCAATCAGCGAAATGACAGGCTGCAGAATGCCGAACTGCAGATCGAGCATCCATGCCCAGATTTCGGTCACGACCGATACGGGCAGCACATAGGGCAGGAAAAACAGGCTCATGGCAATTGTCTGCTTGACGCCCGAAAGGCGGCTGACGGCGAGCGCTATCATCAGGGCGATGACGGTCGTCGGCACGACGGTCAGAAGCACGAAATAGCCGTTATTCTTCAGCGAGGTTACGAAGAGCTTGTCGCTCAGCAGCTTGGTGTAGTTGGCCAGCCCAACCCAGTTTCCGTCACCGATCAGCGGCGCATCTGTGAAACTCATGCGCACCATTTCAATCAGCGGATAAAGGAAAAAGGTGGCGAAGACCACGATGAACGGCGTCACCATCGACAGCGCGATCAGCGATTTCTTGCGCCGGTTTTCAATCATTGCCATGGACTGTCTCCGGAACTTCACGCATTGCAGGCGCCCCCCGGCCAGAGACCGGAGGGCTGGTATCCTGTCACTTCAGCTTGCTTTGCAGCTCTTCCTTGATCTGCGCCACCGCATCCGCACCGCTCATGAAGCCCTGGATGGCGGGAGCAATGACGTTGAGCGCCGCATCATAGGCGGGCGAGGCAACACCGGTGATCGTGGTTTTCGGATCAAATACTGCCGCTTCCGCAAGAGATGCATAGGTCGCATTCGGCTGCATCGCCTTGTAGTCGCTGCCTTCGGTGATGGACTTATAGGCCGGGATATGGCCCGCATCCGCCCAGCTGATGGCATGTTTTTCCATCCAGCCGATCACTTTCATGACGGCGGCGCGCTTCTCACCCGAAACGGTCTTGTCGCCCTGGTTGGGAATGGCAAAGGCGTGTGAATCCGCCCATGTGGCGCGTTTCCCCATGAAGGGCGGAACCTCGACCGCACTCCATTTGAAGCCCAGCTTGTTGTTCTTTTCCAGATCCTTGTAGGTCGGCACTTCCCAGACGCCGTTTAGCTGGAAGGCGGATTTTCCGGCGGAGAAGAGCGCAACCGAGGCGGGATATTCCGCCTGCTCCGGCGCCCATCCGTTTTCACGCCATTTCGACATGGTGTCGATGGCCTTGGCGGCCTTTTCGGCATTGTCGCCAGCAAGCACCTCGCCATTGGTGACGAGCTCGCCGCCCTGCTGCGAGAAGAGGGTGTAGAAGACACGCCAGACCCCGGCTTCGCCGCCGGATTGGTAGGTCACCGGCGTCTCAACGCCATTCTCCTTCGCCCAGGCCAGCGCCTTCTCAAAGTCATCCATCGTCTTGATGCCGGTCAACTTGCCTTCGGCGTCGATATAGGGCGACCCTTTGAGAAGATCGGCATTGTAATAAAGAATAAGCGCGTGAATATCGAAAGGCACGGCATAGAGCTTGCCGTCATGGGTCGCCGCCTCAAGCGGTGCGGTGAAGAAATCATCTTTCTTCAGGCCGGCATCTTCGAGGTCCTTGTCGGTAATCTCGCTCAGCACCTTTTCCTGCAGCGCCAGCGGCGCACGGGAAAGGTGGTAGGTCATGACATCGGGCCCCTCACCGACGGCAGAAGCGGTCCGCACCTTGGTGTAGAAGGGCACGCCCCATTCAAGCGTTGTTCCCTTCACCTGGATATCCGGATGTTCCTTGTTGAAGGCATCGATCAGCGCCTTCATGCGCACGCCGTCGCCGCCGGACAGAAAGTCCCACCAGACGATATCCTGTTTGGCCAGCGCCGGCAGGGCGGTCAAACCCAAAACCGTGCCCACAAGCAATGTCTTGATCAGTCGCATCGTTCACTCCTCCCGTTATGTGGAAACACCCCTTGTAGAGGTGGTCTGCTCAATCGAAAGGCGCCTCCTCGCGCCTATCGCAATCTCCTGCCCTCGCTGTCGAAGACCAGGATGTGCTCAGGCGCCGCGCTCAGCGACACGGACCGGCCATCGAGGCTCTCGCGTGAGCCCTGCCGCTGCACGATGATTTCCTTGCCCGAGGGCGCGCGGGTGTAGAGATAGGAAACATCGCCCAGCTCCTCCGCCACCTCAACATTGACGGGCAAGGCACCCTCCTCCGTTATCGTCAGATGCTCCGGCCGAACGCCGATTTCGACCCGCTGGCCGGCGGATACAGGCTGTGAAAGCCGTGCTTCCAGATGCTTCTGCCCGCCATCGAGCGAAATCGTCACGACGCCGTTTCGCTGTTCGACAATCTGCGCCTGTAGGAAGTTCATCGCCGGCGAGCCGATGAAGCCCGCGACGAACCGGTTATCAGGATCGTCATAAAGGGTGAGCGGTGCACCAGCCTGCTGCACCACGCCGCCCTTCAGCACGAAAATCTTGTCAGCCAGCGTCATGGCCTCCACCTGGTCATGCGTGACATAGATCATCGTGGCGCCGAGCTTGCGGTGAAGGCGTGTCAGTTCCAGCCGCATCTGCACGCGCAATTCCGCATCGAGGTTCGAAAGCGGCTCGTCGAAAAGGAACACTTTCGGCTGCCGCACGATCGCGCGGCCAATCGCGACGCGCTGCCGCTGCCCGCCGGAAAGCTGCGAGGGTTTTTTATGCAGATGGTCTTCGAGTTGCAGGATGCGGGCAGCCTCGCCCACCCTCTCATTCACCTCGGCTTTCGGGCGGCGCGCAAGCCGCAGGCTGAAAGCCATGTTCTCAAACACGGACAGATGCGGATAGAGCGCATAGTTCTGGAACACCATGGCCACACCACGATCGGCCGGTTCGACGGCCGTGACATCACGGTCGTCGATGGCGATGCGCCCGCCGCTGGTCTCCTCAAGACCGGCGATCATGCGCAGCAGCGTGGATTTGCCACAACCGGAAGGCCCGACGAAGACCGCGAAGCTGCCGGTCGGGATTTCCATCGAGACATCCCGGATCGCCGCAAAGGACCCGAAGGACTTGGCTATATTGTTGAGACGGACACCCATGGCCGCCTCACTGAACCTTCAGCCGCAGCACGTGATAGGACAGCGCCGGCACGGAACCCTTCAGCGCTCCGTCTTCGACGCCAACGCCGCTGCCCGGCGTCGGCACGACGCGATCCGGCTGATCCGGCCCGTTGCCGACACGCAAGTCATATCCCGCCATGGCCAGATGCAGGTCGAGTGACGCCGACGAGAACCCGGTGAGGCTGACATCGAGATCGGCTGCCTCGGTCAAGTGCCGGTTCAACACGAACAGCGTCACCATGCCTTCGGCTTCATCATAAACCCCGGCGACATCAAGATATTTGACGTCATCGGCCGCGTTGCAATCATAAGTCGGGCAATCGACAGCAACGTTCAGCGCAACACCGCGACCATAAAGCGAGGCGAACTGATAGGGATAATAGATAGTCTGGCGCCAGGCAGGCCCGTTCTTTTCCGCCCGGATGGGGGCGATGACGTTGACGAGCTGGGCGATACAGGCGATGCGCACCCGGTCCGAACGGCGGATGAACTCGTTGAGCAGACCGGCGACAAACAGCGCATCCTCGAAGTTGTAAGTTTCCTCCAGAAGTGCAGGCGCTTCGGGCCAGTCCCAGCTCTTGATGCGTTTGCCGTCTTCTTCGCGGATGTGATACCAGACGTTCCATTCGTCGAAGCAGATGGACACATCGTTCTTGGCGCGCTTCTTCGCCTTCACATAATCGATGACGCCTGCAATCGTCTGAATATAGCGCCCGGTTTCCTCGATCTTGCCGAAATAGTTCAGCGTGTCGCGGCTGCTGTTGCCGAAATATTTGTGCAGCGAGATGTGATCGACATTCTCGTAGCATTCCTCCAGCACTTCGCGCTCCCATTCGGGATAGGTCGGCATGCCGTCATTGGAGCTGCCGCAGACGATCGCTTCAATGGTCGGATCGAAGCCCTTGAAAGCCTTGGCTGTTTCATTGGCGAGGCGGCCATATTCGACCGCCGTCTTGTGGCCGATCTGCCAGGGGCCGTCCATCTCGTTGCCGAGGCACCACATTTTCACGCCATGCGGCTTTTCGGTGCCGTGGCTGCGGCGCAGGTCGCTGAGAGCAGTACCGCCTGGGAAATTCACATATTCAAGAAAGTTGCGGGCGTCATCCAGACCACGGGAGCCGAGATTGACCGCGAGCATCATCTCGATGCCGGCCATCTGCGCCCAGTCAGCAAATTCATTGATGCCGATCTGGTTGGTTTCCTTGGAGCGCCAGGCGAGGTCGAGGCGGATGGGACGCTGGTCGCGCGGGCCGATGCCGTCTTCCCAGCGATAGGCAGACACGAAGTTGCCGCCGGGGTAGCGGATGGCTGGAATTTTTAAATCCTGAACAAACTTCAGAACGTCCTTGCGGAAGCCATTTGCATCCGCCTGCGGATGGCCGGGCTCATAGATCCCGCCATAGATCGCACGCCCCATATGTTCGATGAAGGCGGAATATAGGCGATCGTCGATACGCCCAATCCGGAAATCCCGGTGGACTGAAACCCGCGCTTTCATAGGCTCTCCTCCCTGCGCATTCATATTTCAAAACATGATATAAACCATATTTATCGATATAGTTGCCGAGGGAATTCGCGCCTGTCAACCGCGAAAATCATACTTATGAGTTTTATGAGATCAGCCGGCCGTTCGCAGCCGCAGGATAATGTCCTGATCATAATTGCCGAAACCACGACCGAAGATGTTCAGCCCGCCGGGATGTTTGGCATCGGCCTTGACCTCGATGCGTAACCGGATGGAACGGTGGCTGGCGAGATCGATATCGGCGAGCGTGACATCCGAAATGCGGGTTCCGTCGACATAGGTTCCCTGTGCGGTGATGCGCCAGGTTTTCAGCATACCGTATTGGGAGCCGGACAGTTTCCACCAGTCCGGCGTGAACGCCCCACGTTTGTCCCCAAAGTCCCCTGGCGAGGTCCAGACGCCGATTTCCTTGCCATTGACGGACAGCGTGATATCGGAGGGCCAATTGCTGTGAGTTCCCGGCACCTCGGAACTCACCTCCATCGAAAACTCGATTTCCTCGACTTCACGGCCCTGAATCTTGGCATTATTAGGGAATTGATACTCCACGAAACCCGATGTCAGCCATAGCAGCGCCGTCTTCATCCGGTCTGGATCCATGAAAGTATCAGGCACATCGAGAAGCCCGATAATACCATCGGGCGAGCAGATGCCACAGGGCGCGGTGACAGAACTCTGGGTATAGAGGCCGAGCGGCATGGCGACCGCGATGTAATTTGAGACTACCGGCACCTCGGGTTTCCGGAAGGAAACGATCAATTCGTCGCAGGTGGCAAAGCAGATTTTTTGGCTTCCCTTACGGGCCTTGCGTGCCTCCGTCCGCAACAGCCCCGCGTCTTCGAGCACAGCCACACCGGCGGAAACGGTGGACTGCGGCAGCTCTAATTTTTGAGCAATTTCGTTGACGTTGAGGCCGCTTTGCTCATGTAGCAACTTCAATATCTGTACGCGGATCAGAGACGCAGCCGCCTTCAGAACATCGAACTCTTTTTCAGCATCAACGAGCAGGAAATTGGGCGCCATAGTCTAATCTTCAGATTTATCGATCCAGATCAGAATTTCTGGCTCAAATAACCCGTACTTGTCCAGTCCTCTTTGTCATAAAGCCGGCGCAAAGGAAAGAAAGCCTCCCCACGTCGCCAGATCTCAAGGGAAAGGCACCGCCATGCGGCTGCGAGACCGCACGGCGGTGCCTTTTCGTCGTCAGCCGCGCTTGCGCAGGGTCCGCGTGCCGGTGTCGACAAGATTTTGCGCTGCTTCATCCACGCTGGCGCGGCCGAAGGCGAGCGAATCGGCGATAGGACGCATCACGCCGCGGTCAAACTCATTGGCGCCGATCGGGGCGGGCTCGGGGTAGGAATCCAACTTGCCCGACAAGCTCTCAATGTAATCCACCGTCTTGCGCTCGGTCTCATTGAGCGTCGGCAACAGGGCCTCACGCACCACCTTGGCGGGCGGCACGCCGCGCTCGACGCCGAGCACCTTGCCCGCTTCCAGATCATTGACGAAGAAGTTGATGAATTTCGCCGCCTCTTCCCCATTTGTCGAGGTGGACGAAATCGACCAGATGAGCCCTGGCCGGTAATAATGACCGGTTGGCTTCCCCGGCCCCTCGCCCGGGAGCATACCGATGGAGAGCGTTTGCTTGTTGAGTTTCTGGTAGCCGACAAGCTGGTTGGAATAGGCAAAACCGATGGCTGAATTGCCAAGCGTCAAGGCGTTGGACTCGATGGTATTGTCGTCACGCGTCTGGATATCGGCGGAAACGCAAAGCTTGTTCTCGCGCAGGTCCTCCCAATAGGCGAACCATTCCTTGGCGTCTTCCTTGTTAAAGCCGATGGTGCCGTCCTGGAACAGAAGCTTGCCGCGCTGACGCAGCCAGACATCGAAGACATAATGATAACGCGCGCCATAGGGCACGGCCCAATAGTTGCGTTTTGCCGGGAAGTTCTTCTTGAAATCGCGCGCCAGTTCCGCAAGCGCCTTCCAGGTGATCTGCTCCTTCGGCACAGATACGCCGCCCTCCTTCAGCGTATCGGCGTCATACATCATGCAGAAGGAATTCAGCCCGAGGCCGACGCCGTAAAGCTTGCCGTCGATGCGGCAGAGATCCACCTCGCTTTTGCCGAAGGTAGAAAGATCAAGCGACTTGCCGACGAACTGATCCAGCTCCATGCAGGCGCCTCGACCCGAATAATCGGCAATGGTGGAAGGCTCGAGCTGGAAGATATCGGCAACGTTGCGTCCCGCCATCGACGTCGCAAGCTTGGTCCAGTAATCGGAACCGGCGATCATTTCGCCGCTCACCTCCGTCTGCGGATTGGCCTTCTGGTAAAGAGCAATGACATCGTTGGTGCGCTTGCTGCGATCGGCAGATCCCCACCATACGCAACGGAGGCGCGTGTCTGCTGCGGACGCGCGCAAGCCGCCAGCGGCAACGCCAAGGCCGGCCAGTGCCGCGGTCACCAAAAATCCACGTCTATCGATCATTTGCATCTGCTCCTCCCGCGTTTTGCAAATTTTTCAAGAACGGCTTAATTTCTTGCAATTTTTCTTTCGTTGCAATATTTGCATGACAAATGATTTTTTTGCAAGCGCAGGAGACGATATGAACGATACGCCCGACATCAGCCGTCCGCGTCAGTCGGATATCGCCCAACGCGCTGGCGTCTCCATCAGCACTGTCTCGCGCGTTCTGGCTGGCGAAAAAGGAATAAGCGCATCGATCCAGACCAAGGTTCTGGGCGTTGCGGCGGAGCTCGGCTATCCCCTGCGACCGGCGATGAACCAGGCAACCGGTGTGCCGCTGGAAGGCAAGACAATTCTTGCGCTCATGTCCGCGGGAAGGGCAACGGGCGATATCGGCGCTTTTTACCACGACATTTTCGATACGTTGCGAAGCCTTGCGCAGACGGACGGATTCGAACTCGATATCAGGCTTTTACACCAGAAGCAGATTGACGACGCGCTGATCCAGCGGGTTTGCGAGGTGGACGGCCTCCTCGCCATCGGCCTCGATCCTGAGGAGGAGATCATCCACCGCATCACGCAGGGCGTCGTGCAACCGGTTCTGGTCAACAGCGCCGATCCCGCCATGGCCCTCGATTGCGTCTCGCCTTCGAATTTTTACGGGGGTGCGCTGGCAGCGCGAAGGCTACTGGAACTGGGGCATCGCAAGGTCGCCTATATAGGCCCACATCATCGCCACACCATCAGGGAGCGTATGCGCGGCTTCCGACAGACGATTCTTGAGGAAGAGGGAGCGACCTATGAGGAGTTCCTGCTTTCGACGGCGGATAGCGGCTTCGGGCAGGCCGGCGATGCGGTTCGTCAGCTGCTGGCCAAGAACCCTGAGTTGACAGGCCTATTCTGCATGAATGACGCCATTGCCCTTGGTGCGCTGGGCGCAGCGCAGGAGCTTGGCCTCGGCGTGCCCGAGGATCTTTCCATCATCGGTTTCGACGACCTTCCTTTTGCCGAACTCTCCACGCCGCGTCTCAGTACGATCCGGGTCGACCGCCGCGAGATCGCCCGCGAAGCGGTTGACCTGTTGCGGCGGCGTCTGACCGAGCCTTCCGCCAACGCCCGTCAGGTGCAGCTCGGCGTTCATCTTGTCGAGGGGCAAACCGCAGGCAAGGCGAAAGTGACGCGGAAGGCAACACGTGATGCATGACACCATGACCAGACCCGCAATGGCCAGATTTAACCCGCTATACGGTAACCCGCTGAAAAGCCGCGCCGATGTGCGCCGGGCGCTAGATGACAGTTTCGCGCCGCTTCTCCGCTATTTTTCGCCAGGCGGCGCAAGGGTGACGCTGAGCGGCACCGCCGCACATTTCGACCGCGCCGCGGCTGATCTGGAAGGCTTTGCCCGGCCGCTATGGGGCATCGCGCCGCTGGCGATGGGCGGCGATCCACTCGACCATTGGCCGCTTCTGGCACGCGGCATCGCTAATGGCACCGACCCTTCCCACCCTGAGTATTGGGGCGACGTACGCGAAAAAGACCAGCGACTTGTGGAGCTCGCGGCCATCGGATTTGCGCTGCGCCTTGCGCCGCAGCACCTTTGGGAGCCGCTGTCCGCTACACAGAAAGACAATGTGCGCCGCTATCTCCTGGCAGCGCGCGAGCGCCAATACGCCGACAATAACTGGAAGTTTTTTCGCATCATGGTCGACATGGCGCTCGACCATCTCGGTATCGAATTCGACCGCAGCCTGACCGAAACCTTTCAGAAGGAACTCGACGATTTCTATATAGCCGACGGCTGGTATCGCGATGGCAATTACCGCCGCGTCGATCACTATATTGCCTTCGCCATGCATTTCTATGGCCTGATTTATGCGAAACTCAGCAAGCCGGGTGATGCTTATGCCGAACGTTACCGCGAACGCGCCCGCCTTTTCGCTGGCGATTTCGCCCGCTGGTTCGATAACGATGGCGGTACACTGGCTTTTGGTCGCTCCATGACCTACCGTTTTGCCTGCGGCGGTTTCTGGGCCGGCCTTGCCTTTGCCGACGAGGAGGCGCTGCCCTGGGGCGAGATCAAGGGGCTTTATCTGAGCCATCTGCGCTGGTGGGCGGACAAGCCGATTGCCGATCGCGACGGCGTGCTTTCCATCGGTTACGCCTATCCGCAGCTTACCATGTCGGAAAGCTATAATTCGGCCGGTTCGCCCTATTGGGCCTTCAAGGCTTTTTTGCCGCTCGCCCTGCCAGAAAGCCACCCCTTCTGGCAGGCGGAAGAAAAGCTGCCCGAACCATCCGCAAGCCCTAAGCCGCTTGTTCATCCCGGCATGGTGGTGATGCGGACGAAGGGCAATGTCACCGCACTTTCCAGCGGCCAGGAAAACCTCGCCATGCGCGGCGGCCCTGAAAAATATGCCAAATTCGCCTATTCCTCCCGTTATGGTTTCGGCGTCGAAGTGGATGAACGTGGTTTCAAGACCAATGGCTTCGACAATATTCTGGCCTTTTCCGACGACGGCCTGCATTACCGCGTGCGCGAAACCAACGAGAAGGTTCTGCTGGCGGGGGAAAACCTGCGCGCGACATGGAAGCCGTTTGCCGATGTCGCCGTTGAAACCACGCTGGTTGTGGCTGGCGACTGGCATATCCGGCTGCACCGGATCACGTCCGAACGCCCCCTTTCCCTGATCGAAGGCGGCTTTGCAATCAACCGCAACGATGGCGACGGCGATGCCTTGCGCGAAGAGACCGGACGGGCGACGGCCGATTGCGGGACCGATATTTCCGCCATTGTCGATCTTGGTTCGAGCATCACCCGGTACGGCGTCGCGCTGAAAGCGCTTCCCAACACGAACCTCATCAACGCCAAGACCACGGTGCCGCAATTGCGGGGTGATATCCCCGCGGGGGACACTCTGCTTGCCTGTGCCGTCTTTGTCGGTGTCAGCGGGGCAGAAAGCAAGGAGGCACTGGCTTCTGTTCCGCGCCTCCCGGACCTCGAAACGCTTGATCGCCTGTTTGCTGATGAGGGAGCTCCGGTCAGCGCCATGGCAGGACTGCCGCAATGACAAGCCCGCTTCCGCGTCTCAGTCTGGCGATGGATACCAAGCGAACACAGCACGTGCTGACTTCGCAGGCATTGACCAAGCTTTCACAGATTGCCGATATACTCGATACTCTTCCGATCAGCGACTTCCACGATCCCGCGGTGCAAGAGCAGCTCGCGCAGACGGATATTCTTCTGACCGGCTGGGGCTGCCCGGAGATCGGGGTAAGGGAGCTCGCTTCGATGCCGCGGCTCAGGCTGATCTCCCATGCTGCCGGCACGGTCAAATATTTCCTGTCGCAAGCGGTGTTTGATCGGGGCATTACGGTGTGCAGCGCGGCCGAGGCGAACGCACAGCCGGTTGCCGAATTTTCGCTGGCGATGATCCTGCTCGCCGGTAAGAGAACCTTCGGCTTCCGGCGTCTTTATCTCGAACATCGTGGCCGCGGGCCCGTCGAGCAATTGCAGGCGCAGGCGATCGGCAATCTCGGTCTGACGGTCGGCATTGTCGGCGCCTCACGCATTGGGCGTCGGGTGATCAGCCTGTTGCAGCCCTTCGATCTCAACCTGATCCTGTTCGATCCACTTCTTGGCGCTGCGGAAGCGGAAAAACTCGGCGTGCGTCTCGTCCCACTCGATCAGTTGATGACCCTGAGCGATGTCATTTCCCTGCATGCTCCCTCGCTGCCGCAGACACGGCATATGATCGGCGCTCCGGAACTCGCCCGCATGAAGGACGGCGCGACACTGATCAACACCGCTCGAGGCGCGCTGGTGGATGAAGCCGCGCTCCTAACCGAACTGAAAACCGGCCGCATCGAAGCCATCATCGACGTCACCGACCCGGAAGTGCCGCCACTGGATTCACCCTTTTACACGCTTCCAAATGTCTTTCTCACTCCCCATATCGCCGGCGCCACCGGCCTTGAGCGGGCAAGGCTCGGAGAGATGGCCATCGCCGAGATCGAGCGCTTCTGCCTCGGCATGCCCTTGCAGCAGCAGGTCCGGCCGGAGCATCTGGAACTGATCGCATGAGGATGTTGCAGCCGGGCCTCTGCTCTGTCACCTTCCGCTCCCTGACGCCACAGGCCGTCATCGACCTTGCCGCCGCCAATGGCATCAAGGCAATCGAATGGGGCGGGGATGTCCATGTGCCGCCGGGCGACCTAGAAAATGCGCGGCAGGTTGCGGCGCGGACAGCAGAAGCCGGTCTCTCGGTCTCGTCCTACGGTTCCTATATCTTCGCGCCGGATTTCACACCCGACGATGTGACCGCTGTGCTCGAAACGGCAGGGGCGCTCGGCACACGCCATATCCGTATTTGGCCCGGAAGCCGCAAGCGCCCTTCTACGGAATACTCTGCCGCCGAACGACGGGATGCAACACAGGCGCTGGCGACAATCGCCGACAGGGCGAACGACTGCGGGATGACGGTCGGCCTCGAGTATCACCCCAACTCGCTGACCGACACCCTGCCCTCCGCGAAGCAACTGGCGCAGGATTTGCCGATGTCCAACCTGTTTTTCTACTGGCAGCCGGCACCCGGTCTGCCGCTGGAAGAGGCACTCGCGGAAATATCCGCACTCGGTCCACGCATATGCCATCTGCATGTGTTCGCCTGGCTCTCCGACGCCAGCCGCCTGCCGCTTGCCGACCGCGCAGAGTACTGGCGGGCGTGCGTGGATGCATTGCCGGAAGGCGACTGGAAAAAACCGGCTTTCGCGATGCTTGAATTCGTCAAAGGCGACGATGCCGGACAGTTCGCGGAAGATGCGGCGGTTCTCACCGACATTCTTTATAGAATATAGAGCCCGACTACCACTTACCGGAGATATGCTTGTCTGCCTCCCTTCACATAGTGAAATTTATGCACTATGTTTTATTGGTGCCGTGGAGGCTGCATGGGCAAGCTGGTTCAGATCGGGAACATCATCATACGCGTCTATGCGAATGACCACTTACCGCCCCACTTCCACATTATAACACCGGACGCTGATGCTCTTGTCGATATTGGAACGCTGGAGATTTTGCGCGGCAAGCTATCCCGCAGGGCTGAAGCCGAAGCTTTGGCATGGGCGAGAAGTAATGGGAACCTGATTGTCAATGAATGGAATAGGACGAACCCGCGTTTTCCCATTGTAGGAAGGGGAAAGAAGTCATGACACCACGCATCAAAACCATCCTGCCCAAACCGCCTTGCACGCTCATCATCGACTGGGCGGACGGGAGCCAGTCGACCGCGGATCTGACAGGATGGATAGCGACCGGAGGAGAATTGCTCAATCCGCTCCATTCGGCAGAGATCTGGCAGACCGCGACAGTCGCCGACTATGGCGCGACTGTAGAATGGGACGGAGACGACCTGGCAATCGATGCCTATCACCTTTACCAGATCGCTGAGGACCAGCGGGACTTCGATGTGGACGACCTGCGTAAATGGCAGGAGGAAATCGGCCTTTCCAACAATGAGGCGGCGGATTTTCTCGGCGTCACGTTACGGACGTGGAACAACTATCGTGCAGGCACGCCCGTAAGCCACGCGGTCAAGATGCTGTTGCGGGCCACCCAGCGCGACCCGCTTCTCATGCATGCGCATTTCCGGCCACGCCGTCCCGGACGCCCGAAACACGCGGCGTAAGACGGCTGCCGGCAGCGCTATATCCGCCGTCCATCCGCCCCGAACAGATGAGTCTTCGAAAGATCGAACGCAAAGGGAATGGTCTCGCCGACGCGGATCTGGCGCTGGCCGTCCAGCAGCACGGTGGCGGGCTGGCCGTCGGGGGTGTTGGTGTAAACCACCGTCGAGCCGCCGAGATGTTCCACAAGCTGGATGGAGGCTTCGCCGAGCGAGGATGGGGCCTGCGGGTTCACATGTTCCGGGCGCACGCCGAAGGTGAGCGGTTCCCCCTGCTGCGCGGCGACCGGTTTTTCCAATACGATGCGCTGTCCCGCCACTTCAATGGTGCGGTTGGAGGTGTCGCCTGGAGCCACCTTTGCGGAGAGGAAATTCATCTTCGGCGAGCCGATGAAACCGGCCACGAACTGGTTGGCGGGATTGTTGTAAAGATCGAGCGGCCGACCGACCTGCATGATCCGGCCGTCGCGCAGCACGACGATCTTGTCGGCCATGGTCATGGCTTCCACCTGGTCGTGCGTCACATAGATCATCGTGCTGCCGAGCGTCTGGTGCAGCTTGGCGATTTCAACACGCATCTGCACGCGCAGCTCCGCGTCGAGGTTGGAGAGCGGTTCGTCGAACAGAAAGATTTTCGGCTCGCGCACGATGGCGCGACCAATGGCGACACGCTGGCGCTGGCCGCCGGAAAGCGCCTTCGGCTTGCGCTGCAACAGCGGCCCGATCTGCAGGATATCGGCGGCCTTCTGCACGCGTGCCTCGACTTCCGGTTTTTTGTAGCCCGCCGTTTCCAGCCCGAAGGCGAGGTTCTTGTAGACGCTCATATGCGGATAGAGCGCATAGGACTGGAAGACCATGGCGATGCCGCGTTTCGATGCGGCGGTTTCGTTGACCCTCTCACCGTCGATGCGAAGATCCCCTTCGGAGATTTCCTCAAGCCCGGCGATCATGCGCAGAAGCGTGGATTTGCCACAGCCCGAAGGGCCGACAAAAACGGTGAACTCGCCCGGCTCGATCTTGAGATCGATGCCGTGGATGACCGGAAAAGCGCCGAACCGCTTGACGATTTTTTCGAGCGTAATGCTGCTTGCCATGCTGTTTCTCCCGACTGTCGCGCCGCATGCGGGACGGCTGCGACAGTGTTGATTGTCTTAAAGTGCGTTCCCGATCCGGGTCCCGTTCAGCGTTTCATTCCTGTCGTCGCGATGCCTTCAATCAGCAGCCGTTGGAAGAACAGGAAAAACAGGAAGACGGGCACCAGCGACAGGTTGGACATGGCGAAAAGCGAGGTCCAGTCCGAACTGCCGGTGGAATCCACGAAGGACCTGAGGCCGAGCTGCACGGTGTAGGTGTTGATGTCGTTCAGATAGATCAGCGGACCGAAAAAATCGTCCCAGGTCCAGATGAAGGAAAAGATGGCGGCGGTTGCCAGAACCGGCAACGACAAGGGCAACATGATCTTCCAGTAGATGCGGAAGGGCGAGCAGCCATCCATGACCGCCGCCTCGTCCAGTTCACGCGGAATGCCGCGGAAGAACTGCACCATCAGGAAGATGAAGAAGGCGTCCGTCGCCAGATACTTCGGCAGGATCAGCGGCAGCGAGGTGTTCACCCAGCCCATTTCAAGGAACAGGATATATTGCGGGATGAGCACGACGTGATAGGGCAGCATCAGGGTGCCGAGCATCAGCGCGAACCAGAAATTGCGTCCACCGAACCGCAGCCTCGCAAAAGCAAAGGCGGTGAGCGAGCAGCCGACCACATTGCCGATGGTGGCGAGCACCGAGATGAAGAAGGAGTTCCAGAAGAACTGACCGAAACTCACCTGCAGCCCGGTCCAGCCACGGATATAACCGCCGATATCGACCGACGAGGGGATGAGCGACGAAGAACCGAACAGCTCATCCTGTGGACGGAACGAACCTGAAATCATCCACAGGATCGGATAGAGCATCGCGAATGATGCGATGATCAGCGCCGTGTGGAGCATCACCGATTTCAGCGGCGAGCGTTGCGGGCCTTGACCCGGTCGGGGGGCGGTAACAGCGTCAGTCATCGTAATGTACCCAGTATTTTGCGCTGAGGAACGAGAAGGCCGTGAACAGCGAGATGATGATCACCAGTATCCAGGCAAGCGCCGAGGCATAGCCCATGCGGAAGAAACCGAAAGCTTCCTGATAGAGGTAGAGCGTGTAGAACAGCGTCGAATTGATGGGCCCACCCGTGCCTTCGGAGATGATGAAGGCTGGCGTGAAGGCCTTGAAGGCGTCGATGGTCTGGATGACAGCGTTGAAAAAGATCACCGGCGTCAGAAGGGGCAGCGTAATACGGAAGAACTGCCGCACTTTGCTCGCGCCATCGATTTCGGCGGCCTCGTACATATCCTGCGGAATTTGTCTCAGACCAGCGAGGAAGATGATCATCGGCGAACCGAACTGCCAGACCGACAGGATGACCAGAGTGTAGATCGAATAATCCGGATTGGAAATCCAGCTCGGTCCCTCGTAACCGAAAGCCTGCCAGAGGATCATGTTGACGAGACCGTCAGAGGCGAAAAGCTGGCGCCAGAGAACGGCGATTGCGACACTCGAACCCAGCAGCGACGGCAGATAGAAGATTGCCCGGTAGAGGGTGAGACCGCGAATGCCGCGATTGAAAGCGAGCGCCACCAGCAGCGCGAAGATCAGCTTCAGCGGCACCGACAGCAGCACATAGGTAAAGGTGACCTGCATGGCGGCGGCAAATTTCGGGTCGGCCGTGGCGATGCGCACATAATTGGCCGCACCAACCCAGTCCGGCGACTGCAACAGGTCGTAATTGGTGAAAGACAGATAAAGCGACGCAAGCGCCGGGCCGAGGGTAAGGCCGAAAAAGCCGATGAGCCAGGGCAGAAGAAACAGGTAGGCGTGAATGTTGCGGTCGAACATCCGCCTCATGCCGCCCCGCTTCGGGAGAGCCGCGCCACGGCTCTCCCCCACAAGAGTTTCAGATCGAAAGGCCATAAACCATCACTTCCGTTTGATAACGGTTTCGGATTCCTTGACGAGGCGGTCACCGCCTTCTTTCGGGGTGATCTTGCCGAAGCCGACTTCTTCCGCCGTACGTTTCAGGACAAAGGCAAACTCCCCCGCCCCCGGAGGCGGCGCCGGCGGCAGATCGCCGACGCCGGGGGTAATCTCGGCGATATATTCCACCATGCTCTTGCTGACTTCATCGAGCTTGGGGGTAAGCGCATTGCGCATGGATTCCGAAGCAGGAACACCGCGCTCCACACCGAGAATATCGATACCCTCAGGTTCCGCGACGAGGAAATTGATGAAACCAACCGCCTGCTCGATGCCGGCGCTGCCGGCGGCAACGCTGATCAACATGGAGGGCTTGAGGTAGTGGCCGGATGGGCCATCCTTCGTGCTCTTTGGATAAGAGCTTATCGCCAGCTTCGCCTTGTTGAGCTTCTGATAACCGACGAACTGGTTGGAATGAGCAAATGCGGTTGCCGCTTTGCCCGTCGTCAGGGGGTTCGTTTCTATGTTGAGCTGGTCGAGTGCCTGCACATCGGCGGGCACGCAGGCGCCGCTCTTGCGCAGATCCGCCCAGAGCGTGAACCATTTGGTCGCGTCAGCAGGATCGAAGCCGATGCCGCCATCCTGCGTATAAAGCGACTTGCCGTTCTGGCGAAGCCAGTTTTCGAAGCTCGGTTCCACGCCGCTCGCATCGGCCGTGGCATAATAACCGGGTTTCGGCTTATTCTTGCTGAGCTTGGCGGCGTTTTCGGCAAACTCTTCCCAGGTCTGGCCGATCGCTGGCGGTGTCGCGCCGGATTTTTCCCAGGCCGCCTTGTCGAAGAAAACGGCGCTGGAATTGACGCCGAGATTGATGCCGTAAAGCTTGCCATCGACCCTGCCGGAATCGATGTTCATCTTGCCGAAATCCTCGATCTTCAGGCCCTTGCCAATATACTCGTCCAGCGGCGCAAGCGCGCCGCGACGGCCATATTCGAAGATGTAGCGATAATCCATCTGGATCAGGTCAGGCGCATTGCGGCCCGCCACCTGGGTGGCAAGGCGCGGCCAGTAATCGCTCCAGCCGGCGAATTCCCCGGCAATGTCGAGATCCGGCTTAACCTGCTTATAGGCTGCTATCGCCTTGTTGGTGCGATCGGCGCGCTCCTGCGAACCCCACCACAACATGCGAAGTCGCGCGGCCTGCGCCTGCGCCGACCCTCCTCCAAATGCTGCTAGCGACAGGGCAGCAAGCCCCGCTGAAAGCACACTTCTCCTGTGAAGCATCACGGACATTGGCAACTCCTCCCTAATGACTGCCAAATTGATGATGAGCGTAAACGACACTTGCCGTTTTATAACTAATTGGTTACATGGGAACACTGATCGCAAACATTGTCAAGCGGGTGCTTAAATGGAAAAAACGACAAAGGACCAGCCACTCGACGCGGCCCCGCAAGAAACTCCAGCGCCCAAGCGCAAACGCGCGACGGCACAGGTGCGGAACCCTGAAAGAACCCGGGCAGCCATTCTTGAAGCGGCCCGCCGCGAGGTGGCGGCGAAGGGCCTTGCCGGCGCTCGAATCGATGTTGTCGCTCGTCGCGCCGGCACCAACAAACGGATGATCTATCACTATTTCGGCGATAAGGACGCACTTTATCTCGCGGTTCTGGAGGACGCCTATCGCCATATCCGCCACACCGAAAGACGGCTTGACCTGACCCGCAAGCCCCCGTCGGAGGGCTTACGGGAACTTGCACTTTTCACGTGGCATTATTTCCTCGACCATCCGGAATTTCTGAGCATTCTCGCCACCGAAAACCTCAATAAAGCCCGCTATCTCAGGCAATCCCCGACGATCACGGCGATGCATTCGAATTTCATTTCGGAACTTGAAGACGTGTTGCGGCGGGGCAGCGAGGCGGGCGAATTTCGCGACGGCCTCGATCCGATCGACGTCTATTTGACCATCGCCTCGCTCGGCGCTTTCTATCTTTCGAACCGGTTTACGCTGTCGACGATCTTCCAGCGCGACCTGACCGACCCATCTGAACTGGAACGCTGGGGCCAGCATATCGTCCACACCCTGCTTGCTGCAGTGCGGCCAGTCTGAACCAAGAGAAGCGAATTCTCGTTTAACAACAGCGAGGACGCGCTATTCGCATCCGCGAAGCGCGTCGTTTTCTTTTGCACCGCGGTGGGGAAGGCTGACCGCTGCTCTTCTCAAAATCCGAACTTTTCCTGCCAAAAACACCTTGACAGATCGCACTCTTCACGATCACAAATAACCAAATGGTTACAAATAGCCATGTTTGACGGAAGCGGCTTTCGGGAAAAGGCCGCCTTGGGAGGAAATTCATGAAACGTATCGGCGTTATCATGCACGGCATCACCGGCCGCATGGGTTACAACCAGCACCTCGTGCGCTCCGTTCTCGCTATTCGCGATCAGGGCGGCGTGCTTTTGAAGAACGGCGAAAGGGTCATGCTTGACCCCATTCTGGTCGGCCGCAATGGCGCGAAGATCGAGGAAATCGCCAGGAAGCACAATGTTGCCCGCTGGACGACCGATATCGACGCAGCTTTGGCAAACCCCGATGACACGCTGTTCTTCGATGCCGGCACCACGCAGATGCGCGGCAGCCTTTTGGAGAAAGCCATCAAGGCCGGCAAGAACGTCTATTGCGAAAAACCCATTTCCGACACGATGGAAGAGGCGCTGGCAATTGCGAGGCTCGCCGAAAGCGCCGGCGTCAAGCACGGCGTGGTGCAGGATAAGCTGTTCTTGCCCGGCCTGCGAAAGCTCGCCATGCTGCGCGACAGCGGCTTTTTCGGCAAAATCCTCTCCGTGCGGGGCGAATTCGGTTACTGGGTGTTCGAGGGCGACTGGCAGCCGGCGCAGCGCCCGTCATGGAACTACCGCCTGAAGGACGGCGGCGGTATCATTCTCGATATGCTGTGCCACTGGCGTTATGTGCTCGACAATCTCTTCGGCCCGGTGAAATCCGTGAGCTGCCTCGGCGCGACGCACATTCCCGAACGTTTCGATGAACAGGGCAAAGCCTACAAGGCGGATGCGGACGACGCCGCCTACGCCACCTTTGAACTGGAGGGCGGGATTATCGCCCACATCAACTCTTCATGGGCGGTGCGCGTGCGTCGCGACGATCTCGTCACCTTCCAAGTAGATGGCACCCATGGTTCGGCGGTGGCGGGCCTGACGAAATGCTTCACCCAGCACCGCACCAACACGCCAAAGCCGGTGTGGAACCCCGACCAGCCGCAGACCATCGACTTCTACAAGACCTGGCAGGAAGTGCCTGACAATGTCGTCTATGACAACGGCTTCAAGGCGCAGTGGGAAATGTTCGTGCGCCATCTCGTCGACAATGACCCATGGCCCTATGGGCTGATGGAAGGCGTGAAGGGCGTGCAGCTTGCCGAGCTGGGGCTGAGATCGTGGAAGGAACGCCGCTGGCTCGACGTTCCCGCCATTTCCTGAGGAGGCTGACGTGAACGAACTCAAGCTTCCGAAGGACGACCGCAGCATCGAGGTCTACACGCTGTCCGGCACACCGGTCGCTGTTGAAAAACGAAGTGCTGCGGATTTCAACCGCGTCGCCTTCGCCGCCGCTCACGTGGTGGCCGATCCGCTTGCCGACAACGATCCGTGGCTGACACCGGCCATCGACTGGGATGCGACCTTACGTTTCCGTTACCGGCTGTGGGACCTCGGCCTTGGCGTGGCCGAAGCCATGGACACGGCGCAGCGCGGCATGGGGCTGGCATGGCCGCAGGCGCAGGAGCTGATCTCCCGGTCGCTGAAGGAAGCCGCCAGTCGCAAGGATGCGCTGATTGCCTGCGGGGTGGGCACCGATCATCTGAACGGCAGCGGTTACGATCTGAATCAGATTGTCCACTCTTACCTTGAACAGCTTGATTTTGTTCAGGGTGAAGGCGGTCGCGTTATCCTGATGGCGAGCCGCGCTCTGGCCGCTGCCGCTCGTTCCCCGGATGATTATCTCACGGCTTATTCCAGAGTGCTCTCGCGCGCCGAGCAGAAAGTTGTGATCCACTGGCTGGGCGAGATGTTCGACCCGGCGCTTGAGGGTTATTGGGGCTCGGGCGACCATATGATGGCGATGGACACCTGCCTTGCCATGATAGAGGAGAATGCCGACAAGATCGACGGCATCAAGATTTCGCTTCTTTCCAAGGAGAAGGAAATTGCCATGCGCCGCCGCCTGCCCGCGGGCGTGCGCATGTATACCGGTGACGATTTCAATTATGCCGAATTGATCGCCGGCGACGCACAAGGACATTCGGACGCCCTGCTCGGCATTTTCGACGCCATTGCGCCCGCCGCCTCCAAAGCTCTCGCTAGTCTGAAGCGCGGCGCTGACAATGAATTCTTCGACATTCTGGAGCCGACGGTGGCGCTCTCGCGTCACATCTTCAAGGCACCTACCCGCTTCTACAAGACAGGTGTGGTGTTCCTCGCCTACCTCAACGGATCGCAGGACCATTTCACCATGGTTGGCGGACAGGAAAGCACTCGTTCCACGCAGCATTTCGCCGAGCTTTTCCGGCTGGCGGACAAGGCCAACGTGCTGGCTGAACCTGACCTGGCGACGCACCGCATGAAGGCGTTCCTTTCGGTCCGGGGCATCGGCTAAGGCAGCAGAACCAGGGGAGATATCGATATGAGCCTTGAAGGCCTTTCAATCAATTTCGCCACCGTGCGGCAAGGCGCTAACTTCAGCGCCATTGTTGACGCCTGCCTCGCCCACGGCATCACAGCTATCTCGCCGTGGCGCGAGCAGGTCCACGGGATCGGGCTGACCGAAGCCGCGCGCATCGTCGAAGCGAACGGCCTGCGCCTTTCCGGCCATTGCCGTGGCGGCTTTTTCCCCGCCACCGATGCCGAAGGCCGCCGGCTCGCCATCGAGGACAATAAACGCGCCGTCGATGAGGCCGCGGCCATGAATGCGGACTGCCTCGTGCTTGTCGTGGGCGGCCTTCCCGCCGGTTCGCGCGATCTTAAAGGTGCGCGGCAGATGGTGGAGGACGGCATGGCCGAACTTCTTCCCTACGCCCGAGCCGCCGGCGTGCCACTCGCCATAGAGCCGCTTCATCCCTTTTATGCTGCGGACCGGGCCTGTTTCAACACGCTCAAACAGTCGCTCGATCTCTGTGATCGGCTGGGCGAAGGAACCGGCGTCGCGATCGACGTCTACCATGTCTGGTGGGATCCGGAACTGGAGGAGCAGGTGGCGCGTGCGGGCAGGAACGGGCAAATTCTCGCCCACCACATCTGCGATTGGCTGGTGCCGACCACCGATCCGCTCAATGATCGCGGCATGATGGGCGACGGCGTGATTGATCTCAAGGCGTTTCGCGCCATGATCGAGGCCGCCGGCTTCCACGGCCCGCAGGAAGTGGAGATTTTCTCGCATCGCTGGCAGGCACGGCCGATGGATGAGGTTCTGTCCACCGTGGTCGAGCGATTCAAGACTGTTTGTTGATTATCCGGGAGAGTGACAATGCCTGAAAGGGTGAAACGCAAACGTTACGCGCTGGTCGGCACCGGCAATCGCGGCACCACCATGTGGGGCCGCGAATTGCTGGCCGGCTGGAGCGATTATGTCGAGCTGGTAGGCATTTGCGACCTGAACCTGATGCGCGCCGAACGCGCCCGCGCCATGATGGGATCGATCGCGCCGCTTTACGATGATTTCGACCAAATGATGCTGGAGCAGCGCCCGGAACTGGTAATCGTCTGCACCCCTGACGACACGCATGATGACATTATCATCCGTGCGCTGGAAGGCGGAGCCGATGTCATCAGCGAAAAACCGATGACCACTACCCCGGAGAAGATCGATCGCATTCGCGCGGCGGAAGCCAAAAGCGGTCGCCGTGTCGACGTGTCGTTCAATTACCGTTTCTCCCCCACCGCCGCCCGCATCAAGGAGCTGATCGACGAAGGCGCCATCGGCACGGTAACCTCGGTCGATTTCCACTGGTATCTCGATAACCACCACGGCGCGGATTATTTCCGCCGCTGGCACGCCTTCACCGAACATTCCGGCAGTCTGTTCGTCCACAAGGCCACCCACCATTTCGATCTCTTGAACTGGTATCTCGATTCCGACCCCGTGGAAGTGAAGGGGTTCGGACAGCTGCTGCATTATGGCAAGAATGGCCCGTTCCGCGGAACGCGCTGTCGCACCTGTCCGCACAAGGATGAGTGTGATTATTTCATGGATCTCGGTGCCGATCCCTTCCTTGATGCTCTCTATGAAGACCCGTCGAGCATTGACGGCTACATGCGTGATGCCTGTGTCTTCCGGGAGGAGATCGACATTCCCGACACGATGAGCGCTTCGATCCGTTACGAGAGCGGCGTGCAGGTTTCCTATTCGCTCAACACCTACATGCCGATAGAGGGCCACCACGTTGCCTTCAATGGCCACAAGGGTCGCATCGAGATGCGCCAATATGAAAAGCAGCCGTGGACCGAACCCCCTGCCGACGAAATCCTCGTCGTCAAAAGTTTTGGCGGCGGTGTCGAGCGCATATGGGTGCCGCATGAGCCGGGCGGCCACTATGGCGGGGACAACCGTATGCGCGACATGATTTTCAAGCCTGGCTCCAATGATCGGCTGCGGCAGCGGGCGGGCTCACGCGCAGGCGCCATGTCCGTTCTGACCGGCGTGGCGGCCCTGAAAAGCGCCCGTGAAGGCGGATCCCAGCCTATAAAATCGCTGCCGCTTTAGTCTTCGATCCGCAGACAAGGTTGTTGCTGCTCAATTTACGAAAAAGAACGGGCGATATTCCGCAGATTACGCGCTTCTTCCCTACCGGTAGAGTGACTGCCGGGGGAAGAAAGAGTGAGTCATGTCCAGTTTGCAGTCCATCGTTCCGCTTATCGTCATCGTCCTCTGCCTCATTGTGTTCTTCAAGTGGGTGGGACGGGATATGAACCGCGAAGAGAAAAAACCGCGTTCCCGACGCTAAGCTCGTTCTCCTGAAGCGTTCTCCGCCTTGATTGCGGAACCTCGTCTGCGCAACAGCGTTTTCCCGTCAAAAGGAGAACCTTCATGACGCAAGAGCAAACGCCAAAACGCGATGATAACAAGCCCTCCAAGGCCAGCGATATTCCGCCGGCGGGTCCCCACGCCAAACCCTCGCTTACAGACAATGAAAAGACCCCTGGCGCCGGCAGCCTGCCGGATGGCGATGGCAAGGATGTCACGCCGGGCTCCGGTTGACGCCAATAGCGCCGAAATATCATACATTTAATATATCTCGGCGCATTAACAGCAGCTTAGCCTTCAAATACGAGACGAAAATCCTGTTTCTCCGCTTCGGTCATTGCAAAATCAAAAATTGAGCCTATATTTGCTTCATCGACCATTGCTTGTGACGTCGTTCTGGAACAGACTGTTCCCCGTCGGATTTCCTCTCAAATAATCGATCTTATCCCGCAAGGTATCGCGGGAACCACAACGATTCTACGAAAGGAAATCGTTATGAACACTGGTACTGTAAAGTGGTTTAACGCCACCAAGGGCTTCGGCTTCATTCAGCCTGACAACGGCGGCACGGACGTTTTCGTTCACATCTCCGCTGTTGAGCGCGCAGGCATGCGTTCTCTGAACGACGGCCAGAAGATCAGCTACGAGATCGTCCAGGACCGTCGTTCTGGCAAAAGCTCGGCTGACAACCTTCAGGCAGCTTGATATTCGTCATTTCCAAACCGCAGACCACGGATGTACTGGCTGCAGGTTAGGATGACTGTGAGAGGTCGGGTCAACGCCCGGCCTTTTGTTTTTGGGCCATGGAGGTCCTATGCGTAAAAATTCCTACAAGTCCGGGGACACGGTTTTTCTGAAGCCCGGTGTCATCGGCAACAACCAGCCCAAAGGTCCTGCGCGCGTGATGTCCGTCATGCCGGAGGGACAGGGCGTCGTTCGTCTCAGGGTGCGCTTCCAGCAGGAAAATTTCGACCGCAGTATTGCGATCGACGAAATAGATTTGTCAGCGTCCACCACGCCGACGCCACGCGCCAGCGAAAACACGTCGGTGCGCGAAGCGGGATCCAGCTGGATCAACCTGAGTTCCATCAAAGTCAGAAAGTAGCAGCGTCGGCTGCTAAAGGAGAATTTCTTGCAAGTACTCGTCCGCGACAACAATGTAGACCAAGCCCTTCGCGTTCTGAAAAAGAGAATGCAGCGCGAGGGCATATTCCGCGAAATGCGTGCACGCGAATCCTACGAAAAGCCTTCGGAAAAGCGGGTCCGTGAACAGGCCGAAGCCGTGCGTCGTCATCGCAAGCTGGAAAAGAAGAAGATGCAGCGTGAGGGCCTGCTGCCGGCGCCGAAGAAGGCTGCCCGCACCCGCTAAGCCGCTCGACACTGCTCTTGCCCAAAGGAGAATGCCATGGCCGCGACTAAAGAAGCTTTTTTCAAACCCGGCAAATTATCTGCGCAGGACAAAGCATCATTGACGGATAGCGCCGCAAAGCAGATCATCAATGCCGAGGCTGACCAGCGCGCCCGCAAAACGGAACGACTTCGTCAGCTTCGTGAAGCACAGGAAGCGACTGTTATTGTCGACGCTCCCGTTGCCGCGAAAAAACGATCCGGCAAGAGATAGCCGTTCGGGATCTCCGGAAACGCTGCGAAAACTGCATCAGGAGCGGATCATCCATAGCCGCCAGTGGCTATGGAATTCAGGAGGAGGACACCATGGCCAAGGGTCAGTTGCGCAGCAACAAGGAAATCCGAAAACCCAAAAAGGACAAGACGAAAGCGCCGGCAGCAGCCCCTGCTGGCTCGCAGGTCAAGTTCGCAAACGCCACCACGGCGGACGGCAAAAAGAAATAGTGCGGCCTGTGGCCTGCGTATCAAGTCGAATAAATTCATCGATATCGATGCCGGACTTGATTTGGCCACATTGCCAAACTAAATATCTCTCATAGCAACTGCTGGTGAGCGCGAATGAAATCGACGTTCGCAGTTGCGTTAGTCGCTTTTAGACTTTTGACCACGGATGTACTGGCACTGGTGTTGAGAGCGATGTGAGGAAGGTCGGTGCAATATTGCCCCGGCCTTTTTTGTTTTCGGCGTGACAGGCGCTGGTTATCCAGCCTCCAAAATCACCTCCGAAATCACCGATGAAAATAATGGCTTGGCAAACTCCCTATATCAGGCAACACTGATATTAAGCGTCCCCCCTGCGATCAGGCGGGCTTGGGAACGCTGAGGCATGGAATGTACGTCTGACGAGTGGGATCCCATAACGGCTCCGCTATTCGGATGCAGCCCCTGCCGATATGTTTTGCGTCTGCGTGGAGGTGGGTATGACGTATGACTGGAGCGGTCGCAGAATGCGCCGCATGCGAGCGGCGAAACTGACGATCATCAGCCTCGTTGCGGCCTTCGTGATAACGGCACCGATTTTCGCGCATTATTGACAGCGCGAACACAGGACAGGATCAGACCGGCTGGCGGACGTCGCGTTGCTTCTTCAATCGGCTTTTCAGCCATCTCTGGACTGGCTGATCGTAATAGACCGTCAGCCACCAGGAGAGGCACGTCGTGGCAATGAGGAAAACGACGCCCGCCGGCAGGGCCATATCGTCGCGGTGAACCGCCGGGATCAGAAATTCGGTCCAGGCGAGAAGCGGAATATGCAGGACATAGACCGCATAGGACGCCGTTCCGAGAAACACCGATACCGCGCCGACGCTGCGCCCCGGCACCGTTTTGCTGGCGACGACCAGAAGCAGAGGCCAGACGAACAGAACGACCGCAAGGTCAAAAAATGGCCGAAGCTCGGGCGACATCGCAACTGCGAGAATGGTACAGACCAAGAGAAGGCAAAGGATCGCCTGAACGGGTCTTATTTGCGGTGTGCGATCGCGGAAGCGATAAATCAGCACGCCAGCAAAGAACGAGAAGAAGACGCGTCCCATGCCGGCATACATCTCGTGCCAGCGAAAGCCCGCATGCAGACGGCCGAACTCGACCGCCGCAACCATCAGCACAAACGCACTGATTCCCAGTACAAGAGCAGTCTGCCGCACCGAAAACCGCACACCCCAACGGGCATAAACGGCATTCACCACAAGTTCGTTGAAGAGCGACCACGCCGGACTAACGAGAAACAGTGCGCCGTTTAGCGTCAGTGTGAAGGGTGCTGGCAAAAACAGCAAGCCCGTGATGAGGGCGAAAGCGAGTTCGCCGGGATTGATGAGGCGATGCAGATCATCGATCGGCGTCGGCAGGCCGAGCGCGTAGAGACAGATGAAATAAGCGGCCATCAACGTCAGCGCCAGGACATAAAGCGGATAGAGCCGGGCGAAGCGCGCCTTCATGAAAAAGCTGGGCGTCATGGCGCCTTCGCCCAATCTGCGGCTATAGGCATGCGCCAGCACGAAACCGCTGAGCGCAAAGAACAAGTCCACGGCCAGATAACTCGACGCCGTGCTCTTTCCAAACAGGTCCTCGGCATGGCGGTGAACGATGAAAAGAGCGGCCACCCCCCTGATACCGTCTAGCAATATGAACCGTTCCGAAGATGAGTTTATCATGGGTTATGGCTCTGGGGTGACTGAACAGTTTGATGTTCTAATGGACGAGCTTTACTGCGAGCAGGTTCATCTTAGCCAGCGAAAATATGTTCGGGATCGCGAGCAAACCGCATTATCCTCGACTATGATGTCGGACCCCCTGCCCTTTCGCTGTTGCGAAAGGCATGATACGCCCCGATGTCATCATCTTTCGACCGGGTGACTCTGCTGCCTGTCCCAGCGAAATCTGTTTTGGTTTTGTCTTGGAAATTTAAGGCGATTTTACCTGGGTCGGGGTGCCCGGCAGACAAGTCTTGCGGAGTATTACCATGTCCACCGTTGCAGAACGTATCAGAGACATCATCGTCCACCAGCTTGGTGCGGACCCCGCCGCAGTCGTCGATGACGCCAACTTCGCAGACGATCTTGGTGCAGATTCCCTCGAGACCGTCCAGATCGTGATGGAAATTGAAGAGGAATTCGGGGTCGAAATCCCTGATTCCGCCGCCAACACCATCCTGACTGTCGGCGACGCCATTCGTTTCATTGAAAAAAACAAAGCCTGAACCTGGCGTTTCATCCCATCGGCGGGGCCCCTTGGCCGGCATTCACCCCGGCAAGACGCAGGCTCTCCGCATAGGCCATCATTAACGGCCCTACACCCTTGGCATCGTCGGAGACAACAGGCTCCGTGAGATAATATTCCGGCGTCCCATCGCGATAATTCCCCTCGAAGCCGCCAAGCCCGGCGACATGCACGATACCGATCAGCCGCACCACACCTTGCTCATCAGTTTTGAGGCGCGTCTGCAAGATCGCCTGAAGGGCGCGACGACCCGCTGAAAGGGCGTCGTTCGCCGCTCTCCCCTGCACGAGCTTCAGTCGCACCGCGCGCAACAATGCATAAGCGAACATGGCAGACGCCGACGTCTCCTCATAGTTGCCCGCGAGGTGCGGTTCGTCCAGAACCTGCATCCAGAGGCCGTTGTTGGTCTGTCGCGCCACGATGCCCGCCAGAAGGTGCCGTGCCGCATCCCGAAGCGTTCGCGTTGCGTTGTCTTCCGGAAGAAGTGTCAGCGCGTCCACCAGCGCCATGGCGAGCCACCCGACCGCGCGCGCCCAAACGGCGGGTGATTTGCCGCTTTCGTTGTTGGCCCAAAGCTGGCTGCGGCTTTCATCGTAACCATGAACATAAAGGTCGCCGCCGTCTTTCGTGACGGCGAGTGCGGTCGAAAACTGGCGTAAGGCATCGCCGATCAAATCCTCGCGACCTTTGGCAAGGCCATATTCGATCTGGAAGGGAAGACCCATGTAGAGGCCGTCCAGCCAGACCTGGTGCGGGTAGCGCTTCTTGTGCCAATAGTTCCCCGCTGCCGTTCGGGGGTGCGTGCTGAGTTGCCCGGCGAGATGCTCCGCAGCCTTGAGGTAACGCGGATCGTTCGTTTCCGCCGAGAGTGGAAAGAGAACACGCCCGGCTAAAATGTGATCGATATTATATTCCTGCGGATCGTAACCAGCGAGCGTTCCATCAGGCGCTATCTGTTGATCGGCAAGGCGATGAAGATGCTCATTCCAGCGACGATCTCCGCTCGCGTCATAAAGCTGCTGCAAACCACGATAGACACACCCGTCCTCGTAACACCAGCTGCCGCCCTTGTAGTGGCCATATCGGCTCGAAAATTGGTCAAAATAGTCGATGGGATTCATTAATCGCCTCGCCGCAACTGTAAAAGCGCCGGTTGATCGCGACATCCGGCGCCCATTGATTTTTACCCGCCAATCCCGCTTCAGCGGAAAAGCGAAGGCAGCCAAAGGGAGAGCGACGGAATATAGGTCACGGCCAGCAGCACGGCGATACTCGCGCCGAAGAACGGCCAGATCGTGCGCATCGCCTCCCGTATCGATATGCCGCCGACCGCGCAGCCGACGAAGAGCACGGTTCCGACCGGCGGTGTGTTGAGACCGATACCAGCGTTCAGGATCATGACCACGCCGAAATGGACGGGGTCTATGCCGAAGGCCTTCACGACGGGCAGAAGCACCGGCGTGGAGATGATGACCATCGGCGCCATGTCCATGAAGGTGCCGAGCAACAGCAGGATGACATTGATGACCAGCAGCACGATGATCGGATTGTCCGAAATCGCGCTGATCGCGGCAATCATCAGCGTCTGCACCTGCAGAAAGGCCATCAGCCAACCAAACGATGCGGCTGTCCCGATGACGAGCAGAACCATAGCCGTGGTACGGACCGCTCCCATCACCGCGTCCACGAAACCTTCCCAGTTGAGCTCGCGGTAGACCAGCATGGCGACGAGAAAGGCATAGAGCACCGCAATGCAGGAACTTTCGGTCGCCGTGAAAACGCCTGAACGGACGCCGCCGAAGATAATGCCGATCAGGAGGATGCCCGGAAATGAGGCCAGCAGGTAATACATCAGCCTGGAAAAACCCGGGAATGGCTCGGACGGATAACCCTTGCGCCGCGCAACGATATAGGCCGTCACCATCAGCGCCGCAGCAAGCAGGAAGCCCGGAATGATGCCGGCGGTGAAAAGATCGGCCACCGAGACGTTGCCGCCGGCCGCGATCGAATAAAGGATCATGTTATGCGACGGCGGGATCATCAGCGCGATGATAGCCGCGTTGACGGTGACGTTGACGGCGTAATCCCTGTCATAACCGCGCTTGGCCATTTGCGGGATCATCAGCCCACCCACAGCCGAGGCATCGGCGACGGCCGAGCCGGAGATGCCGCCGAACAGCGTCGAAGCGACAATGTTTACCTGTCCCAGACCGCCGCGCAGGTGCCCGACGAGGCCGGCGGCGAAGCGGATGAGGCGATGGGCAATACCGCCACGCACCATCAGGTCGCCTGCGAAGATGAAGAACGGGATCGCCATCATCGCAAAAACGTTCATGCCCGAATTCATCTGCTGGAAGACGACGATTGGCGGCAGGCCGAGATAAAGAACGGTGGCGAAGGAGGCGATGCCGAGGCAGAACGCAATCGGCGTGCCGATCAGCATCAGCAGCGTGAAGACGCCGAAGAGAATGGTGTAAGCCATTACGCGGCCTCCTGCACAACGACGTCAGCTGCGATGTCCTCGCCGATGGCAAGGTCGACGAAACGTTCGGCGGCGAAAAGCGCGATGAGGAAACCCCCACCGATCAACGGAAAGAAGTCCGTTCCGCCCGGCCAGCCGAGAACCGGAATGGTCGCTGACCACGTGCCCATTGAAAGCGACGTGCCGTACCAGGCCATGCCGGCGCCGAAAAAGAAGATAAGCGCAAGACTGGTCATGTCCATGCCTTTCTGAACCCGGGGCGGCATCATGTAGCGCAGGATATCGAGCCCCAGATGCACGCTTTCGCGCACGCCAACGGCTGCCCCCAGCATGATGAACCATGACATCAGATGCAGCGACAGCGGCTCCGACCAGCTGGGTGAATCATTGAGAATATATCGCGCGAAAACCTGCCAGCCGACGATCAGCGTCATGGCGATCATGCCGATACCGGCAATATAGAGCGACGCGTGGCTGAGCGCGCCGAGAAGGGGGCGGATTGCCCGCATGAAATTTCGCATTGTCTGTTCCTCCCGCATCAACGGTGGCAAAAGAAAACCGGCCCTGTCTCCAAGGCCGGTTTTCCGCGCGTTACTTGACCGCTTTCACCCGTTCCAGAAGGTCTTTCATCTTCGGATCGGTCACGAACTTGTCGTAGACCGGACCCATCGCGGCCGCGAATTCCTCCTTGTTGACCTTGATGACATTGGCGCCACCGGCGCGCACCTTCTCTTCCGACGCCTTTTCGCGGGCGCTCCAGAGTTCGCGCATCTTGCCAACGGAATCCTTCGCTGCCTGACGCAGCAGCTTCTGGTCCTCAGGCGAAAGCTTGTCATAGGAGATCTTCGAAATGACGAGGATTTCCGGGTTCAGCGAATGTTCGGTCAGAGAATAGTTTTTCGCCACCTCATAATGGCGCGCGGATTCGTAGGATGGCCAGTTGTTTTCCGCGCCATCGACGACACCGGTTTCAAGGGACGAATAGACCTCGCCCATCGGCATCGGCGTCGGGTTCGCGCCAAAGGCCTGCATCATTGAAATCCACAGATCAGACTGCTGCACGCGGATTTTAAGGCCCTTCAAATCGGCCAGTTTCTCGATGGGCTTTTTGGTGGTGTAGAAGGAACGCGCACCGGAATCGTAAAAGGCAAGGCCGATAAGGCCGTGCGGTTCGAAGGCCGCCAGAACCTCGTCACCGATCGGGCCGTCGACCGTATTGTGCATATGCTCCGTCGAGCGGAACAGGAAAGGCAGGCCGAGAACCGTGGTTTCCTTCACCAGATTATTGAAGGGCGCGGCGTTGACTCGGTTCATGTCGATGACGCCAAAGCGGGTCTGCTCGATAGTGTCCTTCTCGCCGCCGAGCACGGAATTGTTCATCACCTGTATCTTGATGCGGCCATTGCTGCGTTCGGCCAGCAACTCGCCCATATATTTCACAGCCTCGACCGTCGGATAACCATCCGGATGAATGTCGGCCGACCGCAGAGTGATTTCCTGCGCCGCGGCGGGAACGCCTGACAGCGCGAGCCCCATCGCGACGCACATCATGCTTGCAATCTTTTTCATGCTTTCCTCCTCCGTTGTTGATACGGCCCGGCCCCTCCAAGGCCTAGCGGACCGATTTGTGACGCCCCTCCGGGCCGGCATGCAAAGACCTTTCGCTTGAAGAGATGATGGGCCCTTCCCCAACCATCCCCAACGAAACTAAGTCGCCTTGACGGGCGACAGCTTGAACAGCGCTTCCGGGTTCTCGACCAGCGCCCGACGGCGCGCCGCCTCATCCGGCAACCAGCCGAGCGTCAGTTCCGCCAGCCGGGCATCATCGGGATAGGCCGCCGTCTCGCGCACCGAATTGTGCGGCCAGTTGGTGCCCCAGACGATGCGCTCCGGCGCGTGGGCCGCAATCACCCGGGAAAAGGCGGCAACATCCGCATAGGGCCAACTCTCCCGCGAACTTTCGTAGACGCCGGCAAATTTGAACCATAGATTGCCGCGGTCGATGAGTTTGAGAAGCGCCGCCATTTCGGGCCCATCGGTTTTGATGCCCTTGAAGAACTTGCCGTGATGATCGAACACCCACCGGGAGCGGATTTTCTGAAGGCGCGGCAGATGGTCGAGAAGACCGTTTCCGTCGAACTGTACCGCCACCATCCAGTCGGCCGCATGCGCCCGCTGGTCCACCGCCTCGAGCTCGGAAAGGTTCACCGCGCCACCCGGCAGATCCATGATACGCGCGCCGACCGCACCCGCAGCGGTAAGTTTTTCCATCTCCTTTTCGGTCGTGCTCGCATCGATGATGACCACGGCGCGGGCTGCGTCGCCCATTTCTGCGACGCAGGCGAGCGTGTTGCCATTGTCGCGCTGATGGGCGTTGCCCTGCGTGACGATGACCCGATCTATGCCGAGCCATTGCATGAGGCGACGATAATTCTCCGGCCCCGGCAGGGCGCCCGGCGGCAACCCCGGACCACCCGGTAAGGCGGGGTAACCGGGGAGGTACATGTGCATCTGCGTATCGACCGCCCCTTTCGGGAAAGTGGGGTTCGGCGCAGTGCCGCTCAGTTTTCTGACAAGTTCGCTCATGGGTCTGGCATCCTGAATTCTGTCAATGCATCGCGGTTGATCTCGATGCCGAGACCGGGACCATCGGGAATGGCGACGATGCCGTTTACCGCCTCGAGAGACGCACGCAGGACAGCCTGGCGGAACGGATTATGGGTGCGATCAAATTCCATGATCGGCTCGATCGGATTGACCCGCACCGGGTCCGGCGTCATCACCGCCATGAATTGCAGCGCGGCGGCGATCTGCACGCCGGTACCCCAGACATGCGGCACGATACGCACGCCGTGCAGCGTAGCAAGCGTGGCAATCTTCTGCGTTTCTGAAAAACCGCCACAGCCGCACAGATCAGGCTGAAGAATATCTACGGCGCCGGCGGAAAGCGCCTGCCACATGCCATAACGCCCGTGCCACGTCTCGCCGCCCGCAACCGGGATCGGCTGACCGGCCCGCACGCGCTGATAGGCGTCGAGTTGTTCCGGGACCACCGGCTCCTCGAACCAGTCGATACCATAGTCTGCCGCACGGTTGCCAAGAGTGATCGCTTCGGAGACGGTGTAACCGTGATTGGCGTCGATCATCAGCCGCATATCCGGCCCGATCGCCTCGCGCACCGCGGCGATGACCCTGATATCTTCCTCGATGCCGAAACCGATCTTGATCTTGCAAGCGTGGAAACCTTCCGCGCGGCGCGCCGCCATTTCGGACGCATTGTCTGAAACGCGGTCGACACCATCACGCTTGAAGCTGCCGGTGGCATAGGCGCGCACGCTCTCGCGCCAGCGCCCGCCGAGCAGCATTGAGATTGAAGCACCGTAGTGCTTGCCCTTGATATCCCAGAGCGCGATATCGATACCGGACAAGGCGGTGAGGCTGAGGCCGCGCTGCCCCTGATCGCGCAGGGCATTATAAAGCACGGCCCAGATTTTTTCGGTCTGCCGAGGGTCCTGGCCGATCAGCCAGCCGGAATAGGCCTGAACCACGGCAGCGTTCGGCCGCGCCGGACCGAGGCATTCGCCCCAGCCGACCGTTCCGTCGTCGCATTCGATCTCCACCAGAACATGGGCGCGACGATCAAAGCGCATGGAGGCGCTTTCGAACGGCGTGTCCAGACGATGTTCGAGCAGATGCGTGCGCACCGCCGTGATCTTCATCGCTCCCCTCCCGTTAAGTCTTCCTCAGGTTTTCCGCTTGTGCGTGCCAATCAGGGCTTCGAGCATGCGGATTTCCTCGTTGGTCAGATCCTTTAGCGGCGCACGCACCGGACCGGCATCAAAGCCTTGCAGGCGAACACCGGCCTTGATGGCGGAGACAGCATAACCCTTGGCGCGGTTGCGGATCGCCATGAACGGATAGAAGAAATCGACAAGAATGCGCTCGCAGGTAGCGCGCTCTCCGGCGCGCAGCGCCGCGTAGAACTCGTTGGCAAGGCCGGGAACGAAGTTGAAGACGGCCGAGGAATAGGTGGTGAAACCGGCGCCGAGATAGGCTTCGGCGAACAGTTCCGCGGTCGGCATGCCACCAAGATACATCAGGCGGTCGCCCATCTTGGCGGTGATCTGGCGCACGAGGCCGATATCGCCGGTGCCATCCTTGAAGCCGACGAGGTTCGGGCATTCGTCGCAAAGACGCGCCAGCGTATCCGCCTGCAGCACGGAATTGTCACGGTTATAAACCATCACGCCGATGCCGACCGACTGACAGACCTTCTTGATGTGCGCGTAGAGCCCTTCCTGCGGCGCATCGATGAGGTAATGCGGCAGAAGCAGGATGCCATCGGCACCGACCTTTTCGACGGAGCGCGCGATATCGACCGCAATTTCAGTGCCGTAACCGCAACCGGAAACGATGGCGGTTTCGCCGGCGACCTCCTTGGCGGCGGAAACGATGGTCGGAATCTCATCCGGCTTCAGCGAAAAGAACTCGCCTGTGCCGCCGGCGGCAAACAGCACCGGCGCCTTGTAACCGGCGAGCCACTCCACATGCGCCCTGTAGCTATCGGCAGCGAAACGACCGTCCGCATCGAAATGGGTGACCGGGAAGGACAGGAGGCCGGAGCCCAGCGCTTTCTTGATCTGTTCAGGGTTCATGGCCGGAATTCCTCTGCGACATCTTGGATTGAAATCACCTAAACCGCTCCGCCTCGCTTTGTCAATAATTCATCATACAACTTGTAAGATGAATTTCCGGGCATCAGCGCGCCAACCAGCCACCATCGACATTGAGAATGGCGCCATGGACATAATCGGCAGCGGGCGAGGCCAGAAAAACGGCGGCGCCGGCAATATCGTCAGACCGGCCCCATCGCCCGGCCGGGATGCGTTCCAGAATAGCCCTGTTGCGAGCAACATCGGCCCGCAGCGCCTCAGTGTTGTTCGTTTCCATGTAACCCGGGGCGATCGCGTTGACGTTTATGCCCTTGGCCGCCCATTCATTCGCGAGGAGCTTGGTGAGGCCGGCAACGCCATGTTTCGCCGCTGTATAGGACGGCACGCGGATGCCGCCCTGGAAGGAGAGGAGCGAGGCGATATTGACCACCTTGCCGGAGCGCCTTTTTGCCAGCAATTCCTTCGCAAAGGCCTGCGTGGTGAAGAACAGCGCCTTGAGATTGACGTCCATCACCTCGTCCCAGTCGAGCTCGGAAAACTCGACGGAATCGGCGCGGCGGATGATGCCGGCATTGTTGACGAGAATATCGAAACCGGCGTCATTGAAACTGTCCTTCGCCGCCAGCGGATCGGAAAAATCGAGAAGCAGCGAACTCGCCTTGCCACCATCTTTTGCGATAATATCAAGGGTTTCGTCCGGCGCACGGCGGGCGGCGCAGACAACTTCTGCACCGGCGGCGGCGAGGCCTATCGCAATCGCCTGGCCAAGCCCCGTATTCGCGCCCGTGACCAGCGCTTTACGTCCCTCAAGCGAAAAGGGATTTTTCATTTCAGATCCCCCGGCTGGATGAAGTCCATATCTGTGTAGTCGACGTTGTCACCCGCCATTGCCCATATAAAGGTGTAGGAACCGATCCCTGCACCGGAATGGATCGACCAGGGCGGCGAGATCGCGCCTTCTTCATTCGAGATGAACAGGTGCCGGGTTTCCTGCGGCTCGCCCATCAAATGCAATACGCGCGACGTTTCATCCATGCCAAAATAAAGATAGGCCTCCATGCGGCGGTCATGGATATGTGAGGGTATGGTGTTCCAGACAGACCCCTCCTCCAGCGTCGTATAGCCCAGAACAAGCTGGCAGCTTTCCATGACGAGCGGATGGATGAACTGGTTGATGGTGCGCTTGTTGGAGGTCTCGGTCGCACCGAGCTTGACCTCCTTACTTTCGGCAAGGCTGACGAGTTTTGCCGGGAGACTGCGATGGGCCGGGCATGACGTGATGTAGAACCGGCCCGCGCCATTAAAGGTCACCGCACCGCTGCCCGCACCGAGATAAAGCACGTCGCCGCGATTGAGCGAATAGGTCTCGCCACCGGCGCTGACCGTGCCAGCGTCACCAATATTGACAATGCCCATTTCCCGCCGGTCGAGGAAAGACGGCGTTTTTGTCTCCTCGACCTTGTCCAGCGTCAGCGGCGCGCCATCCGGCACCGCACCACCCATGACGAAGCGGTCGTAATGGGTGTAGATGAGCCGGATCTCACCGGGCCGGAACATATCGCTCGCAAGGAAATGGCGGCGGAGCCCGTCGGTAGCCAGCGTTTTAGCATAGTCCGGATTCACAGCCTGCCTGGTCTCGACGGTCAGCATCCAACCTCTCCCTCATCATTGTTGCGTCATGCACATATTATATGTTACGCGATTTGTGAATTATATGTATGATAACGTCAAGGGCTCGTATTCTTTCAAGTGCAAAGGACGCGCAAGCCGAAACGGGGAGTGGGAATGAAACGGCTTCTCATCACGGGTGGGGCGGGGCAACTGGGTCGCGTGATGCGCAAACGTCTCGCACCTATGGCCGAAACTCTGCGCATCGCCGACATCGCCCCGCTCGATCCGCCAGGACCGCGCGAAGAATGCCTTCAATGCGATCTCGCGGATGCGAACGCTGTCAACGCGATGGTGGCCGGTTGCGACGGTATCGTTCATCTCGGCGGCATTTCTGTCGAGCGTCCGTTCGATCAGATTCTTCAGGGAAACATCATCGGGCTTTATAACCTTTACGAGGCCGCACGCGCCCATGGAGCGCCGCGCGTCGTCTTTGCCAGCTCGAACCATACGATTGGTTATTACCCGCAGACAGAACGGCTCGGCCCCGATGTTCCCTTCCGCCCAGACGGGCTTTATGGCGTCTCGAAATGTTTCGGCGAAAACCTCGCCCGCATGTATTTCGAGAAATTCGGCCAGGAGACGGCGCTGGTCCGTATCGGCTCCTGCACGCCGCAGCCGGAGAATATCCGCATGTTATCGACTTGGTTCTCCCAGGATGATTTCGTATCCCTGATCGAGGCCGTGTTTCGTGCCCCGGTGCTTGGTTGCCCGGTCATCTGGGGCGCCTCGGCGAACGACGCCGACTGGTGGGACAATTCACATCTCGGGTTCCTCGGCTGGAAACCGAAGGATAACGCCGAAAACTTCCGACACCATATTATGGAGACCACACCCAAGCCGGATCCGACAGATTCGCTGGTCCGCTTCCAGGGCGGCGTTTTTGTCGACAATCCGATCCTCAAGGAGGGTTGACGACCATGTGCGGCGGTCTGGCGACGGCGGCGGGATTGCGTGCCGGGCCGGGAATGACGTATCCAGAAGCGGCAGACGTAAACGACATTTTCGAGAACGGCGAACAGAGATGACAAAAGCATCAACCTCCGAGCAGGCGGCTCCACAGGGCAGAACTCTTGTGGTGAAGGTTTCGGAGGAACTGCGAGGCCAGATCGCCAAAGGCCGGTACAAAACGGGCGACCGCCTGCCATCCGAAGCGCAGATGACGCAGGAGTTTGGTGTCAGCCGCACGGTGGTTCGCGAGGCTATCGCTTCGCTGCGATCCGATGGTCTCGTCGAACCCCGTCAGGGTGCCGGGGTCTTCGTGCTGGAGCCGGCGCCAGCTGAGCGACGACCTTTCCACAATGTCGATCTTGCCCGCGTTTCTTCCCTTATCGAAATGCTCGAACTGCGCACCGCCGTGGAAGGCGATGCGGCCGGGCTCGCTGCCCTTCGTCGGTCTCCCGCGCAGGAAGAAAAGATCATCGAAGCCTTTGATGCCTTTCGCGCAAGTGCGGCAAAGGGAATGCCGACCGCCGAGGCTGATTTTGCCTTCCACATCGCTGTCGCGGAAGCGACCAACAATCCCCGCTTCAGCGAATTTCTGCAGGTGCTTGGCCCCACCCTCATTCCGCGCAGGGCCGTTGCCGAAAACGGCACGGAAAACGTTCTCCCACCCTCCGAACTCGAGCGCCTGGTCGGTGAACACGAGGCGATCCTGATCGCCATCCAGGACGGCGATGAGGAGGCTGCACGAAGCGCCATGCGCCATCACCTGAAGAGCAGCCAGACGCGTTACCGCGCCATGTTGCGCGCACCACGCTGAACCACATTGCAAGCCTGAGGAGAAAACCCATGCAGAAGCTTCCGACATTCGCCACCGTTTCGCCCGACGACGGCGTGGAGCGGACCGTGCTTTCCGAAGCGCCGGAGCTGATGGTCGTATCCTTCCGCTTCAAGACCGGTGCCGAAGGAAAGCTGCACAGCCATCCGCATGTGCAATCGACCTACGTCGCCAGCGGCAGCTTTCGCTTTTACCGCGATGGCGAGGCCTATGATCTAGAGAAGGGCGACAGCCTCGTCGTTCCCGGGCACATCGAACACGGATGCCTGTGTCTGGAAGAGGGCGAGCTGATCGACTGCTTCACGCCGCGCCGCGACGATTTTCTCTGAACCGGTACTCAGCCTCTGGATAAATCCCTGAGAGTGCGTGGCAGGTTGTTCATGCATTCTGCGCCTGACGATGTGACGAGGAACTGATCCTCGATCATCAGCGCCCCCAGCCCCTCACCATAAAACGGCGCTTCGAGCGCGACCACCATTCCCGGAAGAATGGTTTCCGCATTGTCATGGGAAAAGAACGGCCATTCCTCGATACCGACACCGCCGCCAACGGAATGGCCAAAATGGCCGCGATAATATTCACTGAAGCCGTCCCGGCGCATGGAGGCGAGCATCGCAGCGTGAACCGCACCAAAGCTGTTACCGGGGCGGAGCGCCTCCAGCCCGCAGGCGAAGGCCGCTTCCAGCGCCTTGAAGATATCCCCCGCCAAGGGTGAGACCGGGCCCCATGAGAAGGTTCTTGCGCTATCTGAGGAATAACCGTCGACCAGCGTGCCGACATCGGCCTTGATCAATGCCCCCGGCGTTACCACAGCCGCCATATGCGACAGGGCCGGTCCGACCGATATGTAATCCCAATGTCCGCTGAGCGAAAAACCTGATGCCGCGGCATGCGCCTGCGCGCCAGTCTTCCAGGCGGCTGAAAGCCGGCCGAGCGCCGCTCCTGGACTGACGGCTGCCGCCATCGCGACCAGCCCTGCCTCGGCAGCGGCCGCAGCCTGCCTCAGAAGCGTGATTTCCCGTTCCGATTTCACTGCCTTCAGCCGTTTCAGCACCGTCGAACCGTCGATCCAGTCCACGCCAGGTAATGCCTGACGCAGCGCCAGGAAATCTGCCGCGGGCATGAATTCAAGGTCGGCACCAATGCGGGCCGATGATAAACCGCGCTCCCGCAATAAATCCGCGAGAAGGCTGAAACAGGCGGCGCGGTCAAATGTCTCCGGGCGCGGCCCGCCCGCCTTGGTGCGGCGATAGGCGTCATCCACTTGGCGCACGGTTTCGGCACCGGAAAGATCGACCATATCGATCCAGATACGATGCCAACGCAGGTCGACATCAGGCGCAGCGCGCCGAACGAGCGGCGCGGCATGATCGCTGACGATGGCGGCAATCTCCGCTCCGGCGTCGGCCGGAACGAGCGCAATCGCCGAACCCGCCCTGCCCCACATGGTCGCAACACCGGCGTCAGCGCCCACCGCATATCGGAAAGCTTCTGGCTGGAACAGCACCAGCGCATCGATCTCCGCCTCCCGCATTAGCTGCTGCGCACGGCTTCGGTCGATATCTCTCATGGGAACCCCGGTGATTGTCTGGCGGCAGTTTTGTGAACCTCCGCTTTAGCAGTCACCGGGAGAGGAAAGAAGGTGGAAGATGACATCTCCATCCTGAGAATCGTCTGTGGGAGCGAGCGCTTCCCACTTGCTTCTTCTCCCCGCCGGGGAGAAGTCCGCGGCAGCGTGATGAGGGGGCGAGGGTAGAGATCTTCGGAGAGCTAGCCCCCTCATCCGACCCTTCAGGCCACCTTCTCCCCCTCGGGGAGAAGAAATATCCGCAACGCCTTGCCCCTATCCAAAGGGGCGGCGGATAAATCTGCCGCCCCATCGTCTTTTAAGCCTCCAGCCACTTCACCTGCTCATCCGTCAACGGAATATCCAGCGCCGAAAGACTGTCTTCCAGTTCCGCAATCGTGCGCGGCCCGATCAGCGGAATGACCGGGAAAGGCTGGGCGACGACATAAGCGAGCGCGATGTGGATCGGGTGACGCCCGAGTTTCTGCGCCAGTTCGATCGCCCGGTCGCGGCGGACGAAATTGCGGTCGGAATACCAGACGCGGACGATTTCCTCGTCATCGTGTTTGTCCCGCCCTGCCCTGTCGGTGAAGAAACCGCGCCCCTGGCTGGACCAGGCAAAATTCGGTATCTGGCGGGATTTCAGCCATGACCTCCACTCATCGTCAGATGCCGCCACGCAGCCCGCCCAGATGGGATCGAGCATTTCGGCGAGCGAGAAATTGTTGGAGAGCGCGCCGGGAGCCTGCTTACCGTTCTTCTGGGCATAGGCGGCCGCCTCATCCAGCCGCTCACGCGTCCAGTTCGAGCCACCGAAAATGCCGCGAATGCGACCGCGCCGGACTTCGGCATCCATGGCGTCGACAAATTCGGCGACCGGAATATCGAGATTATCGCGGTGCATGAAATAGGCATCGACATAATCCGTTTTGAGCCGTTCCAGCGACTGATCGAGCTGCTTGGCGATCATGTCGGGATAGCAGAGGGGCGAATGCGCGCCCTTGCCGATCAGCACGATCTCTTCGCGCGGCACGTTGCGGCTGGTGTACCAGTCGCCGAAAATCGCCTCGGTCTTGCCGCCACCATAAACATAGGCCGTATCGAAGAGATTGCCGCCTGCCTCGTAAAATGCATCGAGCGTCAGGGATGCGGAAGCGAAATTGGGGAAGAATTCGAAACCCAGCGCGACCACGGAAGCGGGCTTGGCAAGGCCTGGTATCTGGCGCTTGGGAACCGCATTTCCAGCCGTGACCTTGGCGCCGGCAATGTTGGCAACGCGCGACGTCGCCTTTTCGACGCTGTATTCCAGCCCGACGGAAACCCGCCACTGGTCCATGACACGCAGATTGCCGAGGCTGTCGGCCCAGGTCATGCCGGGTGCCGCGAATTCTTGTCTGCCCTGCCGAATTGCCTCACCGGCCGCATCGACTTCGAAGGAATAAAGCCAGCGATCCTCGGGCAACTCGATGGTTTCGACCTTGTCACCCTTGACGATATCGATCCGTCCGGTGCCACCCTTGTGGCCGGCGGCAAACCAGAAATCCTTGACCTCGATGCGCCCTTCCGAGCCGATGATGCGCAATACATTGTCCTGCGCCGCCATGATCGAGCAAGAGACTTCGGCGACGATGCCGTTTGCAAATTTCAGCACGGCGGAGGCCCATTCATCGACGCCCGACTGGCCGAGATGCGCCGCCCCCGCCACCTTTTCCGGTTCTGCAAAGGGTTTTCCGTCTACCGTACCTGCAATCATCCGCACCATCGAAACCGGATAACCGCCGACATCGAGAATGCCGCCGCCCGCGGTTTCATTGGCAAAAAGTCGGTGATCAGCCCTGAATGAGCCCATGTTGAAACCGAAGCTGGAGCGGATGATACGGATATCGCCGACGGCACGGGCTTTCACCAGTTCCAGCAATTTCGCCGTCTGCGGATGCAGGCGGTACATATAGGCCTCGCCGGCGAAGACGCCGGCCTTTTTCGCCTCGTGGAAAATGGCGTCGGCATCATAGGCCGAGAGTGCGATGGGTTTTTCCACCAGCACGTTTTTGCCGGCCCGGATCGCCTTGATCGCCCATTCGGCATGGCCGGTATGGGGCGTGGCGATATAGACTGCATCGATATCGGGATCGGCAAGCAACGCATCGTAACCCTTGACAATCCGCGCGCCGGCAAAGGCTTGGGCAAGGCCGGGCTTGTCCGGATTGCGGGTGGCGATGGCCTCTAACCTGCCGGTGCGGGAATGGGCAATACCGTCAGCAAAGGTTCTGGCGATGGTGCCCGGGCCGATGATGCCCCAGCGGATCGGTTGTTCGGTCGTCATAAAATCCTCGTCTTTCATATCCAGTCTTGGGTGCTTGGGAAAGGGTTCAGCGCAGGCGGTCGCCCTTGCTGTCGAAAAGGAAAGCCCGGCGGGCGGAAAGGCCGACCGTCAGCCGGTCGCGATTGCCGACATCGCGCGATTCCGGCCGTTCGATGATCAGTTGCTCGCCGCCTTCGGTTCGGGCATAGACATAGCTGGTATTGCCGAGATGTTCGGCGACATCGACATGCACGGTGAGATCGGCATCGCCCCCGGCCGCATCGGCAAAATGCTCTGGCCGGATGCCAAGCGAGACCTTGGCCCCCTCGTTGACACCTTCCTTTATCGGCAAAGTCAGCCGCACCGCAGGATCGCTGTCGAGAGCGAGCGTGACGCTGTCGGCCCCGCTGCCGACGACGGTAGCGTCGAGAAAATTCATCTTCGGCGAACCGACGAAACCGGCAACGAAGCGGTTGGCGGGATCATCGTAGAGATCGAGCGGCGCGCCGACCTGTTCGATATTGCCCGCCCGCAGCACAACGATCTTGTCGGCCAGCGTCATCGCCTCGGTCTGGTCATGCGTCACATAGATCATCGTCGTGCCGAGTTGCTTGTGCAGCCGAGATATTTCCACGCGCATCTGCACCCGCAATTCCGCATCGAGATTGGACAGCGGCTCGTCGAACAGGAAAACCTGCGGTTCACGCACGATGGCGCGGCCGATGGCAACGCGCTGACGCTGCCCGCCGGAAAGCTGTTTTGGCCGGCGATCCATCAGCTCGTTGATCTGCAGGATTTCGGCGGCGCGGCTGACACGCTTTTGCGTGTCGGCCTTGGGATTACCGTTCATCCTGAGCCCGAATGAGAGGTTTTCGGCGACAGTCATATGCGGATAAAGTGCATAGGACTGAAACACCATGGCGATGCCGCGATCCGCTGGATCGGCGTCGCTCACCGTCTTGCCGCCAATCACGATATCGCCGCCGGAGATATCTTCCAGCCCGGCTATCATGCGCAGAAGCGTGGATTTGCCGCAGCCGGACGGGCCGACAAACACGACGAATTCGCCGTCTTTCACTTCCAGATTGGCGCCGTGGATCACTTCCAGCGCACCATAGCGCTTGACCACGTTTTTGAGCGAAAGTTCCGCCATGGGGCCTCCCCTTACTTGACTGCTCCGGCAGAGATGCCGGCGATGAAGTGACGCTGCAAAGCCACAAAGACGACGATGATGGGTGCGGTGAGCAGCACAGCCCCCGCCATGATGCCGCCCCATGACACTTTGGTGAGCCCGATGAGGGTGCCAAGCGCCACGGGTGCGGTCATCATTCCTGGGCGGGAATTGATGAGAAGCGGCCAGAGATAGTTGTTCCAAGAGGCCAGGAAGAGGATGATGGAGAGCGCCGCCATGGTGGGACGCGCCAATGGCAGGGCGATGCGCAGGAAGATCTGCCATTCCTTGACCCCTTCCACGCGTGCCGCATCGAAAAGCTCCGTCGGCATCATCGAGAAGGATTGCCGCATGAACAGCACGCCGAGCGAGTTGAAGAGCGGCGGCACGATCAGGGCCACCCAGGTGTTGGCGAGCTTGAACTCCCGCGCCACCATGATGAATTGCGGGATGACCACGACGGCAAAAGGCAGGGTGATGGTGCCAAGAATGATGGCGATCACCACCCGGCGTCCGGTGAAACGATACCGCGCCAGCGCCCAGCCCGCCATTGACGTCAGCATCACCGAGAGCACCGTATAGATGACGGCGACGGTGATCGAGATGAACATGGCCCGGAGGAAATTCGTATCGGCCTGCAGGTTGTTGAAGTTCTCGACGAAATTGGTGGAAGGCACCAGAACGATATCGGGGCTGAAAATGCCGTAATCCGGCATGGTCGAAAACACGAACATCATCCACAGCGGAAACAGCCAGATGATGGCAAGCGGTGTCAGCGCCGCATGCAGCGCAATCTTCTGCCAGAAAAGCGATCTCGATTTCGATCTCATTTCGGCTCCCTCCCGACCCAGAGATTGAGCAGTGAAATGGCGATGGCGAGCGCCGCCATGGTGTAGGCAATGGCGGAGGCGTAACCGAAATTGAGCGAGGTGAAGCCCTGTCGATACAGGAACAGCCCCAGCGTTTCCGTGCCGCCGCCCGGCCCGCCCCTGTTGGTAATGAGGAAGGGTTCCGCAAACAGCTGCATGGTGCCGATGACCGACAGGACAACGCAGAACAGGATGATAGGTTTAAGCAACGGCAGGGTGATGTAAAAGAACTGCTGGCGCTTGCTCACCTTGTCCAGCGTCGCCGCCTCGTAGACATCGCCGGGGACCGATTGCAGTCCGGCCAGAATGATGATGGCGTTATACCCGGCCCAGCGCCAGGTCACCGCGATGATGACGAGCGCCATCGCCGCATTGGCATTGTCGAACCACGAGATGGGCGAAAGGCCAACCGACGTGATGAGCTTGTTGATGATGCCGAAATCGGAGCTGAACATCAGCCGGAACACCGCCGCATAGGCCACCTCGCCGACAACGACAGGTGCAAAGAAGGCAAAACGATAAAGCGGGCGTGCTTTCAGCAGCGGCGAATTCAGGAGCACCGCCATGACGGTGGCAAGCGCGATCATCACGGGCACCTGAATGACCAGAATGATCAGCGTATTATAAAGCGCATTATAGAAGGCCGGATCGGAAACCAGCCGCCCCCAGTTCATGGAAGGCGCGAACCGCCATGGGTTGATGCGCGTATTCTGGAACGACAGCATGAATGAGCTGATGATCGGCCAGAGCCAGAAGGTGGCAAAGATCAGGAGATAGGGCGCAAGAAACGCATAAGCGATCCTGTTCCTGGACGGCATGACGACCTCCATGTGCCGGACGGTGTCCGGATAGATGGAAAAGCTTCAGAAAGAGCGCGCCCCTTTGCGGGGAATGCCTTTGCAAAACGGTGCGGCCTATTTTCTTCTCCCCGCGCGGGAGAAGGTGGCCCGAAGGGTCGGATGAGGGGGCTGGCTCTTGGTATATCTCTAACCTCGCCCCCTCATCCCGCTGCCGCGGACTTCTCCCCCTCGGGGAGAGGAAACTTGTGGCACCCGCCCGGTTCCTAAACCAGCGAAGGTTTACTGCGCGACAGGGAGCCCCGTTGCCGTTTCGATCTGCTTGGCCGCATCGTCAAGCGCTGCTTTCGCATCGGGGTAGCCGCCCGCGAAATATTTCGTCTGCGTCGCCTTGTAGATCGCATCCGCATCTGACTGGAATGCCGTGCCGCGGCTCGGCACGATCTTCGGCAGGGTGGCGAGAATATCGGTCCACACCGCCTGCCCGCCCCAATAGGCCTGCTTTTCCTTGACGAAGGGATCATCGATGGCGGAAAGCAGCGAGGGAACGAGGCCGAAGGATTTCAGCATCGTCACCTGACCTTCATTGGTGGTCAGTGCATAGTCGATATATTTCCACGCGGCTTCCTTGTGTTCGGATGTGGAGCTGATCGCCAGCGACGAGCCGCCGAGATTGGCCGCGTGCGGACCATCAGGCGTCAGGCTTGGCATCAGATAGACACCCCATTTGCCGGAGAGATCGGGAGAGCCGGAGCGGATCGTACCCTCATACCAGGCGCCATACATCTGGCTCGCGGCCTTGCCGGCCGTGTTGGCCTGGATCTTCTCATCCCAAATTGCCGCCGTGATAATGCCAGCGTCTTTCATCTCCTTGACCTTTTCAAGGGTCGCAACACAGGCGGGCTGGTTGATGGTGATGTTCTGGCCATCGGTCGAAAAGTAACCGCATCCCTGCTCATTGGCGATCATACGGAACCATTCGCTATCGCCGTTGAAATCGGCCTGTGCCATGACGGTGCCGGGATTTGCGGCCATGACCTTCTTGCCGGCAGCGATGAAATCATCCCAGCTCTTGATGGTGGCCGGATCGACGCCTGCCTTCTTATAGAAGTCCCGGCGATAAAAGACCGCCACCGGACCGGAATCCCACGGAACGGCATAGGCGACACCGTCAACCTCAAGTTCGGTGCGCTTAAAGTCAGGGAAAAGCGCCTGTTTCTCAGGCGTATAGCCAAGCTCGGTCAGATTGGCGAAACAATCGGGAAAGCGGCTCCAGAACAGTTCCGCTTCGAAATTCTCGATCGTGACGATATCCGGAAGACCATCTCCGCCGGCTGCGCATGCCGCCAGCGTCTTGTCAAAAACCTGATTGTTTCCAAGGTCTTCAACAACGATCTTGATATCAGGATTCTGCTTGTTGAAGCCTTCCACCGTGGATTTCAACGCGGAAGCCGCGACATTCCAACTCCAGATGGTGACGGTCTCGGTTTGCGCGAAAGCGGGTGCTGCAAGAAGCAGCAGGGCCGTAGACGCGCCAAGAAATTTAAAGCACATTGAAAACCTCCCTTTTTCAATTGCTGTTCTTCAGCGAACATAGGCACATTAGCGAGGGCAGGAAATCTGTCTCGTAAAACGGGAACATCGATTTGGCGAAAAGTAAGATTGCCGAAAGAGCCTTCTACCAGCCGGGCGCCAGCAGCATCGAAGGCATGCCGACCACGCTTCAACTCTTCCATAATCATCCACCCATCATGCTCCGGCCGCACTGGCATGCGCAAGTGGAGGTGAATTATATCATGTCAGGATCGGTGCATTACCGCATGGGCGATCACGACCTGTCGCTTGACGCCGGGCAGATGTGCATCTTCTGGGGCGGCCAGCCGCACCAGATGGACCGCTCCTCGGACGATTCCTTTTACGCTGGCGCGCATCTGCCGCTTGTGCACTTCTTCCGGATGCGCCTGCCGACCGCCGTTTCCAGCCAGTTGATGGGCGGCGCGACGATGGTCAGCGCCGAAACCGACGGGGCCGATCCGGAAAATTTCGGCCGCTGGTTCCGCTATGCAACATCAGGTAACCCCGCGAAAGCACAGCATGCCGTGGAGGAATTGCTGCTCAGGGTGGAGCGCATGTTCCTTGAACCCTATTCCGTTATTTCCTCCGCCTCTTCTGGAAAAAGCAGAGAGGATGATGGCACGGCGCCCTCCATCAGCGTCGTGCGCATGTGCGACTTCATTGCCGCCAACTTTCTCGAGGACATCGACGCGACCGATATTGCCCGCGCCGCCTCGCTTCATCCGAAATATGCAATGAACCTTTTCCGCAAATCCACCGGCATGACGCTTATCAAATATCTGACGCTGCTCAGACTTTCCCGCGCGCAGGCGATGCTGATGACCGGCAAGGACAACATCCTGCAGATCGCGATGGAAAGCGGCTTCGGTTCGGTCAGCGCGTTCAATAAGGCATTTCGCCAGATATCAGGCATGTCTCCCTCCGATTTCCGCCGCGACACGCGGTCGGTGGCGGCTTAATCGACGGCATCCTCTTGGAGGGAAGTCGCACCATTGCGCTGCCTCGCGGCCTGCCGATAGGCGCGTGGCGAACTGCCCAGCATGCGCCGGAACATGGTGGTGAAAGCCGGAATGTTTTCATAACCGGCATCCAGCGCCACATTGGTCACCGCCTCTCCCGCCGCAAGCCTCGGCAGCGAGGCGAAGATACACGCCTGCTGGCGCCAGGTGACGAAGCTGACGCCCAACTCCTTGCGAAACAGACGCGTGAAGGAGCGTCGGCTGATGCCCATGGCCGCCGCCCAATCGTCGATCTCCACCCGCGCCACGGGCCTGTTGAGGAACTCCCGACAAAGCGCCGCCAGCCGCTGGTTGTCCGGAAAGGGCAGACCCAGCGGACGTTCCGGCAGCCGATTCACTTCATCCAGCAAAAGAGCACGCACCAGCCCCTGCCTGTGAAACGCCGAGGGCTGATGCTCTTCCGCCAGCAATTCGGAAATAAGGCTCGAGGCCAGATCGGTTATTTCCACGACCCTTGGAGACGTAGCCTGGAAGAGATCAGGATGCACATAGATGGAGTGCATCTCCACATTGGATATGACTTCGGCCTCGTGTTGCAGACCCGCAGGAATGAGGAGACCATGACCTGGCGGTATCATCCAGCGTCCATCCGCGGTGCTGACCAGCACCACACCCCGGCGCGCGCACCATATCTGCACACGGCTATGGTTATGGGGTGGTGTGCGATGCCCCGTCGGATAGATGCGATGAAGCGCCAGCACCGGCTCGTTGGTGCCGTCGATCAGTTTCAGGCTACGCTCATGCTCTTCGAGCGCCAGCATCGCCTGACGCGATTTGATTTTTGCCATTTGGCCCACTCACAAAGAAAATCGTCCAGAACACAAATGCAGGCCAGACACAATATGAATAAAAGCAGGAGCAAATAAAGACATGTTTTCCGCGCCATCAGCGGGGATCTGAAGAGGACTTACCATGGCCACCGTCACCAGCACCGGGTTCAACCCGCAACGCACGGCGTTTTCAATCATCGCAGCCGCGAGCTTCTGCCATATGCTGAACGACATCATGCAATCACTGCTGACGTCGCTCTATCCGCTGTTGAAGGCGAACTACGCGCTCGACTTCATGCAGATCGGCCTGCTCACGTTCGCCTTTCAGGTGACCGCGTCGCTGCTCCAGCCGGTCGTTGGCATGGTGACCGACCGCTGGCCGATGCCCTTCTCCCTGCCCGTCGCCATGCTCTCCACCTGTGCTGGGCTCATTACCCTTGCCTTCGCTCACAGCTTCGTGGTTCTTGTTCTCGGTGCATGCCTGATTGGCGTCGGTTCGGCGATCTTCCATCCGGAAGCCTCTCGCGTAGCCCGTCTGGCGTCCGGCGGGCGTCACGGCCTTGCGCAGTCGTTTTTCCAGGTTGGCGGGAACACGGGCACGGCCATCGGCCCGCTGCTCGCCGCTTTCATCGTCATCCCGTTTGGCCAGACGAGCCTCAGCTGGTTCTCACTGATCGCGCTGCTCGGCTTCGGTGTTCTGTCGTGGGTCGGCGTCTGGTACACCCGTCACCGCCGCGCGACGGTCGGCAGGCCCGCCGCCAGCCGCACCTTGCCGCTCGCACGCGGCACAGTCATGATGACTTTGTTGGTGCTGGTGGTGCTGACTGCGACGAAGAACGCCTATCTCGCCAGCCTGTCGAGCTACTTCACCTTCTATACCATCGACAAGTTCGGCCTGGGCGTACAGGATGCGCAGGTTCTGCTGTTCCTCTTCCTCGGCGCCTCGGCACTGGGCGTGTTCTTCGGCGGCCCGATCGGTGACCGCTTCGGCTCGCGAGTCGTCATCTGGTTCTCGATCCTCGGCGTCATTCCCTTCGCGCTGCTGCTGCCCTATGCGAACCTGTTCTGGACGGCCATTCTCGTCGTCGTCATCGGCTTCGTGTTTTCTTCCGCGTTTTCGGCCATCGTCGTCTTTGCGCAGGAACTGGTACCGGGCCGCGTAGGCCTGATCGCCGGCATGTTCTTCGGTTTCGCCTTCGGTTTCGGCGGCATCGGGGCTGCGGTTCTGGGTGTCTATGCGGATAAGGAAGGCATCGAGTTCGTCTACCGCATCTGCTCCTACATGCCGCTGCTTGGCCTCCTCACGGTATTCCTGCCGAAACTGCCGAGCCATCGATAGGGCTGGACAAAAGCGGCGGTCACTTCAAACCTGACCGCCGTCCCGCATCAAGCCGATTTTCGTAACATAAGATCGGCGTTGAGGAGAATTCGATCGCGGATGCGGGTCACCTGACCCTCCTCCTCATCCAGCTTCTGAAAGAGAAGCTCGATCGCCAGTCGGCCGATCTCGTTGTAATTCTGTGCCACCGTCGTGATCGGCGGGTTGGCGTAACGTGATAGCGGATGGTCGTCATGCCCTGCCACCCGAAGATCATAGCCAGCGCCATGACCAACCTTCAGGCCCTTCTGCGCGGCCGCGGCGATGACGCCAAAGGCGATCCGGTCGTTCGCACACAGGATAGTGCGGGAGGGCAACTGGCCCATGTTCTCAAAAAGCCGGCTCGCCTCATCGAATGCGAACCGCTCGAAATCCCATCGCGCCTGCTTGGCGACATCGAGGCATAGGGGTTCGCGACCAAGGCGCTGCATTGCCTCCTCGTAGGCTATGCGCCGGGTCACGGAGTTGGTGTTGACCTGCGGCATATCGAAATAGCTTGGCGGCTCACCCGAGCGACAGAGGTAATCAACGATCAGGTCAACGCTCTGCCGGTTATCCGTCCCGACGAAGGCCGACCTCTCGTCCAGCGGCGAATCGACATAAACGATGGGTATCGTGGCGGCGAGCTGTTCGAGCGTCGAGCAGTGCGATGTGACGCCGAGCGGCGCGATGATAGCGCCCGCCACATTCATGGACTTGAAAGTGCGGATGGCCCGGTCTTCGATTTCCGGTTTTCCGTCCGAAGACAGCACGAAGGCGAGAAAACCGGCCTCGTTGGCGATCGATTCGATACGGTTCGTCAGCGCCATGTAAAAAGGATCGGCATAGTTCGGAATGACGATACCGATAATATTGCTGCGACGGCGGTTGAGATTGACGGCAAAAATATTTGGCCGGAAGCCAGATTTCCTCAGCGCTTCCTCGATCGTCTCCCGTGTTTTCCTACGCACCGACGATGGGTCGTTGAAGTATTTTGACACCGTGGGGCGCGAGAGCCCGACGAACTCCGAAAACTCCTCCATCGTTCTGATAGACTTTGCCAAGATGCTGCCCCCATGAAAGACTCATGGTCAGATTACATCGCTCTTTCTTGTCACGAAAGGGCGGCTGCATAGGCTGCTCGAACCCTAAACATGATACGATGTAAACTATACTTTCCTATCAGAAAGGAAGCTGGATGCCTTCAGGGGCTATCGGCGCCAATCCTGACGCCATGTCTGTCAAAAACATGCAGCCGCGCCTGCGGGAACCCGACCCGGAGGGATTTGCCCGGCTGCAATAGCGCCCGATCCGACGAAAACAGCTTGAAGGGCAATCCATGCACGGTCAGATGCAGGATGACACCGAGACCGGTCGGCTCGACGAGATCGACGGTCGCCTCGATACCCCCGTCGGCTGGCGCAACAGTGACGTGTTCCGGGCGGATGCCGAGCGTGACCGGCTCGCCATCGGCGAGGTCCACTTCCCGGCCAAGCGCAAGGCGCGTGCCGTCACCCAGCACGACGAAACTGTCGCCACTCTCCTGCCCGAGCCGCCCTTCGAGAAAATTCATCCCGGGCGAGCCGATAAAGCCGGCAACGAACAGATTGGCAGGACGATCATAGAGATCGAGCGGCGCGCCGATCTGCTGCACATGGCCGGCATTCATGGCGACGATGCGTGAGGCGAGCGTCATCGCCTCGATCTGGTCATGGGTGACGTAAACCGAGGTCGCGCCAAGGTCGGCATGCATGCGCTTGATTTCGGCACGCATCTGTTCACGCAGCCGGGCATCGAGGTTGGAGAGCGGCTCATCGAACAGGAAAGCCTTCGGCTGGCGCACGATGGCGCGGCCCATGGCGACGCGCTGACGCTGGCCACCAGAGAGCGCCTTCGGGCGGCGTGCGAGATAGGGATCGAGTCCTAGCTTGGCAGAAGCGCCCGAAACCGCCGCGGCGATGGTTTCCTTGGGGCTGCGGCGCAGGCGCAGGCTGTAGCTCATATTGTCGGCAACGCTCATATGCGGATAGAGCGCATAGGACTGGAACACCATGGCGATATCCCGGTCCTTCGGCCGGCGATCATTGACACGTTCACCGTCGATGGAGAGGTCGCCGGACGTTATCTCTTCCAATCCCGCGATCATGCGCAGCAGCGTCGATTTTCCGCAGCCTGAGGGGCCGACAAGGACGATGAACTCGCCATCCCTGATATCAAGATCGACGCCATGCAGCACGGCGAGATCGCCATAGGTTTTGCCGACATTCTTCAGCTCGATGGAAGCCATGGGATTATCCTTTCACCGCACCGGCCGTCAGGCCCTGCACGAGATAACGTTGAATGAGCAGGAAGAAGAGGCAGGCCGGAATGAGCGCTAGGACGCCCGCCGCCATCATCTGCCCGAAATCGACGGAGAATTTCGAGACGAAGGTCAGAAGGCCAACCGGGAAAGTGGCGCTCTGATTGCCGGAAATCAGCATCAGCGCAAACAGAAGCTCGCTCCACGCGGCGGTAAAGACGAAGCCGAGCGTCGCGGCAATGCCTGGCAGCGTCAGCGGCAGGATAATCTGGCGGAAGGCCGTAAACCGGCTTGCCCCGTCAATCATCGCCGCCTCTTCCAGATCTTTCGGAATGCCGTCGAAGAACGACTGCATCAGGAAGGTGGCGAAGGGAACGTTAAAGGCGGTATAAACGATGACGAGGCCCGTTAGGCTATTGGTGAGGCCGAGCGGCGACAGCATCTTGAAGATCGGCGCGACCAGCATGACCAGCGGAAACATCTGGGTGATCAGCATGAGCGCCACGATCCAATATTTGCCCTTGAAACGGAAGCGTGACAGAGCGTAACCCGAGAGCGAGGAGAGTATCGTGACGGCAATCGCCGTGGAGCCCGCGACGATGACGCTGTTCTTAAAAAACGTCGGGAAAGCACTGTTTTCTATGACGAAACGATAATGATCCCATGTCGCGCGCGATGGCCACATTCGCACCCCTTCGCTGTAAAGCAGATCATTCGGCGTTACGGAAACCTTCAGCAGCCAGAACAGCGGGAACAGTGCGAAGGCGATATAGGCGAGGATCGCGAGACGATGGGCAAGGGTGAGAAAAATCCTTGATGTCATCGGTCAGTCCTTCTCAATCAGGCGCTGGCGCAGCAGGACGATCAGCATGGAATAGGCGAGCAACAACGCCAGAAGCACCAGCGCAATCGCCGAGGCGTAACCGAAGTCCAGCCGCTTGAAGGCCTGCGTGAAGATGTAGCTCGCAACAATCTGCGTGCGGTCGGCTGGGCCGCCATTGGTCATGACGATGATGAGATCGGCGAAATTGGCGATCCAGACGGTGCGCAGCAGGATGGTGATGGCGATGGTGGGCGCCAGAAACGGCAGGGTGATGGAGGTGAACCGCTGCAGCGGGTTCGCCCCGTCAATTTCTGCAGCCTCGTAAAGATCGCGCGGGATCGCCTGAAGGGCGGCAAGAAGGGTTATGGCGAAGAAGGGAATGCCCCACCAGACATTGGCGATAATCGGCCCCCACATCGCAAGCTGCGGATCGGCAAGGATATTGTTGGGGGCGGATAAAAGCCCAAGCGAGACCATCCAGTGCGGCAGCGGGCCAATGACCGGATTGAACAGCCATGCCCAGTTGAGGCCAGCGAGAAATGTCGGAACGGCCCATGGCAGAAACACCAAAGCCTGCGCCAGTCCCCTGCCCGCAAAGGGCTTATCGAGCAGAAGCGCCAGAATGAGGCCGAAGAAAAATTGCAGGAAAACCGAAGCGCCGGTCCACCACAGCGTGTTTTTCAACGCCCGGTAAAAGGCCGCATCCTGCGACAGCGTCTCCAGATGTTTCAGGCCAACGAAACCGCCCGAGAACGGATTGAGCAGCTGCACATCACGGAAAGCATAGGAAAGGCCGAGCACCAGCGGCACCAGCATGACGGCGACGATCAGCACAAGCACGGGCGCGCTATAGAGCCAGGGTTCGGCCCAATCGGCAAACCGCCGCATCGCTGGCTTACCAGCCGGTTTGCGCGCAGCCACCGGCCCGGCGCCATGGGCATAGGACATTGTATCGCTCCCTGATCGGACGACGAAACGGACGGGTTTTCCAGCCTCTCGGCTTGCCGATCCGAAAAATTGCAGGAAAAAGGCCTGTCGCAGCGAAGGCCGGCAAGACCGCCGCACAGGCATTTGCGCCCGCGCGGCTGGTGCGTGTCGTTATTTCGAGGCGAGGAACTTCTGCTGCGCCTTGGTCATGTAATCAGCCCATTGCTTGGCCAGATCTTCGGGCGTGATGTCGCCGAGCAGCGCTTCCTGCGAGGTCTTGATCACGAGCGAGTCCTTGAAGAAGGCGAATTCCTCAAGATAGGTCGGCATTTTCGTCGGCACGGCATTCTTGTCGGCCAGTTCGTCAAACCAGCCCTTGAACTGCTCGCTGGCATAGAAGGGGTCCTTCTCCGCCGACTTGTGCACCGGCAGCGCGCCGGTCTTCTTGTTCCACTCGATATTGCCTTCCGGCCCTTCGAGCGTCTCGATCAGCTTCCAGGAAAGGTCCTTGTTTTCAGACTTCGCCATCATCGACCAGCCGGCAAAACCAATCGTCGGGAAAGTCTTGCCGTCAGGCCCCTTCGGCATGGTCATGACGCCGAAATCTTCCGGCTTCATACGCTGGGCAATGGCGATCAGCGCATCCGGATCCTGATCGAGGAAAGCGCAGGTGCCGGAATAGAAGCCGGCAACGATCTCGTTGAAGCCCCAGTTGACGCTGTCCTTCGGCGCCAGTCCGTTCTTGTAGAGATCGATCACATAGGTCAGGCCCTTCACCCAGCCGGGGCTGTCGAAGGTGGAGGTGCCGTCCTTGGTGAAGAACTCGTTCGAACCGGCCATGGAAGCGCCGAACATCACCCAGCCGTTGAGGCCGCCGGGGCCGCCGCGCAGGCAATAGCCATACTTGCCCGGAAGGGCTGCGACCTTCTTGGAGGCGTCCGCAAATTCCTCAAGCGTCTTCGGCGGCTCCTTCACACCAGCCTGTTCCAGCAGCTTCTTGTTGTAGAACATGGCGCGCAGGTAAAAGCCGTAGGGCAGCATATAGGCCGTGTTCTTCACGTCGCGGCCGAGTTCAAGCGTGCGCTCGCTGAGCCCTGCTGTGTGTTCCCATTTGGCGAGGTAGGGCTCAAGGCTTTCGAGCATGCCGTTATTGGCGTAAAGCGACAGCCAGGTGTCGGGCATTTCCATAACGTCAGGAACATCGCCGGCAGACACCATAGTCGCGAATTTCTGGAAGGCCTCGCTCCAGGGAAGCGAGATGATTTCGACCTTGGTGCCGGGATTGGCGGTCTCGAATTTCGAGACGATGCCCTTCAGCGTTTCGGTTCGTTCCGGGCTGGTGATGACTTCCACCAGCTTCAAGGTCGTATCCGCCAGCGCCGTTCCGGTCATCAGGGCGGTAAAAATTGCTGCTGCTACCAGTTTTTTCATGTCGTTCTCCCCTTTTTGTGGTCAGTTAAAACACGTCAAGCGATGGTGGCCGCCTTGATCGCGGGTTCGAGATCGTTCCAGAGAGCCTCCGTGCCCTCCAGCCCGACATGCAGGCGCACCGACCGTGCGCTGATGCCGAAAGTGTGGGCGGAGTTTGGCTGCGCCTTCTGTTCGAGCACCACTTCCCCCGGAACGATCAGGCTTTCATGCCCGCCCCAGGAAACACCCAGTTTGAAAAGCTTGAGGCGGTCGGCAAAAGCGCGCACATCCACCCCCTCCTTGAAGATGAAGGAGAACAGGCCGGAGGTGCCGTTGAGGCCGGGCGGCAGGCGGTTCGCCAGCCCCGGATGGCAAACGGTTTCCACCACATCGAGAGCGTGAAGGCGCGTCGCTATATCCATAGCCGAGGCCTGATGCGCCTTCATGCGCAACGGCAGGGTACGCAAGCCACGGATGAGCAGCCACGCATCGAAAGGCGACATCTTGCCGCCGAGATAGGGGTAGGCCTCTGCCCGAATGCGGTCGATCATGGCCTTCGAACCGGCAACCACGCCGGAGACCACATCGCTATGGCCGCCAAGATATTTCGAGGCGGAATGCAGAACGAGATCGACACCCAGCGAGATCGGCTGCTGGAAAACCGGGCTCGCCCAGGAATTATCGATGACGGTGACCGCACCATGCCGTTTGCCGATGGCGGCGAGGGCACCGACATCATGCGCCTCCATCACCCAGCTTGTCGGGCTTTCCATGTAGAAGAGTTTCGCGCCCGGCATCGCCTTTTCTACCGCCGCCTCATCGCGACCATCGACATAGACGACCTCGATATTCATGCGCTGCATGAAGGTGCCGAACAGGCGGAAAGCATCGGGATAAACGTGGCGTACCGCGACGATCCGGTCACCGGGCGACACGAAGGAAAGCACGGTGGATGAGATCGCCGACATGCCGCTGGCAAAACCAAGTGCGTCTTCAGCACCCTCGAGTTTCGCCAGCATCTCTTCGAACAGTCGAACGGTAGGGTTCAGTCCGCGCGTATAGACCGGCCGCACCTTCTCGCCGCGATAGGTGGAGACCATTTCGTCGTAGCTGGAAAAAGTGAACAGCGACGTCTGCACGATGGGCGGCACCACGGCCTCGAAGGCGTGGGCTTCGTCATGGGCGACGATCAGGGAGGCGGGATCGAAGAGATCGTTGCCATGGTTCATTTCGACATGTCCTTGATATCTTCCTCGACGACGGCGAGGATTTTCAGTGTTTCTTCCCGCGCCGTTTCTGCGTCTCCGGCGGCAATCGCGTTGAACAGGGTGCGATGAAAGGGAAAGGAGCGACTGGCGAAATCCGGCCGGTCAAAGGGTTTCGACCAGAAGCGTTCAAAACCCTCGCGCATCTGCTCCAACAGCTGCTTAAACAGCGAATTATGCGTGGCGTCATAGATGGAGAGGTGAAAGGCGAGATCCGCCTTGCCAGAGGTTCCCTCGGCCAGATGCACCCGCTCCATCTCATCGAGCCGCGCTTCCATGGTGGCGATGTCCTCGGGCGTGCGACGGCGCGCAGCGGCCATGGAGGCTTCGACCTCGATGCCGCGGCGCACCTCCAGCGTCATCAGCAACGCATCGCGCAGGCTTTCGGCGTCGATGGAAATCGGCATATGCACGGTGGCGGCGGAAATCGGCTTCAAGAGGTAATTGCCGCTGCCCTTGCGGCTGTCGATGACGCCGAGTGCCTGAAATTTGCGGATGACTTCGCGGATTGTGGACCGCCCCACACCCAGCGCCGCCATAAGCTCCCGCTCGGCTGGTAGCCGGTCTCCCGCCTTCAGCCCTGCCCGCTCCACATAGTCGGAAAGCGTGGCCTCCACCTGGCGCACGCGGTCGCTCGGCGGAATCGGCTGCATGAGTTCCCGGCTGGACCTGTCCAAAGACGCATCCCCTAAATTGGTCTGACATCTTACCATTCCAAAAGGTAAAAGGAATGTCAACGGGCAAATCATGTTGCACACACCTCTCAACAAAATGACTTAGCCCTCTGAAATAACTATATATTATCAATTAGGCTACCCGGCTTGGTGGGTGGCCAGTCCGGCAAAAAATCATACCGCATCGTCCCTCGACATCGAAAAAGTCAAAGGGTAACGCTTTACGGGAAGAGATAATTGCGCCGCATCAAGGCGACGGAGAGCCGCCGATTACGGCGTCTTCACGCGCGCCGCCAGACGCGCCAATGCGTCGGCATGCTCATTGCCGACAGAGCCCGAATGCCCCTTGCACCATTCCACGGCCACGTGGGGATGCCGCTCCAGCAGCGTGTCTAGTTGCTGCCAGATTTCCCTGTCAGGGATCGGTCTTCGGCGTGTGTGCTGGTTGGGCGTGATGCGCTTCCAGCCATTGTTGCGCCAGATCGCCCGATATCGATTGCAGCCCTCAATGACATGAACGGCATCCGTCCAGAGCGTGACCGCACGCGTTGGCGCCTCGGCGGCGATCCACGACATGGCGTTCAGGACGGCGAGGACCTCGAAAGTATTATTAGATGTGCCGGATGCTTTGCCCGAGGCCGAATGGATTTGGTTGCCTGCTTCATGAACGACGAAAGCCCACCCTCCGGAACGGGAGGCATCGTTGAAGGAGCCGTCGGTGAAGATGTGAAGCGGGTCAGCCATGAGGGTGTGTAGCACCGAATTGGAGATCGCTAAACAAACAGGTCATCGGACGGGAATATTTCGTTCCGATGCCGTCTCGCGTTCCTCGGCAAGCAGAAGAGGCTTCACAGAAATGCAGGAAGGGCGGCGTAAGCCACCCTCCCCATCATCGCAGCGAAAGAACTGAACTTACTGGCTGAGAACCGCCGCCGTGATCGTCTGCATATTGTGGTTGATCATGTCGATATAGGTCGAAGCCGGGCCGTCGGCGGTCGAAAGCGCGTCAGAGTAGAGCGTGCCGCCAACCTTCAAGCCGGTTTCGCTGGCAATCTGGTCGATCAGCCGCTTGTCGGTGATGTTCTCGACGAAGATCGCCGAGGCCTTGTCGTGTTTTACCTGATCCACCAGCTTGGCGACATCGGCGGCCGAGGCTTCTGATTCCGTCGATATGCCTTCAGGGGCAAGGAAGTTCAGGCCATAAGCGTGCTCGAAGTAGCCAAAGGCATCATGCGAGGTGATGATGACACGTTTTTCCGGCGGGATGGCTGCAATCTCGGTCTTCACCATCTCGTTCAGCGCAGCAAGCTTGGCAATATAGGCATCCGAGTTGGCGGTGTAGGTTGCGCAACCGGCCTTGTCGACTTCGCAAAATGCGCCGGCGATGTTCTTCACGTAGATTTCCGCGTTCTTGATCGACTGCCAGGCATGGGGATCGTACTCGCCGTGATGGTGCCCCTCGTGGCTGTGATCGTGAGCCTCAGCGGTCTCGTGTTTGTGGCCAGCCTCTTCGGCTTTGTGGTCGTGGCCTTCTTCTTCTGCTTCCGGATGGGCGTGACCGGCCGGCTCGTCGGAAAGCTTGAGGGGTTCAACGCCCTTCGTCAATTCAACCACCGGAGCCTTGGTGCCGCTCGTGTCGATAAGGCGCTTCAGAAAGCCCTCGAATTCGAGGCCATTGACCAGCACCACATCCGCCTTGCTGACGGCGACGGCATCGGCCGGGCGCGGTTCATAAACGTGAGCATCGCCATCTGGCCCCACCAGCGTTGTAATCTCAACGCGGTCGCCGCCGACGTTTTTCGCAAAATCGGCGATGATCGAAAAACTGGCCACGACCTTGAGTTCGGCGGCGGAGGCCTGCGCCATCAGAACTGGGGAGAGGGAAAGAAGGCTGGCGCAGGTTGCCAGACGGAAGGTTTTGAACATGAGGGTTCTCCTTTTTTAAACGCTGTTTTCAGGCCGTTCTGTGACGGCTGGAACCGAGAAGATCGCTGAGCACGCCGCGCGTGCCGACGAGGATGGAGAGCGCATAGATGACGCCCGCGGAAAGAATGATCGCCGGGCCGGATGGCAGCGATGCGTGATAGGACAAGAGCAGGCCGGCAAAGCAGGATACCATGCCGATTCCGATCGAGATGAAGCACATGGGTGCCACGCGGTTGGACCAGAAGCGGCTGGCGGCGGCGGGCAACATCATCAGGCCGACCGAGAGCAAAGTTCCCAGCGCCTGAAAACCGCCAACCAGATTGAGCACGACGATAGCAAGGAAGAGGAAGTGCACCGGGCTGCCCCAGTTACTGACGGAGCGCAGGAACAGGGGGTCGAGGCATTCCGCCAGCAGTGCCCGCCAGAAGGTAATCATCACCACAAGCGTCACGACGCAGATGCCGCTGATGAGGCCGAGCGCCTCGTTGTTCAGCGCCAGCACCGTGCCGAACAGCACATGCATGAGATCGACGCTGGAGCCACGCCACGAAACGAGCAGCACGCCGAGCGCCAGCGAGATAAGGTAGAACGCGGCAAGCGACGCATCTTCCTTCTGGACGGTGAAACGCGACACGGCACCGGCACCGAGCGCGACCAAAAGGCCAACTGCGAGGCCACCGACAGTCATCGGCAGGATTTCCAGCCCGTAAAACAGAAAACCGACGGCCGCACCGGGCAGGATGGCGTGGGACATGGCATCGCCCGTGAGACTCATGCGCCGTAGCATCAGGAATACTCCGACCGGCCCGCAGGTGATGGCGAGGATCAAGGCACCGGCGAGTGCCCGCTGCATGAAGACATATTGAACGAAGGGTTCGATGAAGAGATCAGCCATGGGCGTTCGCGGGGAGATGAGAAGGGGAATGGGAGGGGGCCTGACGCGGACTTGCCCCTGCGGTTTGCAGTGAAGGCGCCTCGGATGGCTCACACCAGGGTGCGTTTTCCTCCCATGCCTCGTGGAAATGCTGCGCCTGCCGGATATTCTCAGCCGTCAACACCTCCGCCGTAGTTCCCAGCCCGATGAGCTTTCGGGCAAGGAACAGGGTCTCTGGAAAATGCTGCCGCACGAGCTGGAAGTCATGAAGAACCGCCAACACCGTGCGCCCCTCCGCGACCCATGACTTGATCATGACCATAAGGTCAGCAACAGTCTTCTCATCAACGGCGTTGAAGGGTTCATCGAGCAGGATCAGCTGCGCGTCCTGCAACATGGCGCGGGCAAACAGCGCGCGCTGCATCTGCCCGCCAGAGAGTGAATCGATACTGCGCCTTTCAAACCCGGAAAGCCCCACCGCCTCCATCGCGCGCGCCATCGCCGCCCGGTCTTCGCCACGGTGGCGGCCAAGCAGGCCGCGTTGCGGCCAAAGGCCGAGCGCCACCAGGTCCCGCACCTGCGCGGGAAATGAGCGGTCGAGTTCCGATTGCTGCGGCAGATAAGCGACGGAAACATCTGAGCTCACGCGGCACTCACCGCCGAGCGGCTTCAATATGCCGGCAATGCCCTTCATCAGCGTCGATTTTCCAGAGCCGTTGGCGCCGACCACCGCAGTGAGCGAGCCTTTGGCAATATCGCCATTCAGATGATGCACCGCCGCACGGCCGGCATATCCAAGCGTCAGGTTTTTGAAGGCAAGGCACGGATCAGCCATTGATCCCTCCGGGCAGGATGACATTCGATGGCTCTTGATACGTAATGTTATTACATTCGTCAAATGAATATGTAATGAAATAACATTATCTATTGGAAAATGGCTTGCCCGTCGTCACCCTCGGTTTTGACCCGATGGACCACGGCCATGCTGGGCTGTGGCTTCTAAAGTCAGGCCCAAGGATGGCTTCAAGCATGGAGACCGTCTCGATCCAGGAACGCGCTTAGACCTCCGCTCGCGCAGCTTTGCTACTCAGGCCGCTTTCAATTCTCCTGTTGCCTGTTGACATGCTCGATGTTTGTTATGTTATTACATTACTGCGTATGGAAAAAGAACTGCGATCCGCGTCGTTATCTTTCCTCCTCGACGCCAACACCGTGGCCCACGCACGCTCTGCTCACACCAAGAGGTCTCTATGTCGAAAAAACTTCCCGTCACCGTACTGTCCGGCTTTTTAGGCGCCGGCAAGACAACGCTTCTGAACCACATCCTCGCCAATCGCGATGGTCTGCGGGTGGCGTTGATCGTCAACGACATGAGCGAGATCAATATCGATGCCGCATTGGTGCGCGATGGCGGTGCCAATCTTTCCCGCACGGAAGAACAATTGGTTGAAATGACCAATGGCTGCATCTGTTGCACGCTACGCGACGACCTCCTGACGGAGGTGCGGGCGCTGGCCGAACAGGGCCGCTTCGATTACCTCCTGATCGAATCGACCGGCATCGCCGAGCCGCTTCCCGTGGCCGCCACCTTCGATTTCCGCGACGAGAACGGCCGCAGCCTGTCTGATATCGCGCGTCTCGACACCATGGTAACGGTGGTCGATGCCGCCAATCTTCTCAAAAATTACGGTTCGTCGGATTTTCTGGCCGCCCGGGGTGAAACGGCGGGTGATGGCGATAACCGCACCATCGTCGACCTTCTGGTGGAGCAGATAGAGTTCGCTGACGTCGTCGTCCTCAACAAGATCGGTACTGCAACGGCGGAAGAGCGCGATGCAGCCCGCAAGATTATCGTCGGGCTGAACCCTGATGCGAAACTCATCGAGACAGATTTCGGCAAGGTGGCCCTGGAAGAGGTTATGGGCACCGGCCGTTTCGATTTTGCACGGGCGGAAGAACACCCTCTCTGGTTCAAGGAATTGCACGGTTTTAAGGATCACATCCCCGAAACCGAGGAATATGGCATCCGCTCTTTCGTTTACCGCGCCAAGAGTCCCTTCGACCCCGTGCTGTTCCAGCGCTTCATCGATCGCCCTTGGCCGGGGGTGGTGCGCGCCAAGGGGTTCTTCTGGCTGGCGACGCGGCCGCGTTATGTCGGCGAGATCAGCCAGGCGGGCGCCCTGGTCCGTACCGGGAAGATGGGTCTTTGGTGGTCGGCCGTTCCAAAAGAGCAATGGCCCCGCGAAAAGCAGTTTTTGGATATGATGAAGCCTTATCTCGACCCCGTCTTTGGCGACCGGCGGCAGGAAATTGTCTTCATCGGTTCCGATCCAATGAATGAAGCCCGTATCCGCTCCCTGCTGGATGCCTGCCTGATCGATACGGATGCATTCACGCCGGATGCATGGCAGCACCTGCCCGATCCATTCGCAAGCTGGGACAGGCAGGCGGCTTGATTGTCTCCACCGCCCGCATTTCACGCGAGCGGTTACGTCTTTCGCCTTCTCCCCGCCGGGGAGAAGGTCGCGGCAGCGGTATGAGGGGGCGAGGGTAGCGATATGCGGTAAGTTACCCCCTCACCTGACCTTCGCGCCATCTTCTCCCCGGCGGGGAGAAGAAACAAGCCGCACCGTTCTTGCGAAACACTATAGAAAATTTAGCGTCAGCAGCGCCAGAACGAGATATCGCCCTACCTTGGCGATGGTGACCAGCAGCAGAAACACCGGCAGCGGCTCCTTCATGATGCCAGCCGCAACCGTTAGAGGGTCCCCGATGATCGGCGCCCAGCTGAGCAGCAGGGACCATTTGCCATAACGTCGGTACCAGTTCTGCGCCCGTTGCAGCGCCGCCTCCCCGACCGGAAACCAGCGCTCATGCCGGAAACGTTCGATGCCACGCCCAAGGAGCCAGTTGGCGAAAGAACCGGCGACATTGCCGACGCTGGCCACAGCCACCAGCAGCCAGACAGGCTGGGATTTCAGAAGGATGAGACCGGCAAGCGCCGCCTCCGACTGCATGGGCAGGATGGTCGCAGCGATGAACGCCGTCAGAAACAAGCCCGCATATACCGCCAGATCGCCCATTCCCTGCCCTTCATCACCGTCGAATCCCGCCGCCGCTTCTGAAGTGGCGGATGAGGATGGCGGTGGTCAAGCGCCTCGGCTGCGTAGAGGCTGATTCTCAGGCAAAATTCGCGGCAACGGCGCACACGATATTGTCATGATCCACCGCGAGCAGCGCCTAGTGGATGTATATCTGCCTGACATCGCCGAAGTCGGACAGAACGACAATCGTCGTTTCCAGCGGCGGGCAATCAGGCAGCTAAACAAGGTCACAGCAATCGACTCGTCATGTGATGACATGTCACCTTCATCTGCGAAGCGCCATGATTGCCGGCATCGCCTAATATGATAACGCGGCAGTGCGTCTTGGCAAAACGCCACCCGAGCGTACGAAAAAACCACCGACCTAGTAAAATGGAATAATTAATCCGTTCCCTTCACTTTCGTTTTAATCGTTCCACGTTCTCTTGCATTTTCGTTAGAGTTCGCTTTTAATCGACAGTGCTAATACAGGAGAGGTCGCCCGCAGCCGTGTCGTGGAGGACAAGCTGCAATAAGGGGCTGTATCTTTTACTGTTTTCATAATGGGAGGAATCGCCTTGAAAAAACTCAGCTACCGCCTTGCCGCGGCATCTGCACTTTCGTTTTTTGTCACATCGAATGCCTATGCCGTGACGGAGATCCAGTGGTGGCACGCCATGACCGGCGCCAATAACGAGGTCGTGGATACGCTGGCGAAAGAATTCAACGAAAGCCAGAAAGACTACAAGATCACGCCCGTGTTCAAGGGCACCTATCCGGAAACACTTAACGCAGGCATTGCGGCATTCCGCGCCAAACAGCCGCCGGCGATCATTCAGGTCTTCGACGCCGGTTCGGGTGTAATGATGGGTGCTGCCGGCGCGATCAAGCCGGTGGCAGAGGTGCTGAAGGAAGGCGGTTATACCTTCAACAAGGACGAATATCTGGCCGGCATCGTCGCCTATTATTCCAAGCCCGATGGCACCATGCTGTCCTTCCCCTATAATTCGTCCTCGCCGATCCTCTATTACAACAAGGACGTCTTCCAGAAGGCCGGCCTTGACGCCGCCAACCCGCCGAAGACCTGGCCTGAAGTCTTCGAAGCCGCCAAGAAGATCAAGACCAGCGGTGCCGCGCAGTGCGGTTTCACCTCGACCTGGCTCACCTGGATCCAGACCGAAAACTTTGCCGCATGGAACAACGTTTCCTATGGCAGCAATGAAAACGGGCTGGGAGGCACGGATGTGAAGCTTGCGGTCAACGCGCCGCTCTTCGTCGAGCATTTCCAGGCGATTGCCGATCTCGCGAAGGACGGCACCTTCCGTTATGGTGGTCGCACGTCCGAAGCCAAGCAGCTGTTCATGTCCGGCGAATGCGGCATTCTGACCGAATCGTCCGGCGGTCTGGGCGACATCATCAAGACCGGCATGAATTACGGCATCGGCCAGCTGCCCTATTATGAGGGCCATGGACCGCAGAACACCATTCCGGGCGGCGCCAGCCTCTGGGTGTTCGGTGGCAAGAGCGATGCGGAATACAAGGGTGTGGCGGAATTCTTCCACTTCCTCTCGCAGACAAAGATCCAGTCTCGCCTGCATCAGGTCTCGGGCTATATGCCGGTGACGATCGCAGCCTATGAGGAAACCAAGAAATCCGGCTTCTACGACAAGAACCCGGGCCGCGAGACGCCGCTGCTCCAGATGATGGGCAAGCCCCCGACAGAAAACTCCAAGGGTGTGCGCCTGGTTAACCTGCCACAGGTGCGCGACATCATGAACGAAGAGTTCGAGGCGATGCTGGCCGGCAAGCAGGACGCCAAGGCGGCGCTCGACAAGATCGTCCAGCGTGGCGATGCCGCCATCAAGCAGGCGGCCGGCAAGTAACTGATCCCCTGCTCCGCCCGCGCCTCGACAGGTGCGGGCGGTATTTTCATGTCACCAGGAGATCGCCGTGCAAAGCGTCGTATTCCCAAACAAGATCCTGCCTTATCTGCTGGTCGCACCGCAGATCATTTTGACGGTGATCTTTTTCTTCTGGCCCGCAAGCCAGGCTCTTTATCAGTCGACAATGCGCGAAGACGCCTTCGGCCTCAGCAGCAATTTTGTTGGGCTGGCAAACTTCTCCGCCGTCCTGTCGGATGAGAGCTACCTCAACTCGCTCAAGGTCACGGTCATCTTCAGCATCCTCACGGCGCTGGTTTCCATGGGGCTAGCGCTGCTTTTGGCGACGGCGGCGGACCGCGTGGTCCGCGGCAAGGGTCTTTACCGCACCATGATGATCATGCCCTATGCCGTCGCCCCGGCGGTGGCAGGCATGCTGTGGCTGTTCATGTTCAATCCGGCCATGGGAACGTTCTCCTACATCCTGCGCCGCAACGGCATCATGTGGGATCCGCTGCTGAATGGCGATCAGGCCATGCTGTTGGTCGTCGCGGCCGCCGCCTGGAAGCAGATCAGTTACAATTTCCTGTTTTTTGTCGCCGGCTTGCAGGCAATTCCGAAATCATTGCTGGAGGCGGCGTCCATTGACGGAGCCCGCGGAGCGCGACGCTTCTGGACCATCGTTTTCCCACTGCTGGCACCGACCACTTTCTTCCTCCTGGTCGTCAACACGGTTTACGCCTTCTTCGACACCTTCGGCATCATCCATGCGGTGACCGGAGGCGGTCCTGCCAAGGCGACGGAAACGCTGGTTTACAAGGTCTACAATGACGGCTTCGTGAACCTCAACCTCGGCTCTTCCGCCGCGCAATCGGTCATCCTGATGGTGATCGTCATCGCGCTCACCGCCTTCCAGTTCCGCTTCGTCGAGAAGCGCGTGCATTACGGCTGAGGATTTATCATGATTGAAAATCGCCCGGTCGCCCGCGTGATCGCCCATCTGATGCTGGTTCTCGGCATCATCATCGTGGCCTTCCCGATCTATTACACCTTCATCGCTTCGTCGATGACGTCGAACGACATCATCCGTCCGCCCATGTCGCTGCTGCCCGGCGGCCATCTTACCGAAAACTACACAGACGCCATGGTGGGCGGCGTGGAGCGCGTCGTCGGCGTCAGTCTTGAAAGGCTGCTGTTCAACAGCTTCGTGGTGGCACTCGCCATCGCCATCGGCAAGATCGTCATCTCGTTCCTGTCGGCCTTCGCGATCGTCTTCTTTCGCTTTCCATTCCGCATGGGCTTTTTCTGGATGATTTTCATCACGCTCATGCTGCCGGTGGAGGTGCGTATTCTGCCCACCTACAAGGTCATCGTCGACTTGGGGCTGATCGACACCTATGCCGGACTGACGCTGCCGCTGATGGCGTCGGCAACGGCGACCTTCCTGTTCCGGCAGTTCTTCCTGACCATCCCCGGTGAGATGGTAGAGGCTGCGCGTATCGACAATGCCGGACCGTTCCGCTTCATGCGTGATATTCTTTTGCCTCTGTCGAAAACGAATATCGCGGCTCTTTTCGTGATCCTTTTCATCTATGGCTGGACGCAATATCTCTGGCCGCTGCTCGTCACCAACGACGCCAAGATGAACACGATCATTATCGGCCTTAAGCGCATGGTGGATTTCACCGACGCTTCGACGCCCTGGAATTATGTGATGGTGACGGCGATCCTCGCCATCATCCCCCCTGTTATCGTTGTGGTGCTGATGCAGCGCTGGTTCGTCAAAGGTTTGGTGGAGACCGAGAAGTAATGGCAAAAATTGCGCTGAAAGACGTCCGCAAGGTTTATGGCGGCAATGTCGAGGCCATCAAGGGCGTGTCCATGGACATCGCCGACGGCGAAATGATCGTGCTGGTCGGCCCTTCCGGCTGCGGAAAATCCACCCTGCTGCGCATGATCGCCGGTCTGGAGGGCATTTCCGGCGGCCAGATCATCATCGGTGACCGGGTCGTCAACGATCTTGAACCCTCAGACCGCGACATCGCCATGGTGTTCCAGAACTACGCGCTCTACCCGCATATGACGGTGCGGCAGAACCTCGCCTATGGCCTGAAGAACCGCAACACGCCGAAGGAAGAAATCGAGCGGCGCATTACGGAGGCGGCGAAGGCGCTTGAAATCGAGCAGTTCCTGGAACGCAAGCCTCGTCAGCTTTCCGGTGGGCAGCGCCAGCGTGTGGCCATGGGCCGCGCCATCGTGCGCAAGCCGGCGGCCTTCCTGTTCGACGAGCCGCTCTCCAACCTCGATGCCAAGCTACGCGTGCAGATGCGGGTGGAAATCCGCCGCCTGCAACGCTCGCTCGCCACGACCAGCGTTTATGTGACCCACGACCAGATGGAAGCGATGACGCTCGCCGACCGGCTGGTGGTATTGAATGCCGGCCGCATCGAGCAGATCGGCACGCCGATCGAGCTTTATGAAAAACCCGCCACTACCTTTGTCGCCACCTTCATTGGCTCGCCGTCCATGAACCTGTTGAACCACGGAACAGCGACGGCCAACGCTTCCTCCGGCTGGGCGGTACAAGGAACCACCGCACTGCCGCAAGGCGTCGCTACACTCGGTATCCGCCCGGAAGATATTACGCTTGCCACCGAGGCTCCTTCTGACTCCGCCTTCTCCGGCACCGTTCAGGTGGATGCCGTGGAACTTGTAGGTGCGGAAAGCTATGTCCACGGCTCGTTCTCGGACGGCACGACAATCGTCTTCCGCGTTCCCGGTCGCTCACAACTGCGCATCGGCGAAACGTTGAGGATCGCTGCACAGGCCAGGAATTTCCATCTGTTCGATAAGGCGGGCAAACGGCTTTAGCCTCGTCGCAGGCACGGAACACCCGCCAATCGGCGGGTGCCTTCACGACCACTGGAATTCCCAACGACTCGCTACCAAACCAACTCCACCTGCGGACGGCCATTGGACGTTTTCTCCACTGTCCGTCCGGCGGTATCGACATTGCAGTGGATACGCTGGCGGAAAGCGGAAAAGCTTTCGAATGTCACTACATCCACGGGATCGTCGAGATGAAGCGTCAGCCGAAAACGTTCGGGCTCCCCGCCGAGCGCCTGTACGCCCAGAACGGAGGCCACAAATGGCTGGCCAAGGTAAAAGCCTTCCACTCTTGAACCCAGAAGATAAGGATTGAAGGCGGGGCGATTGCCGGCCGCAGCGTGCAGGGTATTCCAGTCGCGGAAGCCATATTGCGCCGCTATAAGCTCCAGCGCTTTCGAGTGGGTGATTCCCTGCCCCTCATCTTCAAGGGCGACGCGCAGGCGTTTTGCCTGTTCCTTTAGACCCTCAAGTGCGGGAAGCGGTTTGGACACAATCATAACGGTTCTCCAACATGTGCATGCCGAATGTTCCGAGGGGTGTCCGCGTTGCCATCGACGACATGCAAAACATGGGATGACCGTTATTAAAGAAAGAGCTTCACCAGGGGCGCAAGCGCCTGCGGACGGCCGGGGCTCTTTGCCCGTGGCCGTCCCTATAGCTTAGAAAGCGCCGCCCGTCAAAGGTGGCGATGCGCTGATGGCTCGATCAGAAACGGTAGGTGATGCCTGCACCGATCAGCCAGGGATCGAGCTTGGCCTTGCCGCTGATGGGCGTGCCACCGAGTTCCGCCGTCCAGTCGGTCTTCAGGAAGATTTTCTTCACGTCGAAGTTCACGCCCCAATGCTCGTCCAGCATATAGTCGAAACCGACCTGTACGGCGGCTCCAAGCTTGTTCTTCACGTCGAGATTGCTGAAGCCGGGCTTTTCCGATTGGTTGTAGAACAGCGAATAGTTCACGCCAGCGCCGATGTAGGGCTTAAACGCACCGAAATCGGTGAAATGATATTGCAGCGTCAGCGTCGGCGGCAGCAGCCAGGCCTTGCCGACAGGTGTGCCAGCCAGCACGCCTTCGCCGTCGATCCTGGCATAGGTGGTGCCGAGGATAAGTTCGGCGGCGAAGTTATCGGTGAAGAAATAGCTGATGTCGAGTTCCGGGATCACGGTATCCGAATAGGACAGGCCCGCCCCGGGGACGCCATCGACGCTGCCGCTGTCATTGGTGATGACGCCGAGGCCACGCACGCGCAACATCCAAGGGCTTGCCGCCGCAATCGCTTCTTCTGCCGTCGGCGCGGGCGCCGCCTCGGTCATATCAGCGGCCATCGCATTGGCCGACGCGAGCATGGCCGCAACGCCAATCGCAACACTGGCAAGCAAGGCATTATTTCTGTTTTTATTCGTCATTCCATCTCTCCTATGGCGCACCGCAGCGGGGCGTTCCCCGCAACCGGTCGATCACGGCGGGCCAATGCGAATCCCCGCCTGCCGCTACCGCTTGGAAGCCACTATGTCGACGGGAGAGACAGGCCGATTGAGATGGATCAAACCGTGGCGGAGAAGATGGATCGGAGCGATCGACCGGCAGGATTTGTGACAATTTCGCAACAGCGCCATACAGAGGCCGGAAACAGGGTGGAGGCCGGCACTTGCGAGCCTCCTCCCGTCTTATCAAGCCGCTTGCGTGGTTAGCGCGGCGGAACCCGGCTTACGCAGGAGCAGAACGGAGACGGCGGCGATCATGCACATCAGACCGGCAATCTGCAGCGCGGGCATATAGGTATCGAAGTCACTCTTGAAGAAACCGGCGCCAAAGGCCGCGGTGGCTGCCCCCAGCTGGTGGCCGGCGAACACCCAGCCGAACACAAGCCCAGCTTTTTCGCGACCGAAGTTTTCCGCGGCGAGCTTCACCGTCGGCGGCACAGTCGCCACCCAGTCCAGCCCGTAGAAGACGGCAAAGACCGAAAGCTCAACGAAGCTGAAGCCTGAGAATGAGAGATAAAGCAGCGAGAGCCCGCGCAGGCCGTAAAACCAGAACAGCAGAAAGCGATTGTCGAACCGGTCGGAAAGCCACCCGGCGAAAATCGTACCGAAGAAATCGAAAACCCCGATCACCGCCAGCGTACCCGCCGCTGTCACCGCAGCCATGCCGAAATCGCCGCAAATCGAAATCCAGTGTGTCTGGATCAGGCCATTGGTCGAAAGGCCGCAAACAAAGAAGGTGCCAAAAAGCACCCAGAAGACGGGGTTGCCCGAGACGCTTCTCAGCGTCACCAGCGGCGATGCCAGCGTGGCGAGGAGATTGTGGTCCTGCTTGACCGGCTTTGCCACGACTGTCTCGCCATAGGCCGGCAGGCCGACATCGGCGGGGTGGTCACGCATTAAAAGCATGACGAGGACCATGGCTGTCGCAATCACCGCAACAGATAACGTCAACGCGGTTCGCCAGCCATAGGCTTCCGTCAGCGCCGCAAGCAGCGGCAGGAAAACCAACTGGCCAGTGGCATTGCTTGCCGTCATCAGGCCGATTACCAGTCCACGACGCTTCGAAAACCAGCGTGTCGCCACGGTGGCGCCCAATACCAGCGCGGTCATGCCGGTGCCGACACCGATCACCACACCCCATAGAAGCAGCAATTGCCACACCTCAGTCATGAAGAACGACGCGACGATGCCACCCATGATCAAGGCCAGGGCGGTGGACACCACCTGCCGGATGCCGAAATGATTCATGAAAGCGGCGGCAAAGGGCCCAAGCAGACCGAACAGCACAAGCCTGACGGCCATGGCCGAAGAAATATCGGCAATATCCCAGCCGAATTCCTGGTGCAGCGGCTGGATCATCACCCCCGCCGATCCCATCGCACCGGCGGTGGCCAGCATGGTGAGGAAGGTGGTGGCGGCAACGAGCCAGCCGTAATGCAGGTTTCTGGCGGCCATCCAGCTGGCGAGGCGTGCGGATATCATGTTCAAATTTCCCTTAAAGCGCGATTGCCTGACTTCTCTACTTATCCAATTTACGGGTATATGCCCGCGTTAGAATCAAAAAATTACAGTGCTTCCAGCAACTGCTGCAATTGCGCTGTTTTCTCTGGCCCCAACCGGGCCTCGATATCATCCTGCACCCGATCCCAAAGCGGAGCCCCCGCCTTTAAAATCGCATGACCCTCCTCGGTAACGGAGAGCATCGCTTCCCGCTGATCCTCGCCGTGGCCTATAGCGACCAGACCCATCCGCGCCAACACTTTTGCATTGCGGCCAACGGTGGAGCGATCCAGCTCCACCCGGGCGGCCAGATCCGTGAGCGAGACCGGCGCCGTTCGATTGATATTCCGCAGCAGGCTAAACTGAGCGATATTCACACCAAGCGGCGCCAGCGCCTCGTCATAATAGGACGAGACCTTGCGGGATGCTTTGCGCAACAGGATACAGTGGCAGTGACTGTTTGACATGACACGGGTATATACCCGCAGATTGTCGGGCGCAAGCCCTTCCCGGAAATTGTCGGCCGCCGCAGGGGCGGCTTCGCAATCGCGCAAAGCGGAAACAATAAACCCCGGCTTTGGGCCGGGGTTTGACATCAGACGGGAAATTCGTCTCAGGCAGAGAGCCGGCGGCCGGCCGCGACGAGCATTCCCGCCGCGCCTTCCAGCCAACCGGATTTCAACTCCAGCGCCAGGAAACGGCTGCGTTCAAACGGGCCGGGCATCATCAGGTGCTGCGTCTTGTCGGCAAAAAAACCGAAACGCTCGTAATAGGGGGCGTCACCAACCAGAAGGATTGCGCCGTGGCCGCGCCTGGTGGCCTCGCCAATGGCGGCACGCATCAGCGCCGATCCGATGCCCTTGCCTTCATGGGCGGCATCGACGGCGAGCGGGCCGAGCAGCAGGGCTTCGACGGCGCGACCTTCGCGGGTGATCCCCGCCTCGACGTTCCACAGGCGCACCGTGCCAATGACATGGCCGTTCTCATCGCGGGCGACCAGTGCCAGGCCCTCGGCTGGGACCCGGCCAGCGCGCAGCTTTTCCGAAGACTTGCGGCGGCGGCCCGCACCCATGGCGCGGTCCAGAAGGTTTTCACGGGCAACGACATCGCCCGGATTTTCCTGATCGACATGAAATGTCTGCGGGGTGAAAAATGCCCGTACCGAATTCAAAAGAGCGGCCATCCTTGGCCTCCCGTCGCAACACCGCCCACACGCGGCCCTTGATAAAAATTGGTGGAGCCGTCCCGGCCCGCCGACACGCTTTCCTCGGCTGGAAGAGGCGCAGCAAGCAGGGGATTGCGCAACAGCACAATCGGCAGGGCCGGAACGGAAGCTTGGTCGAGACGCCGCCCTTTTCAGCGGACGGCGTTCGGATCAGATGACGTAGGCCTTCAGCGGTTCGAAACCGTTGAACGCGACCGCCGAATAGGTGGTCGTGTAGGCGCCCGTGCCTTCGATCAGAACTTCGTCGCCGATGGTCAGAGAGACCGGCAGCGGGTACATGTTCTTTTCATACAGCACGTCGGCGCTGTCGCAGGTCGGACCGGCCAGAACGCAGGGCTGCATCTCGTCCTGATCGCGCTCGGTGCGGATCGGGTAACGGATTGCCTCGTCCATCGTCTCGGCGAGACCGCCGAACTTGCCGATGTCGAGGAACACCCAGCGGTGGTTGTCGTTGTCAGACTTCTTCGAGACGAGAACGACTTCCGCCTTGATGACGCCAGCATTGCCGACCATGCCGCGGCCCGGCTCAATGATCGTCTTCGGGATCTGGTTGCCGAAGTGCTTGCGCAGCGCGGTATCGATTGCCTGGCCGTATTCTTCGGCAGCAGGAACGTCGCGCAGGTACTTGGTCGGGAAACCACCGCCCATATTGACCATCTGCAGGTGGATGCCCTGCTTGGCAAGCGATGCGAACACACGCTTGGCGTCAGCCAGCGCCGCATCCCATGCGTCGAGGTTCATCATCTGCGAGCCGACGTGGAAGGATACGCCGTAGGACTCGAGACCGAGCTGATGGGCGTAGACGAGAACGTCCACCGCCATCTGCGGCACGCAGCCAAACTTGCGCGACAGCGGCCATTCGGCACCTTCACCATCCGTGAGCACGCGGCAGAAAACGCGGGCGCCAGGAGCGGCACGCGCAACCTTCTCGACTTCCTCATGGCTGTCCACGGCGAAAAGATCGATGCCGAGCGCGTGGGCGCGAGCAACATCGCGTTCCTTCTTGATGGTGTTGCCGAAGGAGATACGGTCAGCCGTCGCACCGGCGTCGAGCGCCATCTGGATTTCAGCCACGGAGGCGCAATCGAAGTTGGAGCCGAGCGACGCGAGCAGCGTCAGGATTTCGGGAGCCGGGTTCGCCTTGACGGCATAATAGATCGCGCTGTTTGGCAGGGAATGCCGGAACGCGTTGAAATTATCGCGCACGACGTCGAGATCAACCACGAGGCAAGGGCCTTCGGGACGTCGGGTCTTGATGAAGTCGAGAATGCGTGCAGTCGTCATCGATGTATTCCCTGTTAAACCGGCTCCGGAAAAATCCGGAGGACAAAGGACGCTCGAGATATGCATTCGAATCAGCCGGTGGAGGCGCAGAATCGATAGCATACGCTCAAGGCGCGAATGTGAACGACGCCCTGCCAGAGCATCATTCGGCTTTGTCTGCCATGGATTGGAGGGAATGACCCGACCGCACTTCAGGCAATGATGGTGTGCCTCTTCAGTACCCCGGCTGATGGAAAGCCGGCAGAGAACCAGAAAGGCCCGCACCGTCGTTGCTTCGTATGTCCTCGCATTTCCCGGTTGGCCGGAATAGCGACTGGAGGGGTTAGTTCCAGGTACCTTACCTAAATCCTCACCACATCGAGGAATCGGCGGACACACATGGGCACGTGCGACTTTGGGCAGCACGGGAGATAAGAATATTCGCAGTCATAATCAAGAGGAATTTTTCACCAAAGAGCGGATTTTTTCGGCAGCGATTTAAGGGTTGAACAGTGACCGCCACACGTTCAATTATATGGAACAAACCGGAGGATTTCATGGATACCCTGACCCGCATCCGCGCCTTTATCGATGTTGTCGAAGCGGAGGGATTTTCTGCAGCGGCGCGCAAGACAGGCCGTTCAAAGGCGCTGCTGTCGAAATATGTCCGGGAACTGGAGGATGATCTCGGCGCGCTGCTCCTCAACCGCACCACACGGCAGTTCTCTCTGACCGAAGCTGGACATACCTATTATCGCACTGCCTCCGATATCCTCAAAGAGATCGATAACCTCGCTGATCTGGTGCGGGAAAAAAATGCCGATCTGAAGGGCAAGCTCAGGATTTCCGTTCCCCGCACCTTCATCGATGCCGATGTCGGCCAAAGCCTGATCGACTTTGCCAAGGAAAATCCGGAACTCGCATTGGAGATCGTTGCCGATGACAGGTTCGTCGATCTGATCGAGGAAGGTTTCGACCTGGCGATCCGTATCACCCGCCTGGAAGATTCGGGCCTCATCGCCCGCAAGCTGTCCGACTTCAGGGTCTATGCGGTTGCCACGACGGATTTCGTGGCGAAACATGGACCCCTTGACGGCCCGCAGGATTTCGCCCGCGTCCCTTTCATCATCGATACGAACACGCGTTTCCACAATACGGTGCGGTATCTGGAGCCGGATGGCGGATCGAATTCCGTGACCATCAGCGGACCGATCGAAGTCAATAGTCCGCAGGCGACATTACGCGCTGCGCGAGCGGGTCTCGGCATCGCCATGGTGCCTGACTTCATTGCCCGTCCTCATATCCAGTCCGGCGAACTTGTGACGCTGTTTGACGACTACATTTCAAAGGACCGCGGCATCTATGCCGTCTACCCGCACCGCCGCTACCTGCCAGCCAAAGTACGCAGTTTTGTTGATTATCTCTCGGCGTGGTTCAGGAAGAACGCGTGATGCGAAAATGAAACGCCCGCCTCGCGGCGGGCGTCTACAGCCGCTGAAATCAGATCAGAACGGCGAATCCGGAAAGTAGAACTGCTCGGCATTGTCCTTGGTGATCAGCGTCGCATCAAGGATGTACTCACCCGCGACCGGCACCTGATCGAAGAAATGCCCGGCCGTCAGCTGCATGGCGGTCGCCACCATCGCCGGCGGATAGAGCACGTCGACCGGCACGAGCTTGTCGCCGTCCATGACCTTCTTGATCATGTCCTTGGAACCGGCGCCGGCAACGATGTATTTGATATCGGTGCGCTTAGCCTGCTGAATGGCTTCCAGCACGCCGATTGCCATGTCGTCATCCTGACACCAGACCACGTCGATCTTCTTGTACTTGGTCAGATAGTCCTGCATCACGCGGAAGGCGTCGTCACGGTTCCAGTTGCCGTACTGGCGGTCAAGAACCTTGACGCTGGAGCCGGCGATGCCCTTGTCAAAACCATCCTGGCGCTGCTGGTCGATCGGGATCGGCAGCCCGCGAATGACCACGACTTCGGCATCCGGTGTCGTCTTCTTGATGTATTCGCCGGCCACCTGGCCGAGCGCCGGATTGTTGCCGGCCACATAGAGATCGCGGATCGAATTGTCGTTGACACTCGGCGCGCGGTCGACGAGCGCGACGAAGGTGCCCTTGTCCTTGATTTCCTTGATGGCGTTGACAAGCGGGTCGGGATCGGACGGCAGGACGACCAGCGCGTCGAGCCCCTGCACGGCCAGATCCTGCAGCGCGTTCGCCTGATTGGCTGCATCCGGCGATGTCTTGACGATGACATTGAGCCCCGGATGCTCCTGCATCAGAAGCTTGGCCACACGCTCGGCGTGATAGACCACGCCCGCCGTCCAGCCGTGGTCGGCCGCCGGAATGGAGACGCCGATCGTGACCTTCTTGTCCTGCGCATGGGCAGAACCCGCAAGGACCGTTGCCAGCGCGGCAAAGGCCACGCCGATGAATTTTCTACGCATAGTCTCTTTCCTCCCAAGACCGGGGCGTTCCTCCTCCAACCGCACCTGCCCCAGATGGCGCGGCGTGATACCTTACCTGCGGCTGAGCGAGCGCTGCACCAGCATGGCAATGATGATGATGGCCCCCTGAATGGCGCCAATCAGATATTCGCTGACGAAGTTCGACAGGATCATGATGTTGCCGACGATTTCCAGAATGAAGGCGCCGCAGATCGTGCCCCAGATGCGCCCTACCCCGCCGCGCAGCGCCGTGCCGCCGACAACAACCGCCGTGATCGCCTGCAGCTCCCAGAGCATGCCGGTGGTCGCAGACGTCGAAGCAAGGCGCGGCACGTAAAGCAGGACCGCAACGGCGACGCAGAGCCCCTGCACGACGTAGGCGATGGTTCTCACCCTCGCGACCGATATGCCGGAATAGCGTGCGACATCTTCGCTCGACCCCACCGCCGTCAGATGCCGGCCGTATCGCGTGCGGTAAAGCACGAAGGCCGCAAGCGCGGCGGTGACGAAAATGACGATCACAGGCACGGGTACGCCGAGCACATTGCCGAAGTAGACCGGGCGATAAAGCGTCTGGATTTCGGGGTTACGCAGCGTTATCGCGCCGCCCTGTGACAACCAGGTGGTCAAGCCGCGATAGATGCCCATGGTGCCGAGTGTGGCGATGAAGGGTTCGATACGGCCGATGGTGGTGATGAGGCCGTTGGCAAGCCCGCAAGCCGCGCCGATGGCGAGCGCCAGCGCCATGGCGGCAATCAGCATGACCGCCGGGTTCGCGATCGAACCGCTATTCATGAACAGGATCATCAGGCTGGCCACGAAAGCAACCATCGCCCCGACTGAGAGATCAAGCCCGCCGGACGTGATGACATAGGTTGCACCCAGCGCGATAATGGCAATGAAGGCGCTGCGGGTGATGACATTCAACAGATTGTCGATGCCGATGAAATTCGGGTTGGCAATGGCGCCAAGAACCAGAAGCAGGGCGAGCGCCACGAATGGCGCTACGGCGCGCAGGTCCCAGTCTTTGGAAGTCTTCGGCGTTTTGCCGGAATCGAGTGCGGCCTCAGTCATTTTTCCCCTCAATTGTCTTTTCGTCAGGCCTTTTCCAAAGGGCTCGCTTCTCAGGCGACTTCCTGTGTGTGAACGCCCGTCGCAAGCGCCACGATGTCGTTTTCGGTCATGCGCTCGCCCGCCACCTCGCCAACGATCCTGCCAGAACGCATGACCAGAATGCGGTCGCAGATGCCAATCAGCTCCGGCATTTCCGACGAAACCACGATGATCGACCGCCCCTCGTCAGCAAGCCTGGCGATGAAACGGTAAATCTGCTCCTTGGTACCGATGTCGATGCCGCGTGTCGGTTCATCGATGATGACGATCGACGGATCGAGCAGCATCATCTTGGCCAACAGCAATTTCTGCTGGTTGCCGCCGGAAAGCTGACCCGCGAGCAAATCCTTGCGGCCGGTGCGAATGTCGAAATCGCGCACCGCATCATCGAGCGCCGCCGTCTCCCGGCGGGTGTCGATCTGGAACAGCCGGCTGAATTTCTTAAGCGACGCAAGCGTGAGATTGATCCGCAAGTCTTTGCCGAGCAGCAATCCCTTTCCCTTGCGGTCCTCGCTCAGATAGACGATGCCAGCCTTCAGACTGTCTTCAGCTTTGGCGAAATGGGCGAGGCGGCCGTTATGGCGCACTGTTCCGCGTCCTGGCCGCAGGCCGAGTATGCCTTCCATAAGTTCCGTTCGCCCGGCACCGACAAGCCCCGCGAAACCGAGAATTTCACCTCTGCGCAGGCTGAAACCGGCATCCTGGGCATAGCCAGGCACGGTAAAATGCTCCACCTCCAAAACTGGCTCCCGCTCGCCGCCGGCGGCTCGATCCGGATAAAGCTTTGCCACATCGCGCCCGACCATCAGCCGTGCCATATCGGCAGGCTCCAGCGCCGAGGCGGGGTGGGAAGCGACCAGCTTGCCGTCACGCAGTACGGTCACCCGGTCGGCAATCTCCTTCACTTCAGGCAGACGATGCGAAATATAAAGCACCGCCACGCCCTTTGCCCTGATGTCTCTGATGACATTCAGCAGCGCATCTGTTTCGATGGGTGTGAGGCTGGCGGTCGGCTCGTCGAAAATCACCACGCGGTGCGGCACCAGCAAAACCCGCGCGATCTGCACCAGCTGCCTCTGGGCAATCGACAGGCTGCCGACAATCGCGTCCGGATCAATCGTACCGCCGAGATCGCCGATCGCCTTGCGGGCGCCCTCGCGCATGGCGCGGTCGTCCACGCTCGCACCCCTGCAAAGTTCACGGCCGAGATAGATGTTCTGCGCCACCGTCAGATCGGGTGCGAGCAAAATTTCCTGATGTACAAGAACGATGCCGCGATGTTCGGCGTCCACGGGGCCGCTGAGGACCACCGCTTCACCATCAATCCGGATTTCTCCGCCCGTCGGCTTCTCGTTGCCTGCGAGAAGCTTCATCAGCGTCGACTTGCCGGCACCGTTTTCGCCGATGATCGCGTGAACCTCGCCGGCCCGGACAGAAATCTCGATATCCTTGAGAACCTGTACCGGCCCGAAAGATTTCGAAAGGCCGACTGTTCGGATAAGACCGCCGTCTGGAGAGTCGTCAGCAAAAGCCATGTGTCGTCACCAGTTCCGCGAAAGAACGGGCGACAGCAGTCTCTTTGTTCTCGTGAAAATGACCATCCGCGAACTCCTCCCAAAGCTCGAAGAAGAAGCTAGCGTCGGTTTTGAGGTACGTAAAGCAAATTTCGCTCGTCTTTTAGAATACACTCAAATTTGACCAGCAGATGCCGCTCTTTGCGGTCACGTCAGAACAATCATGGTTCCGCTAAACGCTGGAACCCTTTCATGAGGCGGTGAACAGCTTCGGCGCCGTCTCTGGCAAGGTCGAATCGCTTGCCGAAAAGCAGCCAGTCCGAACACATTCCCTTGAGCAGCCAATAGAGCGCACCAAGTGCCGAATCTGCCGTCCAATTGTCATTGAACGCGCCTTCCGCCTGCGCCCGCTCGAAAGCGGCCTCGAGCCGCTCCTTGTGATAGCGATCCAGCTCTTCCTGTGCATGCAGCACGGGCGCAAATTCATCGGAATAATTGGTGCGCAGACTAATGGTCATGATGCGCTGGCGTTGCTCATCCTCGGCAAGAAGCTTCAGCCATTTACAGGCCGCCTCCTCTATCCTGTCCAAGAGCGCCGAGCCCTTGAGGCCGGGATCACCGAAATCCAGCAGGTCCGACTCGGGCAAGGCCACCGATTGATAGAGACCGATGAAGAGATCAGTCTTACTGGCGAAATGCCAGTAGATCGCTCCGCGGGTTACGCCGGCCGCTGCCGCCACCTCGTCCAGCGAGCTGTTGGCCACACCCTTTCTGAAGAACACCCGCTCGGCAGCGGCAAGGATCGCCTGACGCGTCTCTTCTGCCTCGGCCTTTGTTCGGCGCATGCTGATGTTTCCTTCCACTCGCGGCACGGCGCTTTCGCACCGTGCTTTCTGTTCAGTGCCAGTCTTTCCTTACGATGAATACATCTCCATCACGTTCGGAACGGCCTTACCTTCCGATTTTATTCCGCTGGCGATATGGCGTCAGCAGCAATCTTGTCGTCCTTCTTCCGATCCCCGAAAATCCTCATGACGAAGACGAAGAAAACGGGCACGAAGAAGATCGCAAGGATCGTCGCCGAGATCATGCCACCGAGAACACCGGTACCAATGGCGTTCTGGCTGGCCGCGCTCGCGCCCGAGGCGATCGCCATCGGCAGGACGCCGAGCGAGAAGGCAAGCGACGTCATCAGGATCGGCCGGAAGCGCAGGTGCGCAGCCTCCACCGTCGCATCGTAGGTCGACTTGCCTTCCGCCCGCAGATCCTTGGCGAATTCGATGATCAGGATCGCGTTTTTGGCGGACAGGCCGATGATGGCGACCAGCCCCACAAGGAAGTAGACGTCGTTGGGCATGCCGCGCAGCATCACAGCTGCTACCGAACCAATCACTCCAAGCGGGACGACCAGCATGACCGAAATCGGAATCGACCAGCTTTCGTAAAGGGCCGCCAAGAGCAGGAAGACGAACAGCACGCTGAGGCCGATCAGGGCTGGCGCCTGCGAGCCCGACTGGATTTCCTGCAGCGACTGGCCGGTCCACTCGAAACCGAAACCAGATGGCAGTTCCCGTGCCAGACGCTCCATCTCGGCGATCGCGTCGCCAGAGGAGTAACCCGGTGCGGATTGGCCACTGATGCGGATTGCGGGATAGCCGTTGTAGCCGACCACCTGCGAGGGACCGCGCACCCATTCCACCGAAGCGAACGAGCTGACCGGCACCATCCCGCCATTGGCATTGCGCACGTTGAGGTTCAGAAGATCCTCGGTCTTCATGCGCTGCCCCTGTTCGGCCTGCACCGTCACGCGCTGCATGCGGCCGGCATTGGGAAAGTCGTTAACGTAGGACGAACCCATATTGGCCGAAATAGTGGCGTTGATGTCGCTGAAGGTGACGCCGAATGTGTTGGCCTTTTCACGGTCGATGATGAGATTGACCTGCGCCGCATCCGGCATGCCTTCGATGCGAAGGCCGGCAAGGATGGGGCTCTTTCGCGCAGCAGCCATCAGTTGCGCGCCAGCTGCGCTGAGTGCCGTCTGCCCGGCGCCCGACCTGTCCTGAAGACGGAAAGTGAAGCCGCTGGAATTGCCAAGACCCTGAATCGGCGGTGGCGAAAGCGCAAAGGACATGGCGTCCGGAAGACCCCAGAGCTTGCCGTTAATCCGGGCGGAGATTGCCGCAGCGGAATCTTCCGGTCCACGTTCGCTCCAGTCCTTCAGGGTCGCAAAGGCAAGACCCGCATTCTGGCCGGAGCCGGAGAAGGAGAAGCCCGAAACCGCAATGACCCGTTCGACAGCCGGCTCTTCCATGAAGATCTTCTCGATCTGCTGGATGGATTGCAGTGTGCGCTCGGTGCTGGCCTCGGCCGGCGCCTGAATGTCGACAATCAGATAGCCCTGGTCCTCATTCGGCAGGAACGAGCTCGGCAACTGCATATAGGCCCAACCAAGACCGGCCAGCAGTGCCGCGTAGATGACCATGAACCGGCCCGACCGCTTGATGATGCCGCCGACCGATGACGAATATTTATGCGACGCCTTATCGAAGTTCCGGTTGAACCAGCCGAAGAAACCCCTCTTTTCGTGATGCCCCGCCTTGATTGGCTTCAGGAACGATGCGCAGAGCGCCGGCGTGAGCGACAGGGCGAGGAAGCCCGAGAACAGGATCGACACCACCATCGTCAGGCTGAACTGCTGGTAGATGATGCCGACCGCACCGGGGAAGAAGGCCATGGGCACGAACACCGCCGTCAGCACGAGTGTGATGCCGATGATCGCGCCCGAAATCTGGCCCATTGCCTTGCGGGTGGCTTCCTTCGGCGAGAGGTGCTCCTCCGCCATGATGCGCTCGACGTTCTCGACGACGACGATCGCGTCGTCCACCAGAATACCGATGGCAAGCACCATCGCAAACATCGTCAAAACGTTGATTGAGAAGCCCGAGACATACATGATGGCGCAGGTGCCGAGCAGCGCGACAGGCACCACCAATGTCGGAATGATCGTGTAGCGGATGTTCTGCAGGAAGACGAACATCACGATGAAGACGAGGATGATCGCCTCGATCAGCGTATGGATGACCTTCTCGATCGAAATCTTGACGAAGGGGCTGGTGTCATAGGGAATTTCGTATTCGATGCCCTGAGGGAAGTATTGCGACAGCTCCTCCATCGTGGCGCGCACACCTTCTGAGGTCTGCAGCGCGTTCCCCGTCGGCGACAGCTGGACGCCGATCGCCGCGCTCGGCTTGCCGTTGAGACGGCTCGAGAAGTTGTAGCTCTCGCCGCCCACTTCGACGCGCGCGACATCACGCAGCCGAACGGAAGACCCGTCGGGGTTGGCGCGCAGCACGATGGATCCGAACTCCTCCGGCGAGGTCAACTGTCCCTGGACGTTGACGGTTGCGGAAATCTGCTGGCCAACAGGGTTTGGCGATGCACCGATGCGGCCGGCCGCGACCTGCGAGTTCTGCGCCTGGATGGCGCTGATAACATCATTCGAGGTGAGGCTAAGGCCCAGCATCTTGTCCGGGTCCATCCAGATTCGCATGGAGCGCTGGGTAGCGAAAAGCTGCGCGCTGCCAACACCGGGCACACGGCGCAATTCACCCAGCACGTTGCGGCTCAGATAGTCACCAAGTCCGATGGCGTCGGTGTTGCCGTCAACGGAGGTCAGCGCGACCATCATTAGAAACGAGGTACCGGCCTGCTCGACACGCAGTCCCTGCTGCGTCACAGAGCGTGGCAGACGCGGCTCGACGCGCGCTATACGGTTTTGCACTTCCACCTGAGCTTCGCCGATATTGGTGCCGGGCTCGAACGTCACATTGATGGAAATCCGGCCGGACGATTCCGAGGTCGACTCGAAATAGATCAGACCGGGGACACCGTTCAGCTCTTCCTCGATTGGTCGCGTCACGCTCTGGTAGATGTCCTCAGGCGAAGCGCCGGGGTAAGAGGTCGAAACGGAAATCTGTGGCGGCGCAACATTCGGATATTGCGCAATCGGCAGCTTCGGAATGGCCAGCAGGCCCGCAAGCATGATGAAAATGGCGACGACCCAGGCAAAGATAGGCCGGTCAATGAAGAAACGTGCCATGAAATCGGTCCTTATTGCTTCTGAGCCGGCGCTGCACCCTCGGCAGCGACGACGGGCTCGGCGGACCACGCTTCAGGCTTTACCTTGGCGCCGGGAGCCGTCTTCTGGAAGCCTTCGGCAACAACCCGGTCTCCGTCCTTCAAGCCGTCGGAGATAACCCAGCGGTCGCCGATGGCGCGTCCGACGCTCACCCGGCGCTGTTCGACAGTGTCTTCGGCATTGACAACCAGCACGCTCGCCTGCCCGCCGGCGTCACGCTGCACGGCCTGCTGCGGCACGGCGAAAGCCGCCTTCTGAATGCCCTGCTGGATCTGAACGCGAACATACATGCCCGGCAGCAGATCGCCGTTCGGGTTGGGGAATTCGCCACGCAGCGTTACCTGACCGGTCGTTTCGTCCACAGCCGCTTCCGAGAACAACAGGCGACCGGGAACCGGGTAACGGCTGCCGTCATCGAACAACAGATTAACTTCCGCCTCATTGGGCCCTGTCATCAGCTGGCCGTCCTGAAGCGCCTTGCGCAGGCGAATGAGGTCGGCGGCCGGTTGGGTAAAGTCGGCATAGATTGGATCGAGCTGCTGGATCGTCGCCAGACTTTCCGAACCGGTAGCGCTCACAAGCGCACCTTCGGTGATGCGCGCGCGACCGATCACGCCGCTGATCGGCGCTTTCACATCGGCATATTGAAGGTTGAGCCGCGCTTCCGCGACACCGGCTTCAGCCACTGCGACCTCCGCATCGGCCTGGGCAAGCAGCGCGATGGCGTTGTCGAACTCCTGCTGCGAACCGACATTGGAACGGCGCAGCTGCTGCTGCCGGTCGGCCGTCTGACGCGCCTGAAGCTGGGCTGCCTGTGCCCTGCGCAATGTTCCCTCAGCGCTGTCAACGCGCACCTGGAATGGCGCGGGATCGATCCGGTAGAGAACGTCGCCTTCCTTCACGAGCGAGCCTTGTTCAAACACGCGCTCGACGATGATGCCAGACACCCGCGGACGAACTTCGGCAAGCCGTGTCGGGGCGATGCGGCCGGGCAACTCGTTCGTGATCGGCAGCTCTTCCGGCTTTACCGTCACGACCTTGACCGCAGCAGGCGGCGGAGCGCCGGGTGCAGCAGCCTGCTCGTCGCTACATCCGACAAGAACGATGCCCGTCAAGAACACCGCTACCATCTGCCCCAATCTTTTCGCCATACTGCGCTCCGAATCCATAAAATACGTCCTATTTACATACATACTAAGACGTATGTAAAACCCCGACAACACATTTGTTGCGTTGCAAAAAGGGTTTCACGCGCTTGTGAAGCTTGAATTGTAAGGAAGGCAGCGGCAACACGCGTCAAAGAGAGCACGCGACCACGGAGCGCCGGTCTGCTTGAATTTGAACCAGCCACCAGATGACGGAGATGAAGCGGACTATGCCGCCTTCGTCAGAGCTGACGCTTCAGGGAGCCCGGCTCCGTCTGCGCCCCGTCCGTCGTCTCGTCGCTATTGTCCGCGGAGCGGCTGCGAAGAGCAGCATAATAGGCGTTCTTATGCTCGTACATATTGATGTCCGCGCGGCGCACAAGCGATTCCATCGTTTCCCCGGCTTCACTCGTTGCCACACCCAGCGACAGGCTGAGGGGCGCGCTGGAATAGAACTGGTTGTTGATTTTCAGCAGCTCGTAAACGGTATCAACCATCGCTGCCGCCACCTGCTTGTCGGCGCCAGGCAGAAGAATGGCAAACTCATCGCCACCAATACGCGCGGCGTGGTTGGGTGCGGTAACGACGCCGTTCAACACCTCTCCCATGCGCCGCAGCAGCGCATCACCGGCATCGTGACCCAGCTTGTCGTTGGCGTCCTTCAGCCCGTTAAGGTCGATAACGATGGCGGATACGGGCCGGACCGTGCTGCGCTCCAGCCGATTCAGCTCGTCGGAATAGAAGGCGCGGTTGTGCAGCTTGGTCAGCACGTCGTGTTTGCCGAGGTATTCGAGATAGGCTTCCGCCTTCTTGCGCGCCGTGATGTCTGTCAGCGCTACCTGCACCAGAGACCAGTCTCGCTCGTGGCCCGGGAAGACCGAAAAATGCAGGAGAAGATGCCGCTCGGAACCATCGAGTGCGTAATTCACCACCTCGCGATGGTGGTTGAGATTGCCGTTCCAAAGCTCGATCAACTGTTCGCGGAACGGCTTTTCCATTTCGCCGCGAAAAATGTCGCCAAGCCGCTGCAACAGAACCTGCCGGTCCGGCGCGCAGAACAAATCCAGCGTTGCGCGGTTGACGTCAATGACGCGGATTTCGCTCATGCATTGCCGCACGAATTCAGGATGCACATCCATGAACACGCGGAAATCAACGATGCCGCGCTCTCGCACCTCTTCGATCAACCGGCGAACCCGGCTGAAATCTTCTACCCACAGGGAAACCGGCGAATGTTTGAACATGCCTTCGGCATAACGGCGGTTGAGAAGCTCCTTGCGCCGCGCTTCCTCCCGTTCCGTCACATCTTCGGTCGTCAGAAGCAGCCGATCGAGCGTTTCCTCATGTCCGGGAAGAACCGTGCCGCGCAGCTGAATATCGAGCCGCTTGCCGCCGATCGAGTAATTGACGGCGTTGCTGGTAAATTCAGTTTTGCCTGCCCAGAGCTCGGAAAGCTCGTTGATATGGCTTTCCAGCATGTCGTCGCGGAAAATGCGATGCAGATTCTCGACCAGGTGCACCTGATCGCGCGCCTCGAACAACTCGAGCGTCCTGGCGTTGACCTTGATGACGCGGATTTTCTGCGAGCAGGCCGCTACCCGGGATAAATCTTCCAGAAGAAACGCCCTGATATCGTCCACGCCCTGCGACCGCCAGATATCGAACTGGCTTTTCACCGCGCTGAAGTCCTCTATCCACATCGCCACCGGGGCAAGAATGAAGATATTGGTATCGATCGTCTCACTCATGCGGGCATTCTTCTTGGGTAAATGCGGATGGAGGCCGAAAGGCCGCACGACGGTATGACTGACTGTGTCACCCGATTTATTAGGGTTATGAGATTGAACGCAAGCGTTTATCGCGCAAACCGCCGGATTGCGCGATAATTCCTCGGGCATGTGGCCGGGAAGCCGTTACCAAAGCTTCACGTGACGGTTGACGTCCTTGTAAAGCAGGTAACGGAAGCGGCCGGGTCCACCCGCATAACAAGCCTGCGGGCAATAGGCACGCAGCCACATGAAGTCGCCGGCCTGCACTTCCACCCAGTCCTCATTCAGACGGTAGACGGCCTTGCCTTCCAGCACATAGAGGCCATGCTCCATCACATGGGTCTCCATGAAGGGAATGGTCGCGCCCGGCTCGAAGGTGACGATGTTGAGATGCATGTCGTAACGGACGTCTTCCGGATCGATGAAACGGGTCGTCGCCCATTTCCCTTCCGTTTCAGGCATGGCCGACATGGCGACGTCGTCTTCATGCGAAAAGATTGCTGGCGGCGCCTCAAGGCCGTCCACTGCCTCGAATGCCTTGCGAACCCAGTGAAACTTGACTGGCGCGTGACCGGAATTCTTGATCTGCCAGCGCGCGCCCGCCGGCAGGTAGGCAAACGAGCCTTCCCGCAACGCGTGCTGCTCACCCTCAAATTCGATGGACATTTCACCGTCGACGACGAAGATCGCGGCTTGAGCCCTTGCGTCCGGCTCCGGCCGTTCGCTGCCGCCACCTGGCTGGATTTCGACGATATATTGCGCGAAAGTCTCGGAAAAACCTGTCATCGGGCGCGCGATGATCCAGGCTCGCGTGCCCGTCCAGTGCGGCAGCACACTCGTCACGATATCGGACATGACGGTTTTGGGAATGACCGCGTAGGCGGTCTTGAACACCGCCTTGCTCGACAAAAGTTCCGTCTGTCCCGGCAGACCACCCATATCCGAATAATATCTCTTCATTTCAGCCATTCCATTCTGCAACGCATTCGGCGCGGATTCTTACGGCCGCGCCGAGGTTTAAGCAAATGGTTATTGGCCAGAAAAGACCGGTTGGAAGACCGTCACACCTTCTTGCGCATAGTCGCATAAACGATGTTGTGATTTTCGCCGAAGAACACGTCAGCCTCTATGGAGGAGGGTTCGGCGCTGGCGTTGACGATCCGCCACATATCCGCTTTCGAGCGCAGCAGCAGCGCCCAGTTCATGAAGGTCTCCATATAACCGTCGACAACGATGTCTTCCGAGAAATTGGCGAAGAGGAACATTCCGCCGGGCTTCAACATCTCCATGCAGCGGCGCGTCAGTTTGATGGCGACCCTGTCATTCAGATAATCGTAGAGGCCGGCGGCATAGATCAGATCAAAGCTGCCAAGCGCCTGTGTGCGAAGGACGATATCACGCACGGAGCCATCGATGGCCTCAATGCACGTGCCGTTGAAATCGCGGGCGACGGAACCGACACTCAAGGGGTCCTGATCGAGCGCCACCCAGCGCTTGATTCCCGCCTCTTTCAACGCGACGGACGCGTCTGCCTCGCGCAGGTGCCCGGACGCAATGGTCAATATTTCGGTTTCCTTGCCATGCTGCGCTGCGGCCTCGTCAACGAACCTGGTCAGCAGATCGCGCCGCTCGCGAACCGCGACAGAGGAACTGGCGTCTTTCGTGTAATTGTAAAGCGCAGCACCAAGCGGGCTGGCCTTATTGACCAGATCCGCAACGCTGGCGTGACCATAAATGAAATCGAGCAACTGCGCGTCGCCGGAATAGCCGCGCGGTTTTTCGAAAGACCAGCGCGTGAACGGATCCTCCAGGAACCTGGCCGAGACCGGGTGATTCTGCACCAGTGGGATCAGTTCAGCCCACACGCTTGAGTGGAGCTTCTCTCTCAAACCATGCAGTGCTCCAGCCGTTCGATGTATTATCTCATGCGCTAAAATACCGTTGTCGAATTGCTGTTGTGCCAATTCGAGAATGAGCGCCGTTTCTGCTTTCGCAATGGCAAACTGCTCATCGAACGTTTCCGTTCTGCGCGCAAAAACCTCTTTTGCGACAGTATCCGGGGTGATCAAACTTGCTCCGTCCAGACTTTTCTTCTTTACCCGCACCACATCAGCCTCCAGTATTAACACATTGTTAACTATACGTTTCTGGGAACTGGAAGGCCACTCGCTTTCGAATTTTCGGCGGTGTAGGGATAGATTAGTAAATTAGCGTATTTTTTTGGTCACACTCACGATGACGGGAGAAAGCAGATACGCAATTTAGTGAAACTTAATGCTGCGAACATATGATGCGTTCTTCCTTTCCTTGGTCTCGGTCGACATCGGCAGAGATCGGCGGAAACCCGCAGTGGGTGCAAAAGCACACGGAAAAGTGGAATAAGCAGTTACTTGATAAAGTAGACGCAACACTATGGGAAAGTGCATGAAGCACACAGTGGGAGAGGTGAGTGAACGGCAAGACTATCGGCGGCCGGACTCCCGGTTTTCTGATGAACTTCTTGCCCTCTACCAGCAGGAAGGTGAGCGCAGCCGCCGCGGTTCCATCCGCCGGGGTCTCTGGACCGCTGTTTTCATCTATCTGTTGTTTGCCGCTTCAGACATCGTTCTGATACCGGACGTCGCCTTCCAGACAATTCTGGCGCGATGGATCGTCGTGTTGTCGTGTCTTCTCACTCTCGAGGTCCAACTAAGCCGGGGTGCCAGCACCGCGGCACTCGATCTTACCTGCGCTGCGGCGCTGGTGATGGGCTATATTGGATGGCTCGTCCCTGCCCTCATGACCGACAAGATCGAAAACATGTCCTATTACATGGTTTTCGGGGCTATCTTCATGATGGGCGCCAATCTGTTCTTCACCTTTCGGTTTCACCTGTCCCTGATCTCCTCTGGCATTATCCTCGCCACCTACTTTCTGGCAGCGATGCAGTTTCCGGAGGATTCCTTTTACAAATTCGCCTTCGGTACGTTTTACATTTCCTGTTTTGTCTTCACGTCCTACGTAAACTGGAATCTCAACCGGGAGCGCTACCAGGTCTTCGTCAACGCCCTTGAGGCCAAGGCGCAGCAGAGGGCGGCGGATGAGCGCGGGCAGGCCCTGCTGCGGCTTTCCAACACCGATTCCCTGACCGGCCTGCAAAACCGACGCGCGATCGACCATCAACTGCGCCTGCTCTGGGATAATTGGAGCAAGAAGGGAGAAGGCTTCGCCGTCCTCCTGATCGATGTCGACTTCTTCAAGAAGTACAATGACCGTTACGGTCACCAGGAAGGCGACAAATGCCTCATTACCGTTGGCAACGCTCTCCAGGACGCGATCAGCGAACACAGGGCCTCTATCGGTCGCTATGGCGGCGAGGAATTTATCGTCCTTGCGCCATTCAAATCCAGGCAGCAAGTGGGCGAGCTTGCCGAAACGATCCGTCACACCGTCGAAAGCCTGTCGCTCGCGCATGACCAGCGCCGCGACGGAACCTTCATCGTCACCGTGAGCATCGGCGCGTCCTTCACCCGCGCCAACCCCGATGGAAAGCTGGAAAAGATCATCAACGAGGCCGACCGCGCGCTCTATATCGCCAAGGGCAACGGCCGCAACTGCATGAAACTGTTCGATCCGGCCGATCCGCAAACCAGTGACGAGACCGAGAATATTGCCGCCCTTCTGAAAATTGCTGTCGCGGAGGATCTCGTTTCACTTGTGTATCAGCCGATACTCAATGTTTCGACCAACCAGACCGAGGGCGTCGAGGCGTTAATGCGCCTCCGCTTGTTGGACGGCAGCCCCGTGGCACCCGGCATCTTCATTCCGATAGCCGAGCGGACCGGCACGATCATGGAACTTGGTCTGTGGACCATCAAGGCGGCCTGCAAACAGCTTCTGGCCGATGATCGCGTATCCGTCGTCAGCGTCAACGTTTCGCCGATGCAGTTGAAAAATCCCGGATTCGCCACGTCCGTAGCGGCCATTCTGGTAGAGGCAGGTATCGCCGGAAACCGACTCGCTTTTGAAATCACCGAAGGCGTCGACATGGAAATGCATTCGGACGTGCTTCGCTGCCTGAATGACCTCAAGACGCTCGGTATTAACATCTGGCTGGACGATTTCGGAACCGGTTTTGCCGGCCTTTCATGGCTGCGCATGACAGAATTCGATACCGTGAAAATCGACCGCTCGTTCCTGCACGACAGCATGACCCCGCGCGGACGGGCGATGCTGCAGGATATGATCCGCCTCATTCGCAATCGCGGGCACAAGATCCTGATGGAAGGTGTCGAGACCGAAGAGCAGCTGAGACTGGTGCGGCAGATGGAGATTGATTACGCGCAGGGTTACTATATCGGACGCCCGGTCGCTGCGGAGCGCTTGGGCGCGAGCACAACACACTTTCCGCGTCCCATGATGATGCTTCGCCCCGCCTAGCTGATCGCAAGCTGTGGAAGCCTATCGCGACAAGATGAATTACTGATAGGCGGGCGGATCGACCGAAAATTTCGCGGCGAGTTCCAGGAAAGCCGCGCGCGTCACAGGGTCGACAGGCGCGCCTTCTCTTTCCCGCTTAGCGGCCACTGCCCACTCCCGGTCACCCGGCGCCATGACCTTGCAGTCTTCGCGCACGGGAGACTCGCGAAGAACGTCAAGATAACGTTTCATGCCGGCATCGAATGTCCCGCGCTCCACGAAAGCTTCCGGCTTCAGCGCAAGAACGAAGGCGCCAAGCCCCCGCGGCGTGGAAAAATCGGGGCCGCCCATCGGCGCTATGTCGAAGCTGAGTTTCATGCCTGAGAGGACGGCGCTGAAAATCTCCACCATCCCCGCAAGCGCAGCACCCTTGAAGCCGAACTCACCGCCTAATGGCGCCAGCATCTCCGCGGCGTTGGGATCGCGGCTGTCAACGCCGTCTCCATCGGAGGCGACTCCTTGGGGTAATTGCTGGCCAAGGCTTCGGTAAAGCAAAACGCGGTTATAGGGCACCGCACTGGTCGCCATGTCCAGCAGCCAGGGCATGTCGTCTTCAACAGGCACGCCGACAGCAATCGGGTTGGTGCCGTGGAAACGCATGGCGCCGTCATGAAGGCGCACGAAACTATCGGAGTTGCAGAACGCAAGGCCGATATATCCCTGTCGAGCGGCTTCCAAGGCATAAGCACCGGCAGGTCCGAAGTGCGACGAGTTCCGGATGGCCACCGCCCCGATGCCGAAGTTTTCCGCCAGCGCCATGGCTCTTTCCATCCCGGCATAGGTGGCACGGGCACCGTGCGCGTTGTCAGCGTCGATAGTTTCAACTGCGCCGAAGCCGGAAACGCGGCTGATCTGTGGCCGCCCATTGAGCCGGCCACCTTCGAGACCGGTGACATAGTGGGCGAGAAGGCGAACGCCGTGGCTGTCCACACCGAGCCTTGTGCCATGCATCATGGCGCGCGTTGCCGCATCGGCCGTCTCGTCATCAGTGCCTGCGGCGAGGAAAACGGCGCGGCAAAACCGCTCCAGTTCGTCCAGCCTTGCAAGAACGGTCGCTTTTTCATTGCCTTGCGCCATGAGGGAATCTCCCAATTCCAGAATAGACGCTGCACAAGCTATTCAAGGGTCGCGGTTTTGCAATGCATTTCCGCGCCTCGAATGCTCGATCAGTCTTCCGATCCCATGGCATCATAAGCAGGCCGTTCACCAACGATGATGGCGCGTTTGCCGACATGGTTAGCGGGTCCGACAATACCTTCCTGCTCCATGCGCTCGACCAGTGACGCGGCGCGATTGTAGCCGACAGATAGGCGGCGCTGGATGTAGGAGGTCGAGCACTTCTTGTCGCGCATTACCACCTTCACGGCTTTTTCGTAGAGGTCGTCGCTGTCGTCTTCGCCCATGGCGGACTTGTCGAAAACCGCTGTTTCCTCCTCCGCCTCTTCGTCGGCCTCATCGGCGTCTTCCGTGACAGTGCCGAGATATTCCGGACGCCCCTGCGTTTTCAGATGCGCAACGACCTTTTCCACTTCCTCATCGGAGACGAAAGGACCGTGAACACGGGCGATACGGCCGCCGCCCATCATGTGTAGCATGTCGCCCTGGCCGAGGAGGTGTTCCGCACCCTGTTCACCAAGGATGGTCCGGCTGTCGATCTTAGATGTCACCTGGAAGGAAATGCGCGTCGGGAAGTTCGCCTTGATCGTGCCGGTGATGACGTCGACCGAAGGACGCTGGGTTGCCATGATGAGGTGAATACCGGCAGCACGGGCCATCTGCGCAAGACGCTGGATCGCACCTTCGATCTCCTTGCCCGCCACCATCATCAGGTCGGCCATCTCGTCGACGATGACGACGATATAGGGCATGGCCGTGAGGTCCATTTCCTCCTGCTCGTAGACCGCCTCGCCGGTCGCACGGTCAAAACCGGTCTGGACATTGCAGAACACCGTCTCAGCCTTGGCGCGGGCGGCTGCTGCCCTTGCGTTGTAGCCGTCGATGTTGCGGACACCAAGACGCGACATCTTGCGATACCGGTCTTCCATTTCGCGCACGGCCCATTTCAGCGCCATGACCGCCTTTTTCGGATCCGTGACCACAGGCGTCAGAAGATGTGGGATGCCGTCATAGACGGAAAGCTCAAGCATCTTTGGATCAACCATGATCAGGCGGCATTCTTCCGGCTTCAGACGATAGAGCAGCGACAAGATCATGGTGTTGATGGCGACCGACTTGCCCGAACCGGTGGTGCCGGCAACAAGCAGGTGCGGCATCTTCGCCAGTTCAGCGATGACAGGTTCGCCACCGATTGTCTTGCCGAGGCAAAGCGCGAGTTTCTGACGCGTCTCGGCATAGTCGGTCGCCTCGATCAGTTCGCGCAGGTAAACAGTCTCACGCACCGGGTTCGGCAGCTCGATGCCGATGACATTACGGCCGGGCACGACGGCGACACGCGCCGACAGTGCCGACATGGAGCGGGCGATATCATCCGAAAGGCCGATGACCCGCGAGGATTTGACGCCAGGCGCCGGCTCGAATTCATAAAGCGTCACAACGGGACCGGGGCGAACATCGATGATCTCACCCTTGATGCCGAAATCCTCAAGAACGCTTTCCAGAAGTCCGGCGCTCTGTTCCAGCGCTTCCGGCGTCATCGTGGTCGTCTGCTGGACGCGCGCCTCCTGCAAGAGGTCGATCGAAGGATACTCATATTCGCCATCTGCGAAAACGGGGGCTTCGCGGAACATCGGCTGTGAGGCCTGAATGGGAGCGCGCGGCGTGAAGCGCGGCTCGACGGCGACTCTCTCGGCCGGCATGACTTGCTCGACAGGCCTTTGCGGCTCGACAACAGTCGCAACTTCCGTAGCTGGCGCCGGCAAGACTTCCTGTTCCGCGACCGGCACGATGGCAGGCGCGACGGACTGGCGAACGCCAATCTCACGGTATAGCCGAATGGCCGAACCGCCCGGCACATTGACAACAGGCGGCTCAGCCGAGAGCACGATAGCGGCGGCCGGGGATGACAAAATGGTGTTCGGCGCAGCGCTGGCAGGTGCCGTGACAACCGAGTTTGCCAGAACCTCGCGCGCGGACGCAACGATGCCCTCGCCGGCACTGCCTGGCAGATCGAGCGTCATCACTTCCCAGAAAAGCTCATCCGGCAGATGGGCGGCGAAAGCTGGAATCACCACCTGCGGCACGGGAGGCAGCATCGCCTCAACAGCCGGCGCAACGGAGGCTGCCTCAACTGGAGAGACCGACGGCTGCGCAGACTTTACTACGGTCGCGTACATATCGCTCGGCACCGGCGTCATTGTTGCGGCCGCGGCCTCTTCGGCCTGCTTGCGGGCAAGCTCAAGCCGCAGTTTATAGGTCAGCGCCCTTGCGCCCCGGGCATCCGGCGGCTGCGGCAGAAATGGCATGCGTGGCGGCGGCAGACGTTGCTCTGCCGGCCTTACCGTGACTTCGCTGACAGGAGCACAATGCGGCTCCACTGACTGCTGCTGCGTTACCGGCTCCGAGTCTACCGGCGCAAGCGACGCAACAGGCAGCTCCTCCTCAGGCAGATTGGGGGTCTCCACCGGCATACGTCGATTGAACGCGCTCTCGGGCGTGCGGGTGAAACGGACATTAGGACCGAGCACGAAAGCATTCTGCCAGCCAGGCATTTCAGCGCGGCCTTCAATGGCATCGGCAGCACTGATATCGGCGTTGGGCCGAGACGCAGCACTCGCCTTCACTGTGGCCGACGGCTGACCGGCAACCATCTGGCCGCCGGCATGACGAGCCTTTTCGCTCCCCTCCCCTACGCTATTGGACGAATTCTGGAATCTGGATCGGGAGAAACTCATGGCAGCGTGCACACTCATCATAAACGTACATATTTCGGTCTCCCTGAAATAAAAAATAAAGGTTAATTACCCCTTTCCAAACGGGACGGCGGCGGCAATTTTTCGAGCCGGCCACGAGGTGCTGAGAGAACCCGCGCCGAAGGAAGACTCCAATCACCTTATTGATTTTGTTGTATAAAAATCGGGTTTTTTACGCCATTTAAGAGGCAGAGAAGCAAGCATGGAAAAGCGCCTTGGGTCCGTGAGGCATATTGTTTCCGCAAAGGCGCGCGCAACGTAAAATCATTGCCGTAAAGCCAGTGAATTAACGTGGACACTGCCGGCATTACAGCCTTAAGATCGGTCGGCCGCGGCCCCATCAAAAGATCCGCTCAGCCCCATTTCCGGAGTGAACCATGTCACCTGTCCAACTCTCCCGCCGTTCGTTGCTCAAGACCTCGGTTTTTCTGGCCGCGACAACGGGGCTGGCAGGCATTGCCGCCGCGCAGCAGGCGACACCTGGAGGAAGGTTGATCGTAGCAGCCGATTCGGAGCCGAAAAATCTCAATCCGGCAATCGTCGCCTCCAACGGTGTATTCTACATTGCCAGCAAGATCATAGAGCCATTGGCGGAAGCTTCTTTTAGCGGCAAGGATGGGCTGGAGCCACGCCTTGCGACCGAATGGCAGGGATCGGACGATGGCTTGAGCGCCACCTTCAAGTTGCGTGAAGGCGTGACCTGGCATGACGGCAAGCCGTTCACCTCTGCGGATGTTGCCTTTTCGGCGCTGTCGGTCTGGAAACCGCTGCAGAACCTGGGACGGCTGGTCTTTGCCAATCTGGAGAAGGTGGAGACGCCGGACGATCACACGGCGATCTTCCGCTTTTCAAAGCCGACGCCGTTCCAGCTGATCCGCAACGCGTTGCCGGTCGTCACCAGCGTCGTACCGAAACATCTTTATGACGGCACGGATATCGCTACCAATCCCGCCAATACCAAACCAGTCGGCACCGGACCTTTCGTCTTTACCGAATACAAGCCTGGCGAATATTATCGTCTCACTCGCAATGCGAATTACTGGGGTAAGGATCAGCCGCACCTCGAGGAGGTCATCTATCGCGTCCTGCCGGACAGGGCGGGAGCTGCTTCCGCGCTGGAGGCGGAGGAAATCCAGCTCGCGGCCTTCTCCGCCGTTCCCCTGGCCGACCTCGCCCGCATCTCGAAGGTCGAGGGTATCAAGGTGATCGCCGATGGATACGAGGCCCTCACCTATCAGCTGGCGGTCGAAATCAACCATCGCCGCAAGGAATTGGCAGACCTCAACGTCAGACAAGCCATCGCCCACGCCATCGACAAGAAATTCGTGATCGACAAGGTCTTCCTCGGCTACGCGACGGCATCGACGGGCCCTGTACCGAAGAATGCGCCGGAATTCTATACAGGTGACGTCGAGACCTATGATTTCGATGTTGCCAAAGCGAACGCTCTGCTTGACGAGGCGGGATATGCGCGGGGGCCGGATGGCAAGCGCTTTTCCTTGAAGCTTCTGCCCGCGCCGTATTTCAACGAAACCAAACAGTTCGGTTCGTATCTTCGCCAGGCGCTTCAGGAAATCGGCATTGATGCTGAACTTGTCAACAATGATGCGGCGGCCCACCAGAAAGCGGTTTATACCGACCACGCCTTCGATCTCGCCGTCGCACCGCCGGTCTTCCGCGGCGATCCGGCAATTTCCACCACCATCCTGGTGCGCTCCGGCATTCCGGCAGGCGTCGGATTCTCCAACCAGGGCGGTTACGAGAACAAGACGCTCGATGAACTCATCGACCGGGCAGCCGCAACGGTGGATGCCACGACACGCACCGCGCTTTACAAGGATTTCCAGAAGCAGGTTGCGGCCGATCTGCCGCTGATCAACGTCGCCGAATGGGGCTTTATCACCGTCGCACGCGACACGGTGAAACAGATCGCCACCAACCCGCGCTGGGCCGTTTCAAACTGGGCGGATACGGCGGTCGAAAGCTGAGGAACAGGGGTGAAGCGTGCCATAAGAATGCTGAGGAGAAGGGCAGTAAGCGCCATTCCGGTGCTGCTTATTGTTCTGGTCTTCACCTTCGTTCTGCTTGAAAATGCATCCGGGGACGCTGTTGATGCCTATCTCGTCTCGATCGGCGGTGGCGATGCCGAGCTGAGGGATGTGCTGCGCGAGCAATATGGTCTGAACGGATCGGTCCTCGCACGTTTTTGGCTCTATGCCAGTTCGGTCCTGAGGCTCGACTTCGGTTGGTCGCTCGCCTTCGAACGACCGGTGTTAGGGTTGATCCTCGAGCGTCTCCCAAACACCCTTCTCCTGATGGGAAGCGCCACGACACTTGCCTTCATCCTGGGCACCGGTCTCGGCATCGTGGCGGGTGCGCGCCCCGGCGGAACGGTAGACCGCGTGCTATCAACCCTGTCGCTTGCCCTATACGCCACGCCCGGCTTCTGGCTTGGCCTCGTCTTCGCGATCGTTTTTGCGGTCCAGCTTAAATGGCTGCCGACGTCAGGCATTGAAACCATCGCCTCGGGCAAGCAGGGACTGGCGCGCGCGTTGGACATCGCGCGGCATCTCGTGTTGCCCGTTGCCAGTCTCGGGCTTATTTATCTCGCACTTTTTCTTCGCGTCATGCGCACCGCCATGGCCGCTGTCTGGCCACTGGATTTCGTACTTTTTGCCCGATCCAAGGGGCTTTCCAGACGACGCATCGTGCTGCGCCATGTCGCGCGCAACGCTGCCCTGCCGCTGATCACGGTGCTTGGTCTGCAGGCCGCCACGATGCTCGGCGGCAGCGTGGTGATCGAGAGCGTTTTTGCCATTCCCGGTTTTGGCCGGCTAGCGCAGGAAGCTGTCAGTGGACGCGACACGCCGCTCCTGATGGGCATTATTTTGACAAGCGCTGTTTTCGTCATTGTCATCAATCTCGTCGTTGACATTCTCTACGCCGTTCTTGATCCGCGCATCGGCAGCGGGGAGCAACAGGCATGAGTTTCGCTCTCCGGCTTTTGCGCAGTTTAGAAGGAGCAACTGGCGCCATTGTTCTGGTATTGCTTTCCGTGATGGCGCTCGCTGCCCCCTTCGTTTTCCCGGGCGATCCCTTGGCGATCGTCGGCGATCCGCTGATTGCGCCTTTCACCAATACAGCCCTTCCGCTGGGGACAGACCGGCTGGGCCGAGATGTGCTGGCCGAACTCATCCACGGAGCGCAGGCCTCTATTCTCGTTGGCATCGGCGCCGCCGCTGCGGCGCTGATCGTCGGCACCTTTATCGGAACCATTGCCGGTTTCGCCGGCGGGTTGGTGGACGAGGCGTTGATGCGGCTCACGGATGCATTTCAGATCGTGCCCAATTTCCTGCTTGCGCTCGCCTTTGTCAGTACCATTGGCCCTTCCATGCCTGTTGTCATTCTGGCAATTGCGCTTGGCGCGTGGGCCGATCCGGCGCGGCTGATGCGGGCACAGGTCTTGAGTATCCGCGAGCGTGACTATGTGCAATCCGCCCGCGCCATCGGCATGCATCCGTTGGAAATAGCCTTCCGGCAAATCTTGCCGAATGCGCTGCCGCCCGTCATGGCTCTCGCCGCCATCATTGTCGCTGCCGCCATCCTCACAGAAGCAGCCCTTTCTTTCCTTGGGCTTGGGGACCCTAATATCGTCACCTGGGGTTCGATGATTGCGGAAGGACGCAACGTCCTGCGTTCGGCCGCCTTCCTGTCTGTAATTCCCGGTCTCGGGTTACTCGTTACGGTTCTCGGCGTCTATCTCCTTGGCGAGGGCATCAACAGGGCGATGGCGACAGGGAGGCAGGACCATGACCGGTAACGCTCTGTGCCGCATCGACGATCTCAGCGTTCACTACAGGCCGGGTCAGGCTCCCGCTTTGCTGAATGTTTCACTGACCATCCGCCAAGGGCAACGGCTGGCGATCATCGGAGAAAGCGGCTCGGGGAAATCCACGCTTGGCAAAGCCGTTGCCGGGCTTCTTCCCGGTAACGCACGGGTTACCGGCGACATTTCCTGGAGCCGCGACAGCGGCCTGTTTCAGGGCCGGCCAAAGCCGGGGCGCGATATCGGCACGATCTTTCAGGATACCGGCGCGACGCTTAATCCGGTTCTCACAATAGCGGAACAGGTGGCGGAAGGTGCCGTCCGGCATCTGGGCCTGTCCTGGCGGCAAGGCCAGGATCTCGCTCGCGACCTCTTGGAACGGGTTCGGCTGCCACATCCATCCCATCTTCTCAAAGCGTTCCCGCACCAGCTTTCCGGCGGCCAAAGGCAGCGTGTTGCGATTGCCGCCGCTATTGCCGCAAGCCCTTCCATTCTGATTGCCGACGAGGCAACGAGCGCACTGGATACGGTCAGTCAGGCCGCCATTGCCACGCTTCTTGACGATCTGGTGCGGCGGGAAAACAAAACGCTTGTGTTCATCACCCATGACATTGGCCTCGCGTCCAGTCTTGCCGACGAAATCGCAGTTTTACATTCCGGCCGGCTGGTTGAACACGGTCCGACGCGGCGGGTCCTGTCTGCACCCAGCCATGACTACACACGGGCGCTGCTTGCGGATTATCTGGACCTGTCCACTCCGCCGCTCATCAGCGAGGCTGCGTCATGAACGAGGCCCTTCTCAGCGTCGAAGGACTGTCGAAAACCTATCGCACCCCCGCCAGAACGGTGGCGGCACTTTCCGATATTTCTTTTTCGCTCCAGCCCGGGGAAACTCTGGGACTGGCCGGCCCCTCCGGCTGCGGGAAGTCGACACTGGCTCGCATTTTGATGCGGCTCATCCCCCCGATTCTGGGACAATCCGTTTCCAGAATCGCGACTGGCTCACGCTTGACGGGAGCGGGCTGCGTTCCGCCCGCCGGCACGTGCAGATGGTCTTTCAGGATACGCACGGCGCCTTCAATCCGCGCGCGCGTGTCGAGGATGCCATCGGTGAGCCGCTGCGCATTCATCGCCTCGTCAGACGGCGCGATCGCGCGGCGGAAATACGCCGTCTTCTGGACCGCGTTGGCCTGGCGGACATCGATGCCAGCCGCTCGATATTGGAGCTTTCCGGTGGGCAGAGGCAACGTGTTGCCATAGCGAGGGCCATTGCAGTCCGGCCGGCGGTGCTCATTCTTGACGAGGCCGTCTCTGCCCTCGACGTGTCAGTGCGCAGGCAAATCCTCGAGCTGCTGGTGGAAATCCAAAGGGATACCGCCGTGTCCTGCATTTTCGTCTCGCACGATCTCGCTGTGATACGCGCCGTCTGCCACCGCGTTGCCATCATGGAAGCCGGGCGGATCGTTGAAATTGGCACGACGCGCGACATCATCTCGGCACCGCAATCGTCGACAGCCAGAACATTGATTGACGCCGCACCGCGGCTGATCAGAACCAGGTAAGGAAGAGACATGCCCGCTCCGGATTACGCCTTGCTGCTTGACCCACCTGCTTTTCCCGCGGAGCGTTACGCGATCCTTGCCGACCGGCTCGCAGCCTTGATGGGCACGAAGAACGATGTCCTCCTTATACAGGCGGAAGCCGTGCTGGCGCTTGAGGCGGCGGCCACAAGCCTTGCCCGGCCCGGGCTGAGGGCGCTCAACATCGTCACGAGCCCCTACGGCGCCTGGTTCGGCGGCTGGCTCGCCAGGGGCGGCGCCAGCGTGCGAAATCTGACAGCCACTCCGGCAAAACCAGTAACGCTGGAGGAGGTTGAACAGGCGCTGTACGAGGCACCCGACTTTGATCTTCTCGCCGTCGTCCATGCGGAATCGGCAAGCGGCATTCTCAACCCTCTGCCAGCCATTACGGCACTCGCGCACGAACGCGGCATCGTCACTCTTGTCGATGCGGTCGCCTCCATTGGCGGGCACCCGCTGGACGTCGATCGGCTCGGTATCGACATTGCCGTCATTGGACCGCAGAAAGCACTGGCCGGGCCGGCCGGCGTGTCGGCTATTTCCGTCAGCGACAAGGCCTGGGGCCTTCTATCGCATGGGCAAGCGCCTGAAAATTCCATGCTTTCGCTTCTGGACCAGAAAAGGCTCTGGCTGGATGCCGGCCGCGGCGCGCTGCCCGGGACGCCGGCTCCACTGGAGTTTTATGCGCTGGAGGCAGCCCTTGATCGAATAGAGGCGGAAGGTTTGGCATCGGTGCTTCAACGCCACGAGATGGCGGCCGCAGCCACGCGCAACGGCATAAAGGCGCTCGGCATCAAAAACTGGGCCGACGAGGCGAAGGCGTCAGCGCTCGTTTCCACGGCAATTCTGCCTGATGGCGTCAACCTCAAGGCGCTGCTTGAAGCTGCATCCCGGAAAGATGGTGCTGACATCACCGCCGGTGTCGGCCCCGGCGCCGAGAGGTTGATAAGGCTCAACCACACCGGCCGGCGGGCGAACCGGCAGGCGGTCGAGGCAAACATCGAAGCATTCGCCAGCTCTTTAAAAGACCTAGGGTACGCCGCAGAAGCTTCCTCTACTCTCGAAGCAGTTGACACTGTCTACCTTGATGCTGGTTCGACCGGTGCCTGATGCTGCCAGGAAAAGATCGTTGCGGAAATTGTACGTCTTTTGAAACGTTGCTCACGACATTGTTGTTAAAAATAGTAGACAAATTCCTCCGTCAATCTTGACGAAATCATGGCAAAGCGCGAAACTTAACGCAGCGTTAACTTGCGTGAAGAAGGGAATGGCCATGGTAGCAGGGTTCAACATGCTCTCCTTTGACCTCTTTGGCATCGGCCGAAGAATGCCCCTCGTCAATGAGCGGGTGGAGACCGAATTTCAGGAAAAGACGCCGCGCCGGCCTGATGACGAGTCGCAGAACGACGACCGAGATCAAGAATATGAACTGTTTTTCTGGTCGCTTTATCCGGTGATCTAAAGCTTTCAAGGCGATATACTAAGGCGTTTACCCGGTGCAGAACGCCTGTTTTGATCCCACGAGACGGCGCATTATTCGTATTTTCAAAGTCAAAAAAGCGGCCCCGAGGAAACCTCGAGGCCGCTAATTTATTTTGGGCTGGTCAGTGGTTATCGCGCGGCAGACCCTTGGTCTGGGCGATACGCTGATATTTCACCGCCGGTTCGAGAACCGCGCCGGTTTCCATCTGGCTGACGATGCCGCGCTGAATTTCCTGCCATGGTGTCTGGTGGTCTGGGAACTTGTAGCCGCCCTCCGCATGCAGCGCCTCGTAGCGCTTTGCGAGTTCCTCGCCGGAAATCAGGATGTCCGCCTTGCCGCGGCCCACATCGATGCGGACGCGGTCGCCCGTCTGAAGAACGGCAAGGCCGCCGCCTGCAGCTGCTTCCGGGGAAGCGTTGAGGATAGACGGGCTGCCTGACGTGCCGGACTGGCGGCCATCACCGATGCAGGGCAGCGAACTGACACCTTGCTTCAGAAGATAATCCGGTGCGCGCATGTTCACGACTTCCGCGGCACCCGGATAACCGATGGGGCCTGCGCCGCGCATGAAGAGAACGGTGTTGGCGTCAATGCCGAGCGACGGATCGTCGATGCGGTGATGGTAATCTTCCGGACCATCGAACACCACGGCGCGGCCTTCGAAGGCCTCCGGATCGTCAGGATTGGAGAGATAACGGTTGCGGAACTCTTCCGAGATGACGCTTGTCTTCATGATGGCGGAGGAGAAGAGATTGCCGCGCAGCACGCGGAAGCCAGCGCGCTCCTTGAGCGGCTGCTCATAGGGGCGGATGACCTTTTCGTCTTCGATAATCGCGCCACGGCAGTTTTCGCCGATGGTCTTGCCGTTGACCGTCATGGCATCTTCCATGATCAGTCCCTGGTTCATCAGCTGGTTGACGACAGCGGGAACGCCGCCGGCGTGGTAGTAATCCTCGCCGAGATATTCACCAGCGGGCTGCAGGTTGACGAGCAGCGGCACGTCTTCACCATAGGTCTGCCAGTCGTCCACTGTCAGTTCGACGCCGACGTGGCGCGCGAGGCCGTTCAGATGGATCGGTGCGTTGGTGGAGCCACCAATCGCCGAGTTGACGCGGATGGCGTTGATAAACGCATCCTTGGTCATGATGTCTGATGGCTTCAGGTCTTCCTTGACCATTTCAACGATGCGCAGGCCGGTAAGGTAGGAGACTTCCTGACGGTCACGGTAAGGCGCGGGGATGGCGGCGGAGCCTGGAAGCTGCATGCCGAGCGCTTCGGCGAGCGAGTTCATGGTCGTTGCCGTACCCATGGTGTTGCAATAGCCGGTCGACGGAGCCGAAGAAGCGACGAGCTTGACGAAGCCCTGGTAATCGATCTCGCCCTTGGCCAGCAATTCGCGTGCCTTCCAGACGATGGTGCCGGAACCGGTGCGCTCGCCGCGGAACCAGCCGTTCAGCATGGGGCCGACGGAAAGAGCAATGGCCGGGATGTTGACGGTGGCCGCCGCCATAAGACAGGCAGGCGTGGTCTTGTCGCAGCCAATGGTCAGCACGACGCCATCGAGCGGATAGCCATAAAGCACTTCCACGAGGCCGAGGTAAGCCAGGTTGCGGTCGAGGCCGGCGGTCGGACGCTTGCCGGTTTCCTGAATCGGATGCACCGGAAACTCAATCGCGATGCCGCCGGCTTCACGGATACCTTCACGCAGGCGATTTGCGAGTTCGAGGTGGTGGCGGTTGCAAGGGGAAAGGTCAGAGCCCGTCTGTGCGATACCGATGATCGGGCGATCAGACTGAAGCTCGGCTTGGCTGAGACCAAAATTCATGTAGCGCTCGAGATAAAGCGCCGTCATGTCCGCGTTGGCGGGATTGTCGAACCAGGCGCGCGAACGCAGCTTGCCCTGAGTTGCAGGAAGATTATCAGATGTCGTCATGATGCGGGTCTCCAGCCGGAAGTGGCCAACGGTAAAATATTACGAAATGCGACAAGCTTATGTTGCGCGCAAGGAAAATGGAATCAGCGTTTCGGAGATCACGCATAACCGACAGTGCTGCGCCAGACGAGTGGCATCGAGCGGCACTTCGGCTTTAACCGAATATTTTTCGGCAGTTACGGCCATCGCGGGATTACGCAACGGAATCTCCCTCCCTCTTTTGCCGTTTAACTTCGACCCTAGGGGGCGAAATTCCGGCAAAAAATCATCTTCTTATTTGTATGACTATTAGATAGAACCACGCCCTGTCAAGCACTCGAATACCAGACCCAGCGGTAAGCGAGATCTTCCAAACCACAAATTGTGAATTATTTATCATATTGATTTAACACAATATATTCTCTCTTTCAGGGCGTGAAAGCCCATTCGAAACCTGAAATATACGAAAATGCCTCTTTTCAAGAGTATTACTATATGCTCATAGTGTCTGCGTCACGCTGACATCATCTCTGGGAGGAATAAGATGAGAAAAGCTCTCGCGACAGCTACTGTCGCCGTTTCGCTGTGCCTTGCATCAAGTGTTTCCGCAAAATCGCTGACCGTCGGCTTCTCGCAGATCGGTTCGGAATCGGGCTGGCGCGCCGCTGAAACCACCGTCACAAAACAGCAGGCCGAAAAGCGCGGCGTAACGCTGAAATTTGCCGACGCACAGCAGAAGCAGGAAAACCAGATCAAGGCCGTGCGCGGCTTTATCGCGCAGGGCGTCGACGCAATCCTGATTGCACCTGTGGTCGCCACGGGCTGGGATGCTGTCCTGAAGGAAGCCAAGGAAGAAAAAATCCCTGTCATCCTGCTCGACCGCCAGATCGAGGCTCCCGACGACCTTTACCTGACAGCCGTCACGTCCGATCAGGTTCATGAAGGCAAGGTTGCCGGCGACTGGTTGGTCAAGGATGTCGGCTCCAAGGATTGCAAGGTGGTGGAATTGCAGGGCACGACCGGCTCGTCGCCTGCCATAAACCGCAAGAAGGGCTTCGAAGAAGCCATTGCCTCGCACAAAAACATCAAGATCGCGCGCTCGCAGACGGGTGACTTCACCCGGACCAAGGGCAAGGAAGTGATGGAAAGCTTCATCAAGGCCGAGGGCGGCGGCAAGGATATCTGTGCCGTTTACGCCCATAATGATGACATGGCCGTTGGCGCAATCCAGGCCATCAAGGAAGCCGGTCTGAAGCCCGGAACCGACATCAAGGTCGTCTCCATCGACGCCGTGCCTGATATCTTCAAGGCCATGGCAGCCGGTGAAGCCAACGCCACCGTCGAACTGACGCCCGATATGGCAGGCCCAGCCTTCGACGCGCTCGAAGCCTACTTGAAGGACAAGAAAGAGCCGCCGAAGTGGATACAGACCGAATCCAAACTTTACACGGCATCTGATGACCCGATGAAGGTCTACGAGGCGAAGAAGGGTCTGGGTTACTAAGCCATTCTTCGGAGGAACGGCACATGACTGTGCCGTTTCTTTCTGCTGAAGAGAAGGAAACTTCTCCGATTTTTGTCTGCTGAATGATCACGTATGGAGCGAGCGGACCCCACTTGTTCTTCTCCCCGCCGGGGAGAAGTCCGCGGCAGCGGGATGAGGGGGCGACGGTAGCGATAGGCCGAGAGCTAGCCCTTTCATCCGGCCCTTCGGCCCACCTTCTCCCCGGCGCGGAGAAGAAATACGCCGCTCGATACACGATTATTCCAAGACCCATTGTAATGCGGAACCTGCTCAATGTCCGAAACGGCACCACTTCTGGAAGCACGCGCCATCGGCAAATCCTTTCTAGGGATCACGGCGCTTGATGGCGTTGATTTTACGCTTGGACGCGGCGAAATCCATGCCCTCCTCGGCGAAAACGGCGCAGGCAAATCGACGCTGATCAAAATTCTGACGGGCGTCTACAGCCGCGGCAGCGGATCCGTCTTTCTGGAAGGCAGCGAAATCTCGCCCGCGAATGTGGGTGAAGCGCAGGCGCTTGGCATCGGCACCGTCTACCAGGAGGTCAACCTTCTCGAAAACCTTACCGTTGCGGAGAACCTCTACCTTGGCCGCCAGCCGCGGCGCTTCGGGCTGATCGACCGCAGCACGATGCAAAAGAATTCAAAGGCGCTGCTTGCCCAGTATGGGCTCTCCATCGACGTCAACGCCCTGCTTTCCAGCTATTCCGTCGCTATCCGCCAAATCATAGCCATTGCGCGTGCCGTCGATCTTTCCGGCAAGGTGCTGGTTCTCGACGAGCCAACGGCCAGCCTGGACGCCCATGAAGTTGAGATGCTTTTCGGGGTTCTGAAGAAGCTGCGCGCCCGGGGCATCGGCATCGTCATCATCACTCACTTTCTCAATCAGGTCTACGATATTGCCGATCGCGTGACGGTGCTGCGCAATGGTCGTCTCGTTGGCACCCGCGACATCGGCAATCTGCCGAGGCCGGAACTCATTTCCATGATGCTCGGCCGAGAGCTTCAGCACATCACCCACGAACATCAGGCAACCGACGACACGGTCGTTGAAGGCGAGCCACCGATCCGCTTCGAAGGTTATGGAAAACGCGGCAGTATCGCCCCCTTCGATCTCGGCATCCGCCCCGGCGAGATCGTGGGCATCGCCGGTCTCCTTGGTTCTGGCCGAACAGAAACTGCCTTCCTGCTGTTTGGCATAGACCGTCCCGACACCGGCGTTGCGACGATCGACGGCAAGCAGGCGGCCATCTCGTCGCCGGAGGCGGCAATCTCTGCGGGCTTCGGCTTCTGTCCCGAAGAGCGCAAGACGGATGGGATTATCGGCGACTTCTCCGTTACCGATAATATCGCGCTGGCGCTTCAGGCGAGACAAGGCTGGGCGCGCCCTCTTTCGCGACGGCAGAAGGCGGAGCTTGCCCAAAACTTCATTAGGTCGCTGGATATCCGTCCTGCGGATCCGGACCGGCCGATCAAGTTCCTTTCAGGCGGCAACCAGCAGAAGGCAATTCTTGCCCGTTGGCTCGCTACGCAGCCGCGACTTCTGATCCTCGATGAGCCCACACGCGGTATCGATATCGGCGCGCATGCGGAAATTCTTAAAATGATCGAAAAACTCTGCACCGAGGGCATGTCGCTCGTCGTCATCTCTTCCGAGCTGGAAGAGCTGACGGCCGTTGCGCACCGGGTTATCGTCCTCTCCGACCGCCGCCACGTCAACGAATTGAAGGGCAGCGAGGTGACCGCGGATAACATCATGCGCGCCATTGCCGATGCAGCGAAAACGGAGGCGGCATGATGGTGGCTTTGACACGACGTCTCAAAAGACTTGCGCCGCAACTTGCAGCGCTGTTCATCATTCTGGGCGCGATAACAATCATTTCGCCCGGCTTTCTGAATGTTTCGCTGCAGAACGGTCGGCTTTACGGAAGCCTGGTCGACATTCTCGTGCGTGCCGCTCCCGTGGCGCTTTTGACCATAGGCATGACGCTGGTCATCGCCACCAAGGGTATTGATCTTTCCATCGGCGCTGTCATCGCCATCTGTGGTGCGGTCGCGGCCACGCTTATCAGCAATGGTTATTCCATTCCCTCGGTCATCGCCATCTCGCTCGCGGTTGGCATCGTCTGTGGCGTTTGGAACGGGGTGCTGGTCGCTCTTTTGGACATCCAGCCGATTATTGCCACGCTGATCCTCATGGTGGCGGGGCGCGGCATTGCCCAGCTCATAACCGAAGGCGTCATTCTCACCTTCAATAATGACAGCTTCGCCGCCATCGGCTCAGGCTCATTTGCGGGGATCCCCCTGCCGGTCATCATCTGGGTGACGGCGGCGCTGGTTATCGGTCTTCTCGTGCGCAAAAGCGCGCTCGGCTTCCTGATCGAAGCAACCGGCATCAACCGTCGCGCCGCGGCATTGGCCGGGGTGCGGGCACGCTTCCTATTGTTTTTCGTCTATGCCGTTTCCGGCCTCTGCGCCGCCATAGCCGGTATGATCGTGACCGCCGATATTCGCGGTGCGGATGCCAACAATGCCGGGCTGTGGTTGGAGCTTGATGCGATCCTGGCGGTCGTGATCGGCGGGACATCGCTGAATGGCGGCCGCTTCTCCATCACCGCATCGCTGATCGGGGCATTGATCATCCAGACAATCAATACCGGTATTCTCGTCTCGGGCTTTCCGCCGGAATTCAATCTCATCATCAAGGCAGGCATCATCATGGTGGTGCTGACGCTGCAATCGCCGGCGATCATGGCCCTGCTCGGTTTCGTGAAGGCGCCCAAGCCACAGGCCAAACCGGCTGCTACGAACGGCATCACCAAGGAAGGAACCGTGCGATGATCCATAGCCGCAATCTGCCGTTCCTCACCACACTGACGATCTTCGTGGTCGCCTATCTGCTATGCGTGCTGCAATATCCAGCGATCTTCTCGACGCGGGTGATCGGCAATCTTCTGACGGACAACGCTTTCCTCGGCATCGCCGCTGTCGGCATGACATTCGTCATCCTGTCGGGTGGCATCGACCTTTCGATCGGTTCGGTCATCGCATTCACCAGCGTTTTCGTGGCGGTCATGGTGGGCACCTATAATCTCCACCCCCTGCTGGCCTTCGCGATCGTGCTCGCTATCTCGACGCTGTTCGGATGCCTGATGGGGGCGATGATCCGCTTCCTGTCGATCCCGCCTTTCGTGGTGACGCTCGCGGGCATGTTTTTGGCACGCGGCGCAGCTTACCTCATTTCCACCCAGTCAGTGCCAATCTCGCACCCCGTCATTGACGCGATACAGGGCTTCTATTTCCGCTTTCCGGGCGGCGGCAGGCTGACGGCGCTCGCCATGCTGATGCTTGTCGTCTTCGCGGCCGGCATGTTGATCGCCAGCCGCACCCGGTTTGGCGCCAATGTCTATGCGCTCGGCGGCAATCAGCAGTCGGCAGAACTGATGGGCGTCCCGATCGGGGCGACGACTATCGGCATCTATGCGCTCTCGGGTTTCCTTTCGGGTCTCGCCGGCATCGTTTACACGCTTTACACGTCGTCGGGTTATTCGCTGGCGACGGTGGGCGTGGAGCTGGACGCCATCGCAGCCGTCGTCATCGGCGGCACGCTCTTGACGGGTGGCACAGGGTTGGTGGCGGGAACCTTTGTCGGCCTGCTGATCCAGGGGCTGATCCAGACCTACATCGTTTTTGACGGGACGCTGTCCTCCTGGTGGACGAAAATCGTCATCGGCGTGCTGCTTTTTGTCTTCATCGTGTTGCAGCGCGCAATCATCTGGTATTCAAACAGGAGAATGGCCGGACCGCATCCGGCATAACGCAAACGGAGGCTTTATTGGGGCTGCTCGAAACGACGATTAGCGGACGAAAACGCCGGAATAGCCACGCCCATGTGGTTTCCGAACTCGGCAGCGCCATCGTCTCGGGCCGGATTGCGGAAGGCTCCCTGCTCCCCAATGATGCCGAACTCTCGCTGCGTTTCGGTGTCTCGCGCACCGTGCTGCGGGAGACCATGAAGACGCTGGCAGCCAAGCGGCTGGTTGAGCCCAAGGCCAAGGTGGGCACGCGGGTTCTTGATCGCTCCAGCTGGAATTTCTTCGATCCTGACGTGCTGGGGTGGCGGTGCGAGGCCGGTATTGATCAGGAATTCGTGACCCATCTGGCGGAAATCCGCCTCGCGCTGGAGCCGGCTGCCGCCGCGGCTGCAGCCCTGCAGGCCTCCAACGACGATATCGTCTCCCTCTACGTCATCGCCGCGAAATTCGACAATCCGAAACATACGCCGGAAAGTATCGCGAAGGTCGATCTCGAATTCCACCTTGCCGTGGCGCATATGTCCGGCAATCCCTTCATGCGCTCGGCAAGCGGCCTGATTGAAGCTGCGCTGGCCATTTCGTTCCAGCTGTCGTCACCGGCCGCTTCAACCGGCACCATCGCCGAAATTGCTTCCAACCATCTGCGCATCGTGCATGCAATTGCGGCGCGGGACGCCGATGCCGCGGTGAAGGCCATGCGTCACGTTATCGAGGTGGGCAAGGACAGGACACAGAACGCGATCAAACCGATCTAGAGCTTCCGCCCTCGCGAGTGGAAGGTGGTACGCCAAGGGTGACATCCCGGCGTTTTCATGCTAGGAATTTTATATTCCTTAACTTTGCGTCCACATCTGGAAACAAGCATGAATGATGCCCTCACCGAAATGTTGCGTGGCCTGCGGCTTGACGGGGTGGAATATGGCCGGTGCCGCATGGCTACCCCATGGGCGACGGCCTTTCCCGAGCAGGAAGCCGCACGGTTTCATTTTATCGGTGTTGGCCAGGCGAAGTTGCGCAAACCGTCCGGCGAGTGGCTGACGCTCACATGCGGCGACGCGGTGCTTCTTCCCCGAGGCCACGCGCATGTTCTTGGCAGCGGCGAGACCGTGACACCTTCTCCTTTTGATAACTTCGGCAAGAAGGAAGTCTGTCAGGGTGTCTTCGACCTGCAATGTGCCAGTGCCGGCGGGGATACGATTGCCTTTACCGCCTCGATGCGTTTCAACATGGACAATCTGCATCCCCTGCTCCAGATGATGCCAGATGTGATGTTGACCAGCGACCTCGCCAAGAGCGATCCAGCCATTCCACACCTGCTGGAAGCCATGACGCGCGAGGTGGAGTTGAACCGCGTCGGTGCGGGCGGCATTCTGGCAAGGCTTGCCGACGTGCTGACGGCAACGTTGATCCGCACATGGGTGGAACATGGCTGCGGCGATTCGAGCGGCTGGCTTGCTGCCGTGCGCAATCCGGAACTCGGACGGGTGCTGGCGGCCATCCACCTCAACCCCGAAAAAGACTGGAACGTCGAGGAACTTGCGTCTCTGATGGGCGCATCCCGTTCCAGCTTTGCTGAACGTTTCACACGTATCGTCGGTGAAAGCCCCGCCCGCTATGTCGTGCGCGTACGCATGCATCAGGCACGCCTGTGGCTGCGCGAGGGAATGCGTGTGACAGTGGCGGCGGAAAAGCTCGGTTATGACTCCGAAGCTTCGTTCAGCCGCGCGTTCAAACGTGTGATCGGCGCGCCGCCCAGCCAGTTCCGCAGGAAAGACGCGGTGGCGCTGGAGGATGCCGCCGCCTGAACGGCTCAATGAAAATCGCGGGATTTCACGCGGATTTCCTCTCTTTCATATTCTTCCAGATCCGGCGAAGGACGCTTCTTGAGATCGCGCCTGTCCAGATGGGATATGCCGCGATGAAACTCGTCGCCACGCCCATGGGGCAGCGGAAAAGCATGATTTCGCTCCCCGACGCTCGCCAGTTCTCCCGAAAGATCGGTCAGCCGGTGGGCGACCAGATGCACAACCTCGCCTTCGCGCTGAATCTTGCCGTAAATGCCGACCATGCTGCCCGTTAACACCACGCGGCGGTACTTTTCGAAGGTTTTCACCCATAGCACCGCATTGGCAATGCCCGTCTCGTCCTCCAGCGTCATAAAGATCACGCCCTTTGCCGAACCGGGACGCTGGCGCACCAGCACCAGGCCCGCTGTTTCCAGCCACGCGCCATCCCTTGATCGATAGGCTTCAGCGCAGGTGACGATGCGACGGCTCGAAAGATCACGACGCAGGAATGTCATGGGATGCTCCCGAAGGGTCAGCCCCACATGGCCATAATCCTGCACGACCTCGCCGCCATCAGTCATGGCGCGAAGCGCCACGGAAGGCTCCTGAAGCTCTTCGATAACGGCGTTTTCCCTAATGGCGGCAGCGGCAAAAAGCGGCAGAGGCTCATCCCGCAAGGCCTTGATCGCCCAGAGTGCTTCGCGTCTGGCAAGGCGAAGCGACGGCAAAAAGCCATCGGCTTCGGCAAGGCACACGAGGGCAGCGACCGGAACACCTGCCCGTCGCCACAGATCATCCACGGAGGCAAAAGGCCGATCCTGCCGCGCCGCGACGATTTTTGCGGCGTGATCATTGGCCAGACCCTTCACAAGACGCATGCCAAGCCGCACGGCATAACGTTCTTTGCCCTCCGCATTCATCTCGCCTGTCGGCTCAAGTGTGCAGTCAAACCGGCTTTCATTGACACAGACCGGGCGAACCTCCACCCCATGATCGCGCGCATCGCGCACGATCTGCGCCGGGGCGTAAAAGCCCATGGGCTGCGAATTCAAAAGCGAGGCACAGAAAATATCCGGATGATGGCACTTCAGCCATGCGGAGGCATAGGCAATCAGCGCGAAGGACGCCGCGTGGCTTTCCGGGAAACCATAACTGCCGAACCCTTCGAGCTGTTTGAAGATGCGTTCGGCGAAGTCCTTGTCATAGCCGCGTCCGACCATGCCATCGATCAAATCCTGCTGGAACTTGGAGATGGTGCCGACATTCTTGAAAGTCGCCATGGCACGGCGCAACTGGTCCGCCTTGCCCGGCGAAAAACCGGCGCATTCGATAGCAACACGCATCGCCTGCTCCTGAAACAGCGGTACGCCCAGCGTCTTGCCCAGAACGCGTCGCAATTCCTCCTTGGGGTAATGGACCGGCTCCTTTCCCTGTCTTCGACGGAGATAGGGATGAACCATATCGCCCTGAATGGGACCGGGACGAACGATAGCCACCTGGATAACGAGATCATAAAATTCTTTCGGCTGTAGGCGAGGCAGCATGGACATCTGCGCCCGGCTTTCAATCTGAAAGGTGCCAAGCGTATCGGCCTTCTGGATCATTGCGAACGTCGCGAGGTCCTTGGCTGGCATTGACGTGAGGTCGTATTTCTTGCCTGTCCGCTCCTCCAGCATGTTGAAGCCGCGCTTCATGCAGGAAAGCATGCCGAGCGCCAGGCAATCCATCTTCATGAATTTGACGATATCGATATCGTCCTTGTCCCACTCGATGATCTGTCGATCATCCATGGCGGCAGGTTCAATCGGCACCAATTCATCGAGCCTATCGTGCGTGAGAACGAAGCCGCCGGGATGCTGGCTATGATGTCGCGGCGTGCCGACGAGCTGGTTGGCAAGCTCGAAGGCGAGTTGCAGGCGGCGGTCCTCCATATTGAGGTTCAACTCTTTCACCTGCTTTTCGCCAACGCCCTCGCTCCAGCGCCAAACCTGCGATGAAAGCAGTTTCGTCAGGTCTTCGGGCAGGCCCAGAACCTTGCCGACATCCCGCAACGCCCCTCGCCCACGGTAGCGTGTCACGACTGAACAGAGTGCTGCCTTATCCCGCCCATAGGTATCATAGACCCACTGGATGACTTCCTCACGCCGCTGATGCTCGAAATCCACGTCGATATCAGGCGGTTCCCGGCGCTCTTCGGACACGAAACGCTCAAAAAGAAGATCGACTTTCAAAGGATCAATCGATGTAATCCCGAGCACGAAGCAGACGACGGAATTGGCTGCGGATCCTCGTCCCTGACATAAAATATCCAGCTTGCGGGCATGCTGCACGATTGCGTTGACCGTCAGAAAATAGGGGGCGTATTCCAGCCTGCCGATAAGACCGAGCTCATGACACAGCGCCTTCTCCACCTTCTCCGGCAAACCATCCGGGTAACGGGTCGGCACCGCTTCCCAGACCATCTTCTCCAGCGCCTGCTGCGCCGTCAGCCCGGGCAGACTGCGCTCCTCGGGATATTGATAGACCAACTCCTCCAGCGAGAACTTGCAGCGTTTGGCAATTTCGAGGCTGCGAGCCAGCGCCTCGGGGTAACGGGCAAACAGCCGGTGCATTTCCTGCGGCGGCTTCATGTAGCGGTCGGCATGGCGCTCACGCCGGAAACCCGCCTCGTCGATGGTGCAATTGTGCCGGATACAGGTGACGACGTCCTGCAACATACGCCGCTCGGGCACATGGAACAGCACATCATTGGTCACCACAGTCGGCACGCCAGCGGCCTGCGCCATATCAGACAATTCGAAAAGCCGCATCTGGTCGTTGGGGCGTCTTCGAAGACTGAGCGCCATATAGGCCCGGTCGGCAAAGGCGGCCTTCAGTCGCCGCAAACGAAGAGCGCAGAGATCGTCGGCCAGATCGGCCAACAGAACGACGATCTGGCCTTCGCCATAGGTGACCAGATCATCCCATGCCAGTCGGCATTTGCCCTTGCCGCCCCTTTTCTTGCCCACGGAAAGAAGCCGGCAGAGCCGCCCATAGGCCGCACGATCCATGGGATAGACGAGAACCGAAAGATCGTCGTCCAGATCGAGCCGGCAGCCGATCACGAGCCGGATATTGTGATTATTGGCGGCCTCATAGGCACGGGGAATAGCGGCAAGGCTGTTTCGATCAACAATGCCCAGCGCCTCGATGCCGAGGGTTTTTGCCTGTTCGAAAAGCTCGTCGCAGGAGCTTGCGCCACGCAGAAAGGAAAAATGCGTGGTGACCTGCAACTCGGCATAACGCGGCGCACTCATGCGAAAAACCCATGAATAAACCAGCCCTGCGAACCCGTCTCGGCATGCTCGCCGTCACCGGAGCGGAAAATCCAGAAGCGTTCGCCGCTTTGGTTTTCGACCGTGAAATAATCGCGAACGGCGGCCTTTTCCCGGTCGCGTTTCCACCATTCACCAAACACCCGCTCGGGTCCATCGGCGCGCCGCACGAGATGGCGCACGCCCTTCCAGATGAAATAGCGCGGCGGATGGTCTGGCAGAAGCGCCATGGTTTCGACGGGTTCAGGCCTTGCCAGCAGCCGCACGGGACGTGGCCAATGACCGGGCCAGCCAAGCTGGTCCTCGGGGGATAGGGCCGCAACTGAAGTAACGGACCGTTCCGGCACATCGCTTGCCACCGCTGCATAGCGATAAACGCGATGGCCGCGGTTGAGGATCACATCCACAGTGCCAGCGATGTCGGCACGCTCCTCGTCCAGCAAGGAAGAACGGGCCTGGGCGGCGAGAAGCGGTTCCGCATGGGTGGCGGTCAGCACCATCATCTCGATGCCGAAACCGGGATCGATCGTGTCGATGCGGTCGGTCAGAAGCCGAACCAGCTGTTTGACGTCGCGCACCGGTCTTGATGTGCCCGCTCTTATGGCCTGCAGACCGCTATCGACCCTGTGCAACACCAGATCGACCCGGCGCGCGCCAAGGCCACGTTTTTCCAGCGCGACACAAAGGCCGGTAACCAGCTTCTGGGTATAGCGGGCTATCGTCTCCGCCGCCGCGATCGGTTCGGGAAAGGCGCGGCGTACTTCCACCAGATCGGCCACACGCACCGGTTCGATGGGTTCGCCGATCTCCCCGAAAGCCTGCGACAGACGACGGACGACCTCCGGGCCGAAACGCAGGGTGAGCGGTGCGCGCGGGGCTTCGGCAAGATCGCCGATGGTGCGAAAGCCGAGCACCTTCAACCCGGAAACGACACGGTCTTCCAGCCTCAGCGCGGCCAATGGCAGAGCACTGATCGCCGCCCGCTGCCCGTCTGGCGGCACGATGCTGATTTCCTCTCGGCTGAAACGTGCAAGCGCATGAGCGGCCCCCCAGCTATCGGCAATGGCCGCGCGGGCGGCAAAGCCTGCGGCATGCAGACGGTTGACCATGCCGCTCAACATCAGCGTCTCATTGCCGTGCAGATGGTCCGCACCCGCCGTGTCCAGCACCAGCCCATCAGGCGCATCGGCGGCGACGATAGGGGCATAAATGCGCAGGAAATGAAATGCGAGCTGTTGAAGCGCACGGGCATCTCCCGCCGCATCCAGATCTTCCACAAGAAGACCCGGCACCAGCGCCTGCGCCTTGCTGACCGGTGTGCCTGCACGGATGCCTGCCGCCTTTGCGGCCTGGTCGAGTGCCAGCACCAGCCGGCGGCTGCCCTGGCGACCGATCATGACCAGCGGCTTTTCAGCCGGCGGCGCGTTCTGTCCCAAAAGACGCCGGAAACGATCCGTCGGCCATGTCGGCAGGTAGAGCGAGACGACCCTTTGCATCACAGGCTTCCACTTCAAATTCGGCGCTTTCGCCGCCGCGACATCGCAAGAGTTCAAGAATCCAGCGCGGCCTGCCCACACCCGGCACCGGCAAGGGCGTAGAAGGCCGCACGGAGATACGCCAGCGGGTGACGGCCGCTGTCGGTTCACCAAACAGCTTTGCATCGTCCGCACGCCGGAAACGACGGATGGCAAGGCCGGTCACGCCTGATGTTTCCGCCGCCAGTTGCAGTCGCCGGGAAGCATTCATCGGCAGTTTCGCCATTTCACCCATCACCACGCCGAAACCGTTGCAGCGCAGCCCTTCTTCGAAACAGTCGAGCACGCCTTTTTCATCACGACATTCAACGATGATGAGCCGGTTCTGCGACAGGCCCACCTGCGTCAGACCCGGCATGAACAGATCCCGACGGGTGACGCACCATAAAACCTTGCCGGAAAGCCTTGCCGCCACACCAGCCGCAAAGAGCGCGGCGGCCGCACCATCGGCAGCGCCATTGCCGGCGCCGCTCAGCTCATGCAGGCAACCAAGCTTGAGCCCGCCTCCCGGCAGGTGATGGTCGATGGCATCCACGCCGAAAGGCAAGGTCTCGTGCAGGCGCTGAGCGCCGTTACCGATCCTTTCCAGCCTTTCACGCAGCTCTTCGACAACGAGCAACTGATCCGCGCGCTTCTGCATGGCATGACAGGTTTCAACTTGGGTTATTCATCTTATTGTTCATGTTTTGTTCCTATTTCAGCAAAGAGTCAAGCAATAGGCTGACGCTCATCAACAGTTTACATGGGAGGACGGGATTCTGCCCTTGCAGCCCTTCGTCCCACCGTTAAAACGGAAGTGTCCGCTCGCCCCGTGTTTACCCCGACAACGGCAACGGACATCATGGTTTGGAGGAACCACCGATGATCGCCAGCATCTTGATTGCCGTGGTTGCGGCCATCCATATCTACATCGTCATTCTGGAAATGCTGCTGTGGGAGAAGCCAGCCGGCCGAAAAGCCTTCGGTCTCTCGGCAGATTTCGCCCGGCAGACAAAGGTGCTTGCCGCCAATCAGGGACTTTATAACGGCTTTCTCGCAGCCGGGCTGATCTATGGGCTCACACAGGGCGATGAAGGGTTGAGCTTCAAGCTCTTCTTCCTAATCTGTGTGCTGGTGGCCGGTATTTTTGGCGCGATCACTGCCAATATGAAGATCCTGTTCATCCAGGCATTGCCGGCATTGTTTGCCCTTGGCTTCCTCTGGCTTGGAGCATGAACCGATGACCGCCTGGAACGACACCTCCGCAAGGGACGCACTCAACCGCATCTTCATGGCCGCCGTCGCCAGCGCCGATCCGGCAAAGGTATTGCAACACCACCTGCCCTCCCCGCCCAAAGGCCGTTGCGTGGTGGTTGGCGCGGGCAAGGCCTCCGCCGCCATGGCCGCAGCGCTTGAAGCGGCATGGCCAGATGTCGACCTTTCAGGTGTGGTGGTGACACGTTACGGCCATGCCGTGCCGACTGCGCGTATCGAGATCATCGAAGCCTCGCATCCGGTGCCGGACGACAGGAGCGCCGAAGCGGCAAAACGCATTCTCGCCGCCGTTAAAGGGTTGACTGCAGACGACATGGTCATTGCACTGATTTCCGGCGGTGGTTCGGCGCTGATGGTCGCACCCGCCCAGGGAATGACGCTTGCAGACAAGATGGCGGTCAACCGCGCGTTACTCGCCAGCGGCGCGACGATTTCCGAAATGAACGCCGTGCGCAAGCACCTCTCGCGTATCAAGGGCGGGCGGCTGGCACTAGCTGCCAGACCGGCAAAGGTTGTTTCTCTGCTGATTTCCGATGTGCCTGGTGATGACCCCTCGGAAATCGCCTCCGGTCCGACGGTTGCCGATCCGAGCGATATCGAAACCGTGCGGGAAATCGTCGCGCGCTATGCCCTCGATCTCCCCGAAACCGTGCGTCAGGTGCTGGAAAAAGGTGAGGAAACCCCGAAGGCCGGCGATATCGACGAGGATATCCGGCTCATCGCGGCTCCCTCGCTCGCCCTGCAGGCGGCAGCGGACGAGGCGGTGATGCTAGGGCTAACGCCTCTTATCCTCGGGGATTCGCTGGAGGGCGAGTCGAAAGATGTCGGTGCGGTCATGGCCGGTATTGCGGTTTCCGCCAGCGGCAAGGGCCTGCCGATCAAAGGCCCGGCCGTCCTGCTTTCCGGTGGCGAAACCACAGTCACGCTGAACAGGGGAGTTGGCGGCAAAGGGTCGGCCGGTAAGGGCGGCCGCAACACGGAATTCCTTCTGAGCCTTGCGCTGACCCTCAAGGGAGCCCAGGGCATCTGGGCTATTGCTGGCGATAGCGATGGCATCGATGGCGTCGAAGATGCTGCGGGGGCCGTGATTACACCGGATACCTTAAAGCGCATGCGCGAGGCGGGGGTCGATCCGCGCCAGTCGCTGGTGAGCCATGACAGCTATACAGCCTTCAAGGCGACCGATGATCTCGTCGTAACGGGTCCAACGCTCACCAATGTGAATGATATCAGGGCGATCTTGATCGCGTAGGCTTGATAGCAACCACCGTGTGACGGCGTTTTTGATGCGGCCTGTTCCGATAGGCAACAGGCCGCAAAAGGTCTTCAGTATTAGAGCTTTACCCAGCCGCCATTGTTCTTGCCGGACTCGATGCAGGCCGTGACGAAAGCGACGCCTTTGACCCCGTCATCCACGGTCGGATAAATCACCGCCTTGTCCAGCGCCGATCCGTCGCGGCGTGCCTCGATGGCATGGGCCGCTTCAGTATAGATGGTGGCGAAGGCTTCGAGATAACCTTCCGGGTGGCCCGATGGAATGCGGGTGACGCGCGCCGCCGCAGCCCCTGCGCCTGCGCCGCCGCGGGTGATCAACTGCTTGGGCTCGCCAAGCTTCGTGAACCAGAGATAGTTCGGGTCGGCCTGCGTCCATTCAAGGCCGGCCTTGTCACCATACACACGAACTTTCAGCCCGTTTTCGTGACCGACCGCAACCTGGCTGCACCAGAGCAGCCCCTTCGCCGCCTGCTTGCCGTCCTTCGCCTTGAAGCGCAGCATCACATGCGCGTTGTCGTCCAGCCGGCGGCCTTCAACGAAGGTGTGTACATCGGCTGCCAATTCGTCGACTTCCAGACCGGAAATGAAGCAGCCGAGATTATAGGCGTGGGTGCCGATATCGCCTGTGGAACCGCCTGCACCCGATTGTGCCGGGTCGGTGCGCCAGACCGCCTGTTTGGCACCCGTCTGCTCAATGGGCTCCGCCAGCCAGTCCTGCGGATATTCCATCTGTACCAGACGGATATTGCCAAGGGCACCTGACTCCACCAGCTCGCGCGCATGCCGCACCATGGGGTAGCCGGTATAGTTATGCGTCAGGATGAACAGCGCATCCGCCTTGTCGGCCACGTCCTTCAGCTTCTTCGCGTCTTCCAGATTGGAGGTCAGCGGCTTGTCGCAGATCACATGGATGCCGCGCTCGAGAAAGGCCTTTGCCGCCGGGTAGTGGACGTGGTTCGGGGTGACGATAGCCACCGCCTCGATGCCATCCTCTCGCAGCGCTTCCTTTTCGGCCATTTCTTCGAACGAACCGTAGCAACGCTCGGGGTCGAGCCCCAGTTCGCGGCCGGAAGCGAGGGATTTTTCCGGCGTCGATGACAGGGCCCCGGCCACGAGATCGAAGCGATTGTCGAGCCGGGCAGCCATGCGATGAACGCCGCCGATAAAGGCGCCCGAACCACCGCCCACCATGCCAAGACGAATCCGCTTGTTCGCCGCGTCGGTTGTCTTTCCTTCAATAGCCATAATGTTTCCCCTGCAATGCTTTCAAAGCCCAAGCATACGGCGGTTTGCCGCATCGTCGGTGCCGCTGGATGCGAAGTCGTCAAAGGCCTTTTCCGTGACGCGGATGATATGCGCCTTGACGAATTCCGCCCCTTCGCGGGCGCCGTCTTCAGGATGTTTCAGTGCGCATTCCCACTCAACCACAGCCCAGCCATCGAAGTCATTGGCAGCCATTTTCGAGAAAACCGCGCCAAAATCCACCTGCCCATCGCCTAGCGAACGGAAGCGGCCGGCGCGCTCCACCCAGCCCTGATAACCGCCGTAGACGCCCTGCCGTCCGGTTGGGTTGAACTCCGCATCCTTGACGTGGAACATCTTGATACGATCTTTGTAGATATCGATATTGTCGAGATAATCCAGGCATTGGAGCACATAATGCGAGGGATCGTAGAGCATGTTGGCGCGGGGATGGTTCTTGACCCGCTCCAGGAACATCTCGAAGGTTATGCCATCATGCAGATCTTCACCCGGGTGGATTTCATAGCAGACATCCACACCCTGCTCATCGGCATAATCGAGGATCGGCGTCCAGCGTTTTGCCAGTTCATCAAAAGCGGTTTCCACCAGCCCTGCCGGGCGCTGCGGCCAAGGATAGATGAAAGGCCAGGCGAGTGCGCCGGAGAATGTTGCATGTGCCTTGATGCCGAGATTCTTCGACGCTTTCAGCGCCAGCTTCACCTGCTCGACCGCCCATTGCTGGCGCGCTTTCGGATTACCGCGCACTTCCGGCGCGGCAAAACCGTCAAATGCCTCATCGTAAGCGGGGTGAACGGCGACGAGTTGCCCTTGCAAGTGGGTGGAAAGCTCCGTGACCTCCACGCCGTTCTGGCGCGCGATACCGGCAAACTCGTCGCAATAATCTTTTGATTCCGCCGCTTTTTTGAGATCGATCAGCTGGCCTGCCCAGCTTGGCACCTGCACACCGGCATAGCCTTTTTCCGCTGCCCATTTGGTAATGCCGTCCCAGCTGTTGAAGGGCGCTGCATCACCGGCAAACTGACCGAGAAAAAGACCCGGTCCCTTGATCGTTCTCATAAAAATCTCCTCCTGCATCGATACAGTTGCGCGGTAACCCGCTCTTTCTCCAGCGCCAAGCTAACCGCTCGTGATTTTCAAACAAGCCCCAAAAGCGGGGGGCAAGAAAATTTCCGTATTTCATTCAAAAGACGGGAGCCTCTTAAAGCGCCAACCCACTTGCTCTGTCGAATACATGCACGCGCTCATGATGAACGCTTGCGGCAAAGGGCGTGTTGACCTTCACCAGTTGCTCGCCATCAACCACCGCCGTCACTTGATCCCCTGCCAGTTCGAAGACCACATGGGTCTGCGCTCCCGTCGGCTCCACCAGCACCGTTCTGCCGGTGAGCGAGATGTCTCCGCCGATCGCCGAGCCGATATGTTCAGGACGAAGCCCGATCGTTACCGGCTGGCCGCGCGTGACCTTGCGCGAGGCGCCAATGCGGATTGCGGTTCCATCCTTTAGCCGGGCAGCGGGTTGGTCACCCTCGCCATCGACCACACCTTCGATGAGGTTCATGGCGGGTGAACCGATGAAGGCGGCGACGAAGAGATTGGCAGGCGTCTTGTAGAGCTCAAGCGGCGTGCCCTGCTGCTCGATCCGGCCGTGATTGAGCACCACCACCCGGTCAGCCAGCGTCATCGCCTCGATCTGGTCATGGGTGACATAGATGGAGGTGGTGCCGACTTTCTGGTGAAGCGCCTTGATTTCGCTGCGCATCTGCACGCGCAGCTTGGCGTCGAGGTTGGAGAGCGGCTCATCGAACAGGAAGACGGCCGGATTACGCACCACGGCGCGGCCCATGGCCACGCGCTGGCGCTGGCCGCCGGAGAGCTGCGAGGGCTTGCGGTCGAGAAGCTTGCCGAGATCGAGCATGCGGGCGGCTTCCGCCACGCGCTCCTCGATGACGTTTTTCGGCTGGCCGGCGAGCTTCAAATTGAAGCCCATGTTTTCGGCCACCGTCATATGCGGATAAAGCGCATAGGACTGGAACACCATGGCGATGTTGCGTTCACGCGGGGTCATGCCGTTCACCACCTTGTCACCGATGAGAATATCGCCATCGGTGATTTCCTCCAGCCCGGCGATCATGCGCAAAAGCGTGGACTTGCCGCAGCCAGAAGGCCCGACCAGCGCGATGAACTCCCCATCGGCAATATCGAGCGATATGCCGTGAATGACATCGAGCGCGGCATAGGACTTGCGGATATCCCTAAGTTCGACGGAAGCCATGTTTTGCTCCTTTCAAGTCACGATTTGACGGCACCGGCCGTCAGGCCCGCGATGATGTGTTTCTGTGCGAGGAAGAAGACGATGACGGTCGGCAGGATCGTCAGCGTGATGAAAGCGAGCACCAGCTGCCATTCCGTGCCGAACTCACCGCGATAGACCATGATGCCGAGCGGCCAGGGATATTTCGATTCCGAATTCAGCATGATCAGTGGCAGGATGTAGCTGTTCCAGCTGCCGACGAAAGAGACGATGCCAACGGTCGCCACGATCGGCCGCGAAAGCGGCACGGAGATATGCCAGAAGAAGCGCAGATACCCGCAGCCATCCACAAAGGCTGCTTGAAACAACTCATCCGGCAGGTTACGGAAATAATTGCGGAACAACAGAATGCTCATGCCGAGGCCAAAGGCCACCTGCGGCAGCACCACGCCCCAATAGGTATCGAGCAGGCCAAGATCGCGAATGCGGATGAAAAGCGGCAGGATGGCGGTGGCCGCCGGAAACATCAGCCCCAGCAAGAAATAGTTGAGCAGGAAGGACGAGCCGAAAAACTTCACATGCGCGAAAGTGAACGCCGCCATGGCCGAGACGGTCAGCGTCAGGAATACCGTCAGCAGTGCGATGACGAGCGAATTGAAGATTTGCAGCCAGTAGCGTTTACCGAAGAGAATATCGCCGTAATTGGCCCATTGCCACTCGGCCGGAATGCCGAACGGATTGACGCGCAGGTCTCCCAGCGTCTTGAAGCCGCCAAGGGCAGTCGTCAGAAGCGGGATGAGGACGATGGCTGCAATCAGGCTCAGCGAGATATAGAGATAAAGCTTGGTTTGCAGCGGCATGCGGACGGAAGTGGATGTGTCAGTCATGGCGCATGAAAATCCTTTTATAACCGAAGGCGAGCGTCACGCAGATGACGAAGAGAACGACGCCGACCGCACTGCCAAGCCCAACCTGCATGCGCATGACGCCGTAGGTGTAGAGGAAGGTGACCATGGTCTGTGTCGAGTTGGACGGACCACCGCCGGTAAGCGGCATGATCATGTCGAACAGCTGCAGCGAGCCGATGACCGCAAAGAAGACGGAAAGGCGCACCGTGGAGCCGAGCATCGGCAGCGTGACGTAACGGAATTTCTGCCAGCCGGACGCGCCGTCGATTTCGGCCGCTTCCAGCACGTTCTTGTCGACCGATTGAAGGCCGGCGATGAACAGCATCATGTGGAAACCGAAATACTTCCAGACGATGACGCCGAGCACGGCGTAAATCGCAACATCCTTGTCTGCCAGCACATAGGGATTGGCAAACCCGAAGAAATTGGAGATGGCGGCAAAGAGACCATAATCGCCATCATAAACGAAACGCCAGATCAGACCCGCAGCGACATCCGCCAGAACATAGGGCAGGAAGAAAACCAGCCGGAAGGCGACGACGCCGGGGATGCGGTGCGCCAGCATCATGGCGAGCCAGATGGCCAGCGGGATCTGGATCAGGATCGAAATGAGGATGATGAGGCCGTTATTGATCAGGGCCTGCGAGAATGCGGCATTGCCGAACAGGACCTGGAAATTCTTCAAGCCGACGAAATCGGTCGGTGTGCCGTAACCGTTCCAGCGGTAAAGGCTGTACCAAGCCGCCTCGCCCATGGGCAGAATGACGAAGAGGGTAAAGAGCAGAAGTGCGGGCGGCAGGAAGACCAGAAGGGTCAACGCCCGGTCATGCGCGACTGAACTTTGCTTGCGCTTGGTCTTTGAAGCGCCGCGCGCCGGTATGGACGCAGAAGTCATGGAAATATCCGTCATCTCTATCCGCTTTCATGGAGGCAGAGTGGCAGCGCCGCACGGTGTCGGCGCTGCCATGGAAACCGTCAGATCAACGCAGTTCGAAAGCGTCCTGAATCTGCTGGGCACCTTCTTCAGGCGTCATCTGGCCGGAGACGATCTCGACTGAGATATCGTTGACAACACGGCCGACGGCGGCGCCCAATGTCTGATCGAAGAAGTTCTGGTGCCAGGTAGAGGCAGCCAACTGCTTGGCCGAATCCGCCAGCAGCGGGTTCTTCACCGCGCCGGCGGCACCCGTGGCAACCGGCAGGATCATGCCCGCAGTCGCCATCTTCTCTTCGCTTTCCTTGCTGGTCAGGAAGGTGGCGAAATCGATCGCTTCCTTGGACGCGTTTTTGGTAAGCGCCCAGCCGTTCAGGCCGCCCAGAGTGTCGGTGGCCTTGCCTGCGCCGCCCTCGACGACCGGGAAGGCGAAGCGGCCGATATTTTCAGGGGCCAGCCCCTTGCCGTCACCGGCGTTCTTGCGCTGGTTCGCTTCCGTATTGTCGAAGCCAAGAATGATCGCAGCCTTGCCGTCACCAAAGACGCCGAGAGCCTGCGGCCATGTCGCGCCGAGATAACCCGGCTGGAAGGGTTCGAGCTTGCCGAATTCAGCCAGTTGCTCACCGGCCTTGATGATTGTCGGGTCCATGAAGCCTTCGCCTTCGCCCTTGCGGGCTGCGTCAAAGACGGCTTGGCCGCCATTTCGCATCACGAGATAGCTCCAGTAGAAATGAATCGGCCATTTCTCACCACCGCCACCGGCGATCGGCACGATGCCCGCATCCTTGATCTTCTTGACCGTGGCGTTGAAATCAGCCCATGTCTTGATGTCTTCAGCCTTCACACCCGCCTTGGCGAACAACTCCTTGTTATAAAAGAAGCTGACGAGGCTGACGCGGTAGGGTACGGCCCAGACCTTGCCATCAAAAGACAGGCCGTCGATTGCGGAAGCGTTATAGGCCTGACGCAGCTTGCCGCCATCGGCATCGAAAACCTCGGTCAGGTCCTTCAACGCGCCGGTCTTGGACTGCTCTTCGAGAACCCCGCCACCCCAGCTGTAGAAGAAATCAGGTACGTCGTTGGATTGCAGCAGCGTCGGCAATTTTGCCTTGAAAGCCTCGTTTTCGAGGAACTGCAACTGAACATCGACATCGGGGTGCTTGGCCTCATACTCCTTGGCGATCTCCTCCCAGACGGCCACGGATTTGGGATCCAGCTCCACGTGCATCCATTTTACGACCGTCGCGGCCGAAGCGCTCGCTGCACCGAGCATGAGAGCAATACTTGTCGTTGTGGCAAAGCTTACGAGCCTGCCGCTCAGGCTTGCGCCTGCGTGCCAAATCGTCATGATGGTGATCCTCCCTGGGGATATCCTCATTTATTCCCCGATGCGGATTAATTCATATCAGGGTTCTCTCATTGTCAAGGCACGATGCCGATTTTTTGCGCTTAGTGCTTGACACACCCCTCCCCCGCGCCGTTATTTAATCCGTATTCCGATATAAATCGGGAGACGACATTGATCGCAGCAGGACCCCATGAAGACCGCAGACCCAGAATTGATGCGCGCGATCAACAGGCTGAGCGTGCTCGACAGTATCCGCCGGCACGGACCCATCTCCCGAGTAGAGATCAGCGAACGCACCCAGCTCTCCACCACGACGGTTTCCGCCATCACCGCCTCGCTGCTGGATGACGGCCTCATTCTGACCCGCCACCTCGGCGACATCAGGACGGAAGGTGGGCGCGGAAGACCGCGCGTGATGCTGGAGCTGAACCCGGATGCTGCCCGCGTCGTGGGGGCAAAGATTGCCGCCAACCGCATGGTGTTCGTTGTTACCGATTTCTGCGGAAATGTCCTTTCTACTCTCGCGTTGCCAATTCGTGTCGATCGCCAGCCGATCGGCGTTATCGCCGATCTTGTCGAGGACGGCGTTCGCCGATGCGTGGTTGACGCGGGCTTTTCGCTTGAGGATGTGGACATGGTCTGTCTCGGGCTGCCCGGCGTCATCGAGCATCGCACCGGCAAGATCCGCAGCAGCCCTATTCTCCGGGAAGTGAACGTCAATTTCGCCGAGGAAATGACGGCAAGGCTGAATTCGCCGACCATTATCGAAAGCGATGCCCATGCCATCACGCTGGCGCACCACTGGTTCGGCCATGCGCGCGATCTCGAAGACATGGTGTTGATTTCACTCGAACAGACGCTTGGGCTGGGTGTCCTGCATCAAAACCAGCTATTTCGCGGCGCGGGCGGCCTTAGCCACAATCTCGGTGACCTCGTCATCGGCCTTGCCAATGAGGGCACGGTGCGGCTGGCAAGCCAGGCGGGCGAAAACGCAATTCTGGGCTCCCGCCCGGCCGACGGACGTTTTGCCGAAGCGATCCGGCTCGGCCGCGGCATGCAGCATGCCCATGCACTGATTGCGGCTGAAGACCACGATCTCATCACGGCCGCCTTGCGCGCCGGTGCCGCCCTCGGCCTGACACTAGCCAATATCGTCACGCTGTTTGCGCCGCCACGGGTCATCATTACCGGCTCCAGCCTCGAACTTGGCGAACCTTTCATCGCCAGCATCCGCAACAGCTACAACGCCGCCGTGCCGCCATCTCTGGCCGGTGTGGCGGAACTGGTTTTCGATGTTGCGAGCGACGAATTGTGGGCGCAGGGGGCCGCGGCCGTTGCGCTTTACGAACTTTACGAATCGCCATGGAACACAACCGGGCCGGCACTCTAGCCCGCAGGGCGAGCACGGGCGCAGGCATTTCTGATTTACGGGAGGAACTATATGAACAAGGTCGGTATCGGCATCATCGGCTGCGGAAACATCTCCAGCGCCTATCTCAAGGCCATGGCATCGTTTCCCATTCTCGACATTCGTGGTCTTGCAGATATGAACGCGGAGGCCGCAAAGGCGCGGGCGGATGAATTTGGCCTCCAGGCGAAAAGCATCGACGCACTTCTCGCCGATCCGTCAGTGGAGATCATCGTCAATCTGACGATCCCCAAGGCGCATGTCGAAGTCGGTCTGCGGGCGCTGGACGCCGGCAAACATGCTTATTCCGAAAAGCCGCTTGGCATCAATTTCGCCGAAGGCAAACGCCTTGCGGATGCGGCAAAGGCCAAAGGCCTGCGCATCGGCTCTGCCCCGGACACCTTCCTTGGCGGCGGCCATCAGACGGCGCGTCGCCTGATCGATGAGGGCGTTTTGGGTCAGCCGGTGGGCGGAACGGCAACCTTCATGTGCCCCGGCCATGAGCGCTGGCACCCCAACCCCGCCTTTTATTATGAGGTCGGCGGCGGTCCGATGCTCGATATGGGCCCGTATTACATCACCGATCTCGTCAATCTGTTCGGCCCGGTGGCCAAGGTGGCAGGTTTTGCCATAGCGCCGCGCAATGAGCGTCTCATCACCAGCGAGCCGAAGAACGGTGAGAAAATCCCCGTTCATGTCGCCACCCACGTCTCCGGCGTTCTCGCCTTCGAGAACGGTGCGGTGGTGCAGATGGGCATGAGCTTCGATGTGGCGGGCCACAAGCATGTACCGCTGGAACTCTACGGCACCGAGGGCACGCTCATCGTGCCTGACCCCAACCATTTCGGCGGCGAGGTGCAATTGCTGAAAAAGGGCGGCCAGTTCGAGACGCAGGCGCTATCATCTCCCTATGCCGACGGCAATTACCGGTCCATCGGTGTGGCGGACATGGCCCATGCGATCCGCGAAAACCGACCGCACCGCGCCAATGGCGATCTTGCCCTGCATGTGCTGGAAGTCATGGAAGCTTTCCAGACCGCATCGGACAGCGGCGCCACCGTTTCCATCACCACCAAGGCGGAGCGCCCTGCCCCGCTCGAAACATCGCTGGTCGACGGCCAGCTTGGCAAATAATCCTGAGGAGGAAATAAATGCGCGAAGCACTCATCGTCTGGGGCGGCTGGAGCGGCCACGAACCGCAGGAATGCGCGACCATCGTCAAGGACATCCTCGAAGAGGATGGCTTCAAGGTCTATGTGGAGCACTCAACGGAAGCTTTTGCAGATCCTTCGGTGCATGATCTCAGCCTTGTTGTGCCTATTGTCACCATGTCGAAGATCGAGAAAGAAGAGATCAAGAACCTGACGGCTGCCGTCGAAAACGGCGTCGGCATTGCCGGTTTCCATGGCGGTGCGGGTGACAGTTTCCGTGAATGCGTGGAATACCAGTTCATGATCGGCGGGCAATGGGTCGCCCATCCCGGCAATATCATCGATTACACCGTCAACATCACCCGCCCCGACGATCCGTTGATGGAGGGGATTTCCGATTTTCCTTACACGTCGGAGCAATATTACATGCATGTCGACCCCTCCAACGAGGTGCTGGCGACGACGACGTTCACCGGTGACCACGCCTGGTGGATCGACGGTGTCGTGATGCCAGTGGTCTGGAAACGCAAATACGGCAAGGGCCGGGTTTTCTATTCGGCACTCGGCCACCAGGCCAAGGAGTTCTCCGTCCCGCAAATGAAAACCATGTTCCGCCGCGGTGCCAACTGGGCGGCCCGCTGAGGCATAGGTGGAGAGGCGGCCGAACAAGGCCGCCTTTTCCTTTCATCGGCCGCGAATAATCTCTTCCGCCGCCATCGCCACGCTGAGAACATGTTCATCCATCCCGTGCAGGGCGGAAAGCAGCAACCCAACCGGCATGCCCGCCTCACCGGTTCCGCAGGGGATCGAGACACCGCAGAGGTCGAAGAAATTGCCGATCTGCGTGTTGCGCAGCGTTTTTGCATTCATGGCGAAAAAGGCGTCGTCATCACCGAGAAGCGGTTCCACCTTGGCGGCGACATGCGGCAGCGTCGGAGAAACGAGCAGTTCGTGCCTGCCGATCATACCGGCAAAAGCCGCGGTCATATGTTGGCGCGCCTCGATGATGGCGATGTAATCAGGCATGGACATATTGCCACCCAGCCGTGTTCGAGCAACCACCCGGGGATCCATGCGCGCGGCATCTGCGCTTTCCAGCCGTGTCTTATGCAAAGCAAAAGCTTCCGCCGTCACCAGCGCCCCCTTTTCCTTGATCAGGTCGAACAGCTCTGAAAAGACCGGGAATGACTGCCGCCGCACGGTAGCACCAGCGCGAACAAGACGGTCTACCGCCTCTTCGAAGGCCGCGGCGACCCCATCCTCGATACCGTCGAAAAACACCGTTTCAGGCACCACCAGCGAAAGGCCGGCAAGAGGCGCGCGCTGGACATCAGCCGCGACCTTGCCGCGCATCGCGGCATCGACCCAGACGGCGTCCTGCACGGTGTGCGTCAGCGGGCCGAGCGAATCGAGGCTTTTTGCCAAGGGATAGACTCCCCGCATCGAATAACGGCCGCGACTCGCCTTGTAGCCGACAACGCCGTTGAAAGCAGCGGGGATACGGACCGATCCGCCGGTATCCGTGCCGATCGCCACAGGCACCAGGCCAGCGGCGACACTCACGCCCGCACCGGAAGAGGAACCGCCCGGCAGTCGGTGACCATCCCTCGAGGCTGGATTACGCGGAGTGCCATAATGCGGGTTAATACCGAGACCGGAAAAAGCAAACTCGCTCATATTGGTGCGGCCGATGCAGACCATGCCCGCCTGCTTCAGCGCGGCAACCACATCCGCGTCGTGGGTCGCAGCCGCATCATCTGCAAGAACCGTCGATCCCGCAGTCGTCGCCATGTTTTCAAGATCAAAAAGGTCCTTCCATGCCACTGGAATACCATCGAGCACGCCGCAGGAACGACCCTCACGGATGCGCTTTGAGGCGGCTTCTGCTTCCGCCATGGCCCGCTCCGCCGTCAACGCGACGAAAATCGACTGATCTTTGTCATTGCGGATCGCACTCAGTGTATCCTCCGCCAACTCGCGCGGATCAAGCTGACCGCTCTGGATCAAAACCGAAAGCTGCGCGATGTTTTTTCTAGTGTGAGCCATGATGTTTTCCCTGACGCGGCATGTTTCGCACAAGATGCCGTTTATCGTCTGCTTGGCAAGTTCAATCGGCGCGATATCGAAGCTCCAAACCTCTGATCCGAAGGAAGCCGGACGCACCGGGAGCTTGGTCGACTTTGCGCTTCAACGCGTTAAAGAGGCACGATTTCTTCAACCTGCAGTGTGCATCACGCGATTTATATATAAGCGACGACTATAAAAAGACGGATTAATTCTTAATTGCCTCTAAACTTTGTTGAATTATTTAGCAGACATCGATGAAACGCATGCCCTATAAAATTCCAAATAACAATTATAACGCGACATCGCGGGGGACTATCGCGAATGGAAGAGACTGCCTATCGCGGGACGGATAGACAGGTTGAATCGGGCCGCACGCTTCGCTCACCGACACAGCCGGAAACAGGCCGGTTTTCGCGGCGGCGTTCGCTTGCCAGCAAGATTATCCTGATTTTTCTGGGCGGCGTGATCTTTTCCTACAGCATCGGCGCACTCGTCGGCTGGTACATGTTCGTGGCCGCCGCCAGCGAGCAATGGCTCAATCAAGCCCGCGTCAACTCACAGATCGCCAGCGCAACACTTCGCAGCATCTATACCTATGTCAGCGTGACCGCCGACGCGGACGGACAGGTCAATGGCATTTTGACCGACAAACCGATCGGTGATGATGACTCCATTCTCGTTACCGGTTTCAACCCCAGCGACGTTCTGGCGCTCATCGGAGCGCAAACCAAAAATGCCGTGTCGCTGTTCCGCTACGACGAAGACGATTCCGGTTTCAGGCAGATCGCAGCAGCCTTTGATAACGCCACCGATGACGACGAAAAGCCGCTTGCGACCGACCCGATCTTTTCCCGTGACGCGGTTGCGGCACGATTTTCCACCGGCTTTGCGACCATTGGCGACTCGAGCCATTATATCGGCCTGCTGCCAATCATCAGCACGGAAACGAAAAAGCCGATCGGCGCCGTCGCCGTCAGCATTGGTGCTTCAGATGCGCTTTACGGCGCGCAACGCAAGTTGATCTACAACTCTCTTGCCGCGCTCATCGTGGTGCTGACCGTCACCGGCATCGTTGTGACCGTTATCGCACGGCATTTCCTGAAGCCGGTCCCGGCGCTGGTGCAGGCGACGCTGAGAATTGCCCGTGAGGAAACTGATGTCGTTACGCCTTTTCAGAGACGGCGGGATGAGATCGGCGATATGGCACGCGCCGTCGAGACCCTGCGTGAGGCGGTTTTGGAACGCGGACGCCTGCGGCAGATACGTGACATGGCGCAACAATTGGAGCACATGGCCCATCACGATGCGCTGACCGGCCTGCCAAATCGCGTGCTATTGATGAAGACGCTGGAAAACCGTCTTGACCATCTTTCGGCCTCCGGCCAGCCGTTCAACGTCATGCTGCTCGACCTCGACCGCTTCAAGGCCGTCAACGACACGCTTGGACACGCCGCCGGCGATGCCCTGCTCGTCGCGGTCGCGTCACGAATTTCCGCCGTCCTTGGTGAAAATGACTTGGTAAGCCGTCTCGGCGGCGATGAATTTGCGATCATCCAGACACCGAAAGGCGACTGCGAAAGTGATGCCGCAATGCTCGCGGCCCGGGTGGTTCACGCGGTCTCGCGTAGTTTCAGCCTTGAAGACAGCACGATCAGCATCGATACCAGCATCGGCATTGCCTGCGCCCCCGGTCACGGCACATCCGCCACGCAGCTTCTGCAACATGCCGATCTCGGTCTGTATCGCGCGAAGTCAATGGGTTGCGGCTATTTCGTCTTCTATGAGCCGGGCATGGACATGGCAGCGCAGCACAAGCATGCGCTTGAAATCGACATGAAGTCCGCGCTGGAAAACAGGGAATTCGAGCTGCACTATCAACCCGTGGTCAATCTTGAGAGTGGCCGCATCGTCGCCTACGAGGCATTGGCCCGTTGGCGCCACGGCAAGCTCGGACTTATTGCGCCCGACCGTTTCATAGCGCTTGCGGAGGAGAACAACTTCATCAAACCGCTGGGCGAGTGGGTTCTCGCTCAGGCCTGCATGGATGCAATGAGCTGGCCGAAAGATGTCAGGCTTGCCGTCAACCTATCGGCCGTTCAGCTCTATAACGACGATATCGTCCCTATCGTCGATCAGGCACTCGAGGCGTCCGGCTTGCCGGCTGGGCGGCTTGAACTCGAAGTCACTGAAACCGCCATGCTGGAGCGCGACAGCAGCACGCGCGTGCTGAACATGCTGAAAGAGAGAGGCGTTCGTCTGGTACTCGATGACTTTGGTACCGGTTATGCCGGGCTCAGCACATTGACCCATGTGGCCTTCGACAAGATCAAGATCGACAGGGAATTCGTCTCGGGTCTGCCCGACAATCCGATGTGCTCAGCCATCGTCAACACCGTCATCGATATGGCGGAGCAGATCGGTCTCAAAGTCACAGCCGAAGGCGTGGAAAACAGTGAGCAGATCGACGTCCTGAGGCGCGTCGGGTGCGACGAGGCGCAGGGCTACTATTTCGCCGAGCCCGCCCCGCTTGCCCACATTCTGAAAAACCGAGGCACTATCCCTCCAATCGTAAGAAGCGGACCGGATGTTTTTGGTCCGGCGGCGACGGATACCTTTTGCCCAACACAGAAAGCGATTTGAGAAACCGGCCACAGGCCAAAGGACATAAAATGCGTCTGCCAGTATTTTGCCTTTTACTCACATGCTTTATCCCCATCCCGCCCGTCCAGGCCGCCGACGACATCGATACCCTGCAGCGAATTGCCAAAACAGCAAAAATCCGCATCGGGTATCGTGAGGCGGAGCCGCCCTTTTCGTACCTGCTGCCCGACGGCGAGGTCACCGGTTTCTCGACTGATCTCTGTCGGATCATTAGCGAGGACATCAGAAAGAAGCTGAAGCTCGACAAGATCGAGCTGGAGTTCGTCAAGGCGACGCCGGCGACCCGATTTATCCTCGTTCGCAGTGGCCAGATCGATATCGAATGTGCGGCGACGACCAATAACAGCGAACGCCGCAAGATGGTCGATTTCTCCTACCCCAATTTCATGACCGCGACACAGTTTCTCTCCCGCAAGGAGGACAATCTGCAAAGCCTGGACGATCTTGCAGGACGGTCTGTCACATCAGCCTCCGGCACCGTCAATATCGAGCAGCTGAACGCGGTGAACCGGGCGAAGAACCTCAATATCTCGGTCATGCCGACAAAAACGAACGAGGAGGCTTTTGAACTGGTCGTCGCCGGAAAGGCCTCCGCATTTGTAATGGACGGCATATTGCTCGCGGCACTTGCAGCGACATCGCAGAAACCCGAGCTTTATGCGCTGTCGGAGGAAACGCTGAGCGCGCCTGAACCATACGGTCTCGTCTTCCGGCGCAACGATCCGGCCTTCAAGGCGGCAGTCAATGAAAGCCTCAGGCACATCTTCACCGGGCCGGATATTCACGGCCTCTACGAGAAATGGTTCGCGAAACCCATTCCTCCGAACGGCATGAACCTGAACCTGCCGATGGCCGCGTCGTTGAGGCGGGCCTATGAAGATCCAAGCGAATACCGGGATTAAGAGCCCGGAGTGGTTGGCCGCAATGATTTTAACAACAATATTTTGACGGATTATTTTAGCTGGAGATGAGCGATGCTGAGATCGACATTATGGCTTTTGTTATTTTTCTTCAGTCTTCTGCCCGCCCGCGCGGCCAGCGACAATACCCAGCCGCCGACGCTTGAGACGATCGCCAGAACCGGCACCATTAAGCTCGGTTATGCCGACCGCAACCTGCCCTTTTCCTATCTGGGAACGGGGACGGAGCCGATCGGCTACAGCATTGAGCTGTGCCTCAGAGTGGCTGACTCCATCAAAAGAAGGCTGGGTTTGCCGGAATTGAAGGTGGAGTTCGTCAAGCGCACCCCCAGCAATCGCATCACGCTTCTGAACGACGGCACGATGGACATGGAGTGTGTGGCGAGCACGAACACGGAGGAGAGGCGAAAGGCGGTATGGTTTTCCTACAGTCATTTCATTACCGGCACGCGCTACGTGGCGCTGAAATCGAGCGGTCTGAAAACGGTTGCTGACCTTGCCGGGCGAACGGTGGTGGTGACGACAGGAACCATCAATATCAGCCAGCTGAACGTGCTCAATCGTAAGCTCGGCCTCAACATCGCCGTCCTGCAAAATGACAGCACGGAAGGTAGTTTCGATATGGTGACGGAAAATCGCGCCTCGGCTTTCGTAATGGACGATATACTTTTGCGATCCTTCGTCGCTGAAACCGGCAGGCCTGATGATTACGTCATCTCCGACGAATATCTTGCCCCGCCTCAGCCCTATGGCCTGATGCTCCGCCACGGCGACACCGGCTTCAGGGATGCCGTCAACGAGGCGCTGGGACAAATCTATGCCAGCGGCGAAATCGAGACGATTTACGACAAGTGGTTCAACGCGCCGATCGCACCTGATGGGATCAACCTCAAGCGCCCATTGCCCGGGGACCTGAAGGAGTCGTTTAGAAGACCGGTTGATACGACGGCAGAATAAAAACGAAAGCCGCCCGAGAAAGGGCGGCTTTCATCGCAGAATCCTTGTCAGGCGGCACGCAGGTCGGCACCCAGCGGAATTTCGACATCGATCTCGAGAATCGAGAAATGCTCGTCGCGGTCCATCTTCACATGCACGCGGTCACCATCGATCTGCACGTGCTTGGCAATGACCGCGAGAATTTCTTCCCGCAGGATAGCCACAAGATCAGAGCCTGACGATGCGCGCTCGTGGGCGAGCAGCACTTGCAGACGCTCACGCGCGAGCGGCGCCGACTTTTGTTTGCGGAAAAGATTGAAGAGACTCATGCGGCCCTCCTTGCGAAGATCTTGGAGAAGATGCCACGCTTCTCGCCCGGAATGACCACCGGAATATCCTCACCAGAGAGGCGGCGGGCAGCGTCAAAATAGGCCATCGCCGGCGCACACCGGGCATCCGCAAGCGTCACAGGCGCGCCGACGTTGGAAGCACGCAGGACATCCGAGCTCTCGGGAATGATGCCGATCAACGGGATCGACAGGATTTCGAGAACGTCGTCAACCTTCAGCATATCGCCCCGCTCCGCACGGGCCGAGTCATAACGGGTGATGAGAAGGTGCTTTTCCATGCGCTCGCCGCGTTCGGCCTTGAGCGTCTTGGAATCGAGCAGGCCAATGATACGGTCGCTGTCACGCACGGAGGAGACTTCCGGATTTGTGACAACGACAGCGACGTCCGCATGGCGCATGGCAAGCGTTGCACCGCGCTCGATGCCAGCAGGACTGTCGCAGATCACCCAGTCAAAATGCTTCTTCAGCTCGTTGATGACCCATTCCACACCTTCCGGCGTCAAGTTATCCTTGTCGCGCGTCTGCGAGGCGGGCAGGAGGAACAGCGTCTCGAGGCGCTTGTCGCGGATCAGCGCCTGCGTCAGCTTGGCATCGCCCTGGATCACGTTGACGAGATCGTAGACCACGCGGCGTTCGGCACCCATGACAAGATCGAGGTTACGCAGACCGACGTCAAAATCGACGACCACGACCTTCTCTTTGTTTTGCGCCAATGCGGCGCCAAGCGCTGCGGTCGAGGTGGTCTTACCAACCCCGCCCTTGCCGGAAGTAACAACGACTACCTTCCCCATATGGCTCTCTCCTGTTCCTGTTCGTTTCTGTGTTATCAGCCGAGTTTCGCGGCCTTGATCGTATCGTTTTCCAGCCAGAGCTGAACCGGCTGGCCCCGCAGCTTGTCGTCAATGTCCTCGGCCACCTTGTAGACCCCATCGATGGCCAGGAGCTCCGCTTCGAGCTTGCGGCAGAAGATGCGCGCCGAGGTGTTGCCAAGTGAACCGGCCATGGCGCGGCCGCGCAGCGCCCCGTAAATATGCACCGAACCGCCGGCGATGATTTCCGCCCCCGAAGCGACCGAACCGATGACAGTGACGTCGCCCTCAGGAAACATGATCGACTGGCCGGAGCGAACTGGCTCGTTGATGACCAGCGACTGGACGACAGCCCTGACCTCGCCGGACGTGTGCGGCTTTTCTTCCGGCAGTTCGGCAGCGGCCGCGACCGGCTCAACCTCTACATCGGAGGCAGGCTTCCCGCCCTTCAGCGATGGCGGCATGCCGGGCTCGATCATCGACGGGCGAACGCCCTCGATACCCATGATGCCGACATTGCGCTCGCGCAGTGACGCCAGCAGCTCTTTCAGCCCCGCCTTGTCGAGCGCCAGCTCCGACACATCCAGTACCACCGGCCGCGACAGGAAGAAGCCAGCCGAGCGCGCCGCCAGATCATCGAGCCTTTCAAGCCACTGATCGACCGGAGATTCGGGAGAAAGGACGACCGCGAGAAAAGAGCGGCCTTTGATACGGATCGAACGCTGGTCTGTTAGCACTTTGGTCATCTTGGTAAACAAATCGTTGACAATTAGGTACCTCGAATATGGTTAACAAAAGGTTAACGCGGACCCTAAATGGGCGGTAGCGTTAAGAAAATTCCGCCGGGAATTCCTTCGCAGGGAACTTTCGAATTCCTGGTCATCCCTTTGATTACACACCATTCTGATACCCACGAACGCCTATGATGCCCTTTCATCCTTGCAGGAGGCTGACGTGGCGTCATGTTGGGCGTGTTTTGAACCGGGGGTGCGCCCGCAGCGCGCACCAATAGAATCATGGCTGTCCGATTCCGGTACAACGCCGCCTACCGTCCCTTGAGCCATTCATCGACGTCCTCACCGAAAACCGATTCCGTTCCGTCTCCGGATAAGATAGACACGGACCGCCCCGACAGTTTTAACGGAAGAATAAGATGCACAGCAAAGTCCCGCTCCAGAACGAGATATTTTCGCAAGAGTTCGGGGCCTTCCTGTTCGACATGGATGGAACTCTCGTCAATTCGATAGCCGTCGTCGAGAGAGTCTGGCGGGAATGGGCCATCGCAAATGGCATCGAGCCGAATGCTTTCCTGCAGCGTATTCACGGCATGCGCGCCTCGGAGGTGATCCGCCGCGAGGCAGTTCCCGGCCTTGATGTCGATGCTGAGGCGGACATGATATTGCGTGCGGAAATGGACGATGTGAATGGCATCATCCAGATACCGGGTGCTGCAGATTTTCTTGCGACTTTACCGGCAGATAAATGGGCCATCGTGACCTCGGCTGTGCGTGCATTGGCCGAGCGACGGCTTGCTGCGGCCGGCATCACTCCTCCGGCCGTCATGATCTGCGCCGACGACGTGGTCAACGGCAAACCCGATCCGGAAGGATACCGAAAGGCCGCCGACAGGCTGGGTGTTACCCCGGAAATGTGTGTTGTCTTTGAGGATGCGCCCGCAGGCATTGAGGCTGGGGAGCGGATGGGTGCTGCGGTCGTGGTGATTAACGTCACTCACTCTCACCCGATAGAAACCCCTCATCTTTCCATTTCTGGATACGGCGAGGTAACTGTGGTCATTGGTGAGAACGGTAAGCTGAAGCTGACGGGTAGCAGAGCCTAATAAGGCATTTCCGGATAACAGCAGACTTTTAAATAGCGGCTAATTGACAGCCCGGCATAAATGCGTCCTAATAAAATTGGTAAGACCATCTTACCGCTTGCGCGAACGGGGGGAGACCTTCGCGCTGGGAGGACATCATGTTCGTGGCTCTGGAGCCGCGCCGCCTTTATCGGCTGGTCGCGGAACAAATTCGTTTGCTCATCGAAAGCGGGGAACTGACCGAAGGTCAGCGCCTGCCGGCAGAACGCGACCTTGCGGAACGCTTTGGCGTATCACGCCCCACGGTCCGGGAAGCGCTTATCGTTCTTGAAGTGGAAGGCCACATCCATATCCGCATGGGGTCTGGCGTTTACGTTAGCTCTGCTGGAAGACAGGCCCGGGAAAAAGCGCCGGTGCCGGATGCGCATGGTCCGTTCGAAATCCTGCAGGCGCGCTGCATCATCGAGAGCGCGATTGCGGAGGAAGCCGCACGGCTTGCTACGCCGGACTGTATCGCCAAAATTAACGATATTATTGAACGCATGGCCGGTGCGCTTGATAATTCTCCGCAGGCGCTTAATCTCGACCGGGCCTTCCATACTGCCATCGCCGATATCATCGGCAATTCCGCGCTCAATCGCTTCACCGGCCTGATTTACGACGAGCGCAGCCTTTCCCCTTTTTTCGAAAAGCTTGCCAGCTATTTTGAAGGTCCGCACACCTGGAACCTCGCCGTGCAGGAACACCGGGTGATCCGCGACGCCATTGCAGCAAACGACCCTGCGCGCGCCCGCGAGGCGATGCGGCAGCACCTGACACTGTCGCAGAAGAGATTTTCCGAGAGCTTCGGGGAGGAAGCAATCGGGGAAGACTGACCGTTGCCACCACCGGCGACGGAGAAAACAGCACATCTGGCTTTAATTCGGGAGGAGTTAAGAATGAAAATCAGATTGTCGACTTTGATGGGCGCAACCGCCGCCATCCTGCTATCCGCGCTAACTGCGCAGGCACAGACCACGCTGAAATGGGCCCATGTTTACGAGACCTCCGAGCCGTTCCATACGGATTCGGTCTGGGCTGCGGAAGAGATCGCCAAGCGCACCGATGGTCGCTACAAGATCGATGTCTTCCCGGCCTCGCAGCTTGGCAAGGAAGCCGATATCAACCAGGGCCTCAAAATCGGTACGGTTGACATCATCATCTCCGGTTCGAGCTTCGCGGCGCGTGACTACAAGCCGATCGGCGTGACCTACTTCCCTTATATCTTCCGCGATCCGAGCCATCTGATCGCCTATACCAAGAGCGATATCTTCAAGCGCCTCGCCAAGGGTTACGAAGACAAGACCGGCAACCACATCGCCGCCGTCAGCTATTACGGCACGCGGCACACGACATCCAACAAGCCGATTGCCGCCTGCGCCGACATGGCGGGCTTGAAAATGCGCGTTCCCGACGTTCCAGCCTATCTGGCCATGCCACGGGCCTGCGGCGCCAACACGACGCCGATTGCATTTGCGGAAGTCTATCTGGCACTGCAGAACGGCACCGTCGATGCGCAGGAAAACCCGTTGACCACCATCGAGGCGAAGAAGTTCTTCGAAGTGCAGAAGAACATCGTGCTCACAGGCCACATCGTTGACCACCTCAACACGGTGATCTCAAAGAACCTGTGGTCCAAGCTGTCAGATGAAGACAAGAAAATCTTCACCGAGGTCATGCAGCAGGCGGCCGAGCGGACCACCAAGACCATTGATGAACGCGAAAAAGGACTGGTTGAAGAGTTCAAGAAGCGCGGCCTGACCGTCGCTGAAGTCGACAAGGCCGACTTCGAGAAGAACGTCATCGAAAAAGTGAAGTTCGAAGACTTCGGTTACGACAAGGCCGACTGGGAAGCCATTCGCGCCGTCAAGTGAGCCAAGATCCGGTGCGGCCCCGTTGCCGCACCGCCCTTTCTCTTCAGACGGGATATCTCAATGTCGCAGGAAATCCATACTCAGGTCACGCCTGAGGAGCTCGCCCATTCATTCGATGAGGCGCCGCCCGAGGTCGATCTCAAGGTCTATTCATTCGAGGACTGGGTCACGCTCGGCCTCTTCTGGCTGATGACAGGGTGCGTGTTCCTTCAGTTCTTCACCCGCTACGTGCTCAACGACAGCTACGCCTGGACGGAAGAAATCGCCGTCAACTGCCTGATCGGCGTCGTCTTTTTAGGTTCGGTCATGTGTGTGCGCATGTCGCGCCACATCCAGGTGGACGTGCTTTATCACTATGTGCCGCCGCAGGTCGCCCGTGCCATGTCGATCCTCGTCGACGTTCTGCGTATTCTCTTCTTCGCCTACACCTCATGGCTGATGTGGCGTTATCTGGAAATCGTTGCCGATGAGGAGATGGTCACCGTTGCGCTGCCGCGCAATATCGTTTTCTACACGGTATTGGCCGCTTTCGTTCTGATGTTCTTCCGATCGGTGCAGGTCTTCGTCGCCAATATGAGGCGCGGTTATTCCGTTCTGGAACGGCCCGAAGAATTCCAGAGCGCGGGAGATTGATCAGATGCTGCTTCTTATCGGTTCATTTCTTCTCCTGATGCTGATCGGCCTTCCCGTCGCCATTTCCATGGCTTCGGCCTCGCTGCTCTACATCATCATCTACGATGTCGCGCCTGATATCATCGCGGCGCAGCGCCTGATCGCGGGTGTGGAAAGCTTCCCGCTTCTCGCCGTGCCCTTCTTCATCCTTGCCGGTAACCTGATGAATACGGCAGGCGTGACAGGACGTATCTATTCCTTCGCCGTCGCCCTCGTCGGCTGGATGAAGGGCGGTCTCGCCCAGGTCAACATTATCGGCTCGGTTATCTTTTCCGGCATGTCAGGCACGGCACTTGCCGATGCGGCCGGCATCGGCACCATCGAAATCAAGGCCATGAAGGACCACGGTTATCCCGTCGAAGCCGCCGTCGGTGTCACCGCCGCCTCCGCAACGCTCGGCCCGATCTTTCCGCCGTCCCTGCCCTTCGTCATCTACGGCATGATGGCCAATGTCTCGATCGGCGCATTGTTCATGGCAGGCATCGTGCCCGGCGTCGTCATGACGCTTTTGATGATGATCACGGTCGCGGTGTTCGCCTATATTAAGGGCTGGGGCTCCGATACGCCGTTCAGTCTCAGAACCATCTTCGGCGCATCGATCGAAGTCTTCGTGGTGATGATGGTGCCGCTCGGCATCTATATCCTCACGGCGCTCGGCCTGTCGCTCAACCTGTCGATCCTGATCGCGCTGGTCATCCTGCTCGCCTGCGACTGGTATTTCGACTTCTCCGCCGTGATGGCGCTGATGACACCCGTGATCCTGATCGGCGGCATGACCATGGGCTGGTTCACGCCGACGGAGGCGGCTGTAGCGGCCGTTCTCTGGTCACTGTTCCTCGGCCTCGTCCGCTATCGGACGATGACCTTCAAGACGCTGGCGAAATCGACCTTCGACACCATCGAAACCACCGCTTCGGTGCTCTTCATCGTCGCGGCTGCCTCGGTTTTCGCATGGCTGCTGACCGTCAGTCAGGCAGCGCAGCTTCTGTCGGCGGCAATTCTCACGATCACCGACAGCAAGTGGATTTTCCTCGTGCTGGTCAATCTGCTGATGCTCTTCGTCGGCTGCTTCCTCGATACGATTGCGGCCATCACCATTCTCGTGCCGATCCTTCTGCCGCTTGTGCTGCAGTTTCATATCGATCCGGTGCATTTCGGCCTGATCATCACACTCAACCTGATGATTGGTCTGCTGCATCCGCCGCTCGGCATGGTGCTTTTTGTGCTCTCGCGCGTGGCGAAACTTTCCGTCGAACGCACGACCGTCGCAATCCTGCCATGGCTGGTGCCTCTGTTCGTCGCACTGTTGCTGATCACCTTCATTCCGGCAATCACCCTATGGCTGCCGACCGAGATGGGCCTGATCCGCTGACGTCAACATAACATTATTGCCCGCGCGGATCGCCGCGCGGGTTCATCATTCCATATCGAGACATGAGGGCATGGTCATGCAGACACGCGTGGCACGTCTACACGGTGAGAAGGACATTCGCGTCGAGACGCAGGATCTCGCCGAGCCGGGACCCGGCGAAGTGCTGCTCGCCATGGCGGCGGGCGGCATCTGCGGCTCCGATCTTCATTATTATCAGGATGGCGGCTTCGGCCCGGTCCGGGTGCGCGAGCCGATCATCTGCGGGCATGAGGCATCCGGCCATGTGCGGGCGCTGGGGGAAGGCGTTAGCGGGCTCGCCATCGGCCAACTCGTCGCCGTCAATCCCTCGCAGCCCTGCGGCCACTGCCAGTTCTGCCAGAAGGGCCAACCCATCCATTGCCTCGACATGCGCTTCATGGGCAGCGCCATGCGCCTGCCGCATGAGCAGGGCATGTTCCGCGACCGGCTGGTGGTTCCGGCAAAACAATGCGTGACATTCTCAGACGCGACTTCGCCTGCCGAGGCCGCCTGTACCGAGCCGCTCGCCGTCTGCCTGCACGCCGTGGCGCAGGCCGGCGACCTCAGAGGGGCCAAGGTGCTTGTGACCGGGGCGGGACCTATTGGCCTTCTCACCATCGCAGCTGCCCGCCACGCGGGAGCCGGCGTCATCGTCGCCACAGATCTTACCGATGCAGCCTTGCAACGCGCGCCGGCCATGGGTGCTGATCGTTCGATCAACGTTGCGACAGATGCCCATGCCCTTCTGCCGTATCAGGAGAGTAAAGGATACTTCGACGTCATCTTCGACTGCTCGGCGGCAGCTCCTGCGCTTCGCACCGCCTTTGCGTGCGTGCGTCCACGCGGCACTATCGTGCAGGTGGGCGTCACCGGCGACTTAACCATCCCGCTCAACGCATTGGTTGGCAAAGAAATTGTCTGGCGCGGCTCGCAGCGTTTCCACGACGAATTCACCATTGCCGCCGAGCTGATCTCAAGCCGCGGGATCGACGTGCGGCCGATCATTTCCCACAGCTTCCCGCTGGGCGAAGCAAAAGCGGCATTCGAGCAGGCCGGAGACCGCTCCACCGCCTGCAAGGTGCAGCTGACATTTTCCGCAGACTGATATTTGAGGACGAAAGATGAGACATACATGGCGCTGGTTCGGCCCGGTCGACAAGGTCACGGTTCAGGATGCGGCTCAGGCGGGCGCGGAAGGCATCGTCAGTGCGTTACACCACATCGCCACCGGCGATGTCTGGCCGGTGGATGAAATCACCAGGCGGCATGAGGCCATCAAGGCCGGCGGTCTTTATTGGGACGTGGTGGAAAGCGTGCCGGTTTCCGAGGATATCAAAACCCAGACGGGCGACTGGAAATCCCATATCGCCAACTGGCAGGAAACGCTGCGCCGACTCTCGGCCTCGGGCATCAGCACCGTCTGTTACAACTTCATGCCGGTGCTCGACTGGACCCGCACCGACCTGCGCTGGGAAACGAAACACGGCGCGAAGGCGATGCGCTTCGACCTCACCGATTTCGCTGCCTTTGATATACACATTCTCAAGCGCCCGGACGCAACACAGGATTATCCCGACTGGTTGCTGGACGCTGCCGCAAAGCGGTTCACCGAGATGCCCGACGCAAAAATCGTCGCGCTATCGCGCAATATCGGCGCTGGCCTGCCCGGCTCGGCGGATGGCTATACCCTGCCGGAACTCATCGAAAAACTGCGCTCCTATCACGGCATCAATCGCGAAAGGCTGCAGCAGAACCTGATCGACTTTCTTTCCGAGGTGACACCGGTTGCCGAAGACGTCGGAATCAACATCTGCGCCCATGGCGATGATCCGCCGTGGCCCCTGCTCGGCCTGCCACGTATTCTCTCAACGGAGGCGGATTACGCCCATATGCTGTCGCAGGTCGACAGCCGCGCCAATGGCGTCACGCTTTGCACAGGCTCTCTCGGTGCGCGCGCGGATAACGACCTGCCCTTCATTGCCAACCGATTTGCCAATCGAATCCATTTCGTGCATCTGCGCAATGTGACGCGCGACACAGACACCGTGCCCTGTTCCTTCTTCGAAGACGAACATCTTGAAGGCGGAACGGATATGGTCGCCGTCATCGCCGCCCTCATCACCGAAGAAGCGCGTCGGCGGAAAGAGGGCCGTGAAGACCACACCATCCCGATGCGGCCCGACCATGGACAGGAAATTCTCGATGATCTGACGCGGGGCGCACAACCAGGCTATCCCGCCATAGGCCGGCTAAAGGGGCTGGCGGAATTGAGAGGCATTGAAAGGGCATTATCCCATGGCCGTTTCGGGCTTGGGAAAAACAACGCCGAATTGGGCGCACTATAATGCACGAGTAGCGTCAGCCTGCCGCCGAACGAGCCCGGAAAAACAGATAGGAGAACATCGCCGTTCCACCGGCGATGGCCCCGGCAGCTTTCACGGCGGCGTCGGTCAGATGCGGGTGGCGGGTTGGCGAGAGGTACTGCAAGGCTTCGATGCCGAAGGCGGCAACGATGCCTGCAGCGATCACCAGCAGCCAATGTCGGGGATAGGCAAGTACGAATGCGGCCGCGCAGACGGCAAATGCGCCGGCGCGATCAATACTCACCGTCGTCAGCGTATGGGGCCTCAGCCCGATTGGGCTGACAGTCGCAATCACGATCAGCAGAAGAAGCGACCAAGCGACATATTTGGGAAATCTGTTTGTCATCATGGCGTCACAATAGAGCGCCGACCGAGGAAACGGAAGCGCGTCTTTTTCACGCCCTGCCCAATTAATCACACTTTTTGGTCAGATAGTTCAAAAACCGGCTTTCGCTCAGGCCCCACACGGGCTAAGGCAGAAGGCAACCGGACGCGGATCGCGGCTGATGGCGTTCACGCTGTCGCCTTCCGGTGCGATGTCATGGTGTCGGTGGATTTTCCACATAGGATCAGATTTTCAGGGATGAGCATAATGAGTTTCAAGCCGCACGGCAAACATCTGGTTGCAGGAGAATGGGTCGCAACGGAAGCAAAATTCCGCAGCGAGCCTGCACATGGCGAGGCTTTCGATTTTTCGGTCGGCACGGTCGATCTGGTGAATGCGGCCTGTGAAGCAGCAGAAGATGCCTTCTGGAGCTATGGCTACACCACCCGCGAAGAGCGCGCCGCATTCCTCGACACCATCGCCGATGAAATCGAAGCCCGCGCCGACGCCATCACCGAAATCGGCTCGTCCGAAACCGGCCTGCCTGCCGCCCGTCTCCAGGGCGAGCGCGGCCGCACCGTCGGTCAGCTCCGCCTGTTTGCGTCGCATATCCGCAAGGGCGACTATCTTGATCGTCGCCACGACGAAGCGCTACCGGATCGCCAGCCGCTGCCGCGTCCTGATATCCGCCTGATGCAGCGCCCGATCGGCCCCGTTGCCGTCTTCGGTGCATCGAACTTCCCGCTTGCCTTCTCGACGGCCGGCGGCGACACGGCCGCCGCACTCGCAGCCGGTTGTCCTGTCGTCGTCAAGGGCCATTCAGCCCATCCCGGCACCGGTGAAATCGTCGCTGAAGCGGTACTCGCCGCTGTCAAGAAGCACAATCTGCATCCCGGCGTCTTCTCGCTGATCCAGGGCGGCCGCCGCGATGTCGGCTCCGCGCTCGTCCAGCATCCGCGCATCAAGGCGGTCGGTTTCACCGGTTCGCTCGCCGGCGGCCGCGCGCTATTCGACCTCTGCGCACAGCGCCCTGAGCCGATCCCCTTCTTTGGCGAACTGGGTTCCGTTAACCCGATGTTCCTGCTGCCGGAAGCCGTTGCCGCTCGTGGCGAAGCCATTGCCAAGGGCTGGGCCGGTTCGCTCACCATGGGTGCTGGCCAGTTCTGCACCAACCCGGGCATTGCGGTCATTCTCTCCGAGCAGGCAGATGCGGTTGCTGAAACTGCCCGCGCGGCTCTTTCGGAAGTCGGCCCTCAGGTCATGCTGACAGACGGCATCGCCGCTGCCTATCGCGACGGCCGTGATCGTATCGCTGCCGGCAACGGCGTGCGCGACGTTCTGACGACCACCTGCAACCTGCGCAATGCAACGCCTTACCTGTTCCGCGTTTCCGGCAAGGATTGGGTTGCCAACCATGCGCTATCAGAAGAAGTCTTCGGCCCGCTCGGCCTGATCGTGACCGTTGATAGCACCGAGGAAATGCTTGAGGTTGCCAAGAGCTTCGAAGGCCAGCTGACGGCAACCATGCATCTCGATGCCGGCGACGCCGAACTCGGCCGCAAGCTGCTGCCAATCCTGGAGCGCAAGGCAGGCCGCGTTCTCGCCAACGGTTTCCCGACCGGCGTGGAAGTTTCCGAAGCCATGGTTCACGGCGGCCCTTACCCGGCCTCGACGAACTTCGGCGCAACTTCGGTCGGCACCATGTCGATCCGCCGCTTCATGCGTCCGGTTTCCTATCAGAACATTCCTTCGGACGTTCTGCCGGAAGACATTCGCTAATAAAAAAGGGGAGGCGCTCACACGCCTCCCCCGTTCTTCGTCTGCCCCATAGTCTCAGGCAGACTGCACGGCCTGTATCTTCTCAAGACCGCCAACGACCCCGGCGAAATCCTGCCAGACGCCCTGCGCGCCCTTGCGCCATTCATCCAGCGCTTCCGGCTGCAGCACTTTGCCGCCCTTGGACAGCGCAAGCTCAACAGACTTCGCTTCATCCTCAACGATCAGCTGATTGAAGTACTTCGCGCCTTCGCTGGAAGCCTCCGACAGCACCTTCTTCTCTTCGTCATCCAGCTGGTTCCAGAAGGTCGCGCCATAATAAACGACGCCGGAAGCCCAGATGTGGCCGGTTTCCGTCAGATAGGGCACGACCTCGTAAAGCTTGAAGCCGGCATAGGCCGACTTGGTGAGGTCCATGGCATCGGCCACGCCGGTTGCCAGCGCATTATAGGTCTCGGTGATCGGAATACCGACCGGCGTCGTGCCGAAGGCGCTCCACAGCTTGGTATGCAGCGGGCTCTGGATAACGCGGATCTTCTTGCCCGCAAGCTGCTCTGGCCGTGTCACCGGCTCCTTTGTCAGCAGGTGGCGTGCGCCGTAATTGATGAAATCGGCGGCGATGAATTGCTGAGCGGCGAGCTTCGTCTTCAGATCAGTGCCGGTCTCGCCCGTCACCACCTTGCGCACATGGTCGGCATCGCGGAAGAGGAAGGGCAGATCGAGGATTTGCAGTTCCGGCACCCAACCGGAAAGCGAGGAAACGGTTGAAAGACTGGCCTGAACCGAGCCGAGACGACTATTTTCCGCCACTTCCTTTTCACCGCCCAGCGCACCGCTTTTCACGATGTTGAAGCGGAAACGGCCGGGCAGCTTCGCTTCCACCAGCTCACTGATCTTGACCCAGATCTTCGTCTCCGGCTTGTCGTCAGCGAAAAGCGAGGCGACGGTGAGGTTGCGGGCCCTGGCATTTGCCGTGCGCACGAAGGCCGGTGCGGCGAGCGTTGCCGCACCGAGAGCGGAGAGTTTGAGGAGATGACGACGGTCCATAATGGTCATGAATAAAGCCCCGGATTAGAAGAAAATGGCCCAGACGCACAGAATGGCAAGGGAAACTAGAAGAGAGACAAGATAGGGAACAACAGCCCGGAAAAGTGCTGTCGCCGGAATGCGGGTGACGCCGCTGACCACAAAGATCAGCATGCCGAGCGGTGGTGTCAGGCCGTGGATCATGAGATTGACCACGAGGATGACACCGAAATGGATGGGATCGATACCGGCCGCCACGGCAGCGGGCAACAGGATCGGCCCGAACAGCAGGATGGCAGCACCGATATCCAGCACCAGTCCCACCACGAGCAGGATGAGGTTGGAAAGCAGCAGCACCGCGATCTTGCTGCCGCCGAGCAAAGTCACGAAATCCGTGACGAGGCCGGAGACATTATCAACCGCCAGCAGGAAGGCGAAGGGGCCAGCCGTGCCGATCAGGAGGCCAATCGCCGCCGCCTCACCGGCAGACTGGCGGAAAGTTGCGAAAATGCGGCCCGCGCCCAGCCGATAACCGAAACCGAGAAACAGCGTATAGAGCGCAGCAAGGGCAGCAGCCTCCGTAGTGGTGACGACACCGATACGGATACCGACCACCACGATGACGCCAAGACCGAAAGCCGGTATGGCAGAGATAGCCGAACGCCAGCGCTCAGCACCTAAGGCACGCGGCAACGTGTCGACGCTGCGCACGCTGAGATGGATTGCCACCGCAAGGCAGATCGCCATCAGCCCGCCGGCGAAGAAGCCGCCGACCAGCAGCGAGCCGACCGACAGATTGGTAGCCGTCGCAAGGATCAGAAATGCGATGGAGGGTGGAATGACATTGTCCAGCACCGAGGTGGCGGCAATGATCGCGCCTGCCTGTGCCGGTGGATAGCCGTGCTTCACCAGTTCCGGCTGGAAGGTGGAAGCGCCGAAGGCGGCATTGGCAACCGAAGAACCGGATGCGCCGGAAAAAAGCACGCTGGTCAAAAGCGTCGTCTGCGCCAGCCCCGCACGCCGATGGCCGACCATGGAAGAAGCGAAACGGACGAGCTGGTTGGCGACGCCCGATTCCGTCAACAGGCTTCCGGCCAGCAGGAAGAAGGGAATGGCGAGCAACAGGAATTTCGACATGCCGGTCACCGTCGAAGACACGATGGCTGGTTCCGGCAGGGTGCTGCCGAAGGCGATCGCTACATAGGCCGCAGCAAGGAAGGCATGGGCGAGCGGTGCGGCCAGAACCAGTCCCACGGCCGCCGTCAGCGCCAGAAACAGACTCGGCGGCAGGCTCGTATCGACAAACAGTTCCGGCAGGCCGACATAAGAAACGACCGCGATGGCGACGGAGAGCAGAACGGCAAGCGCCTTGCCTTCACCGACCCGCTGAAGCGCCAGATAGACAAAGATCAGCGCGCCGCCCGCTCCGAGAAAACCGAAGCGCACCCATTCCGGCAGACCGAGCGTTGGCGACGTGCCGCCTAGCATGGCCGCAATCTCCACCCCGCCGAAAGCAAGGATGAGGGCTGCGACAAAGGAAAAGGCATCGGCCAGAACTTCGGTTGCCGCATGAAAGCGTTCCGGCAGGAAGCGCACGAATACATCCAGCCGCATGGCCAAAGCGCTCTTCAGACTGAGGGGCGCGCCGACCGCGATCATCGCCACATTCAGCCATATGCCCAGATCTTCCGCGCCGATGAAGCCGGTATGGAACAGATACCGCAGGGTGACATTGACCAGCACCACCACGAGCAGCGTCGCAAGGATGGCGGCGGCAACCGCGCCCAGCACCTTGTCCAGAACGCCAAGCGCCCGTTCGGCCACGCGTTGTGGACCGAAGCGCCGTTGCACGATTGTTGTTGCCGGACTTGCCGTCATGTTGTTCTTCTCCACTCCCGCGCCATGCTCAGGAGGCCTTGGCCGAGAGGTCGCGGTCGAACAGGGTCGACCAGGTGAACTGTTTCGCCGCTGACACTTCCCGCGACACATCGAGGCGTGGCAGAACCTTTTCCCCGAAGCGGAAGGCTTCCTCCAGCAATGGCATGCCGGAAAGAATGAAGGTATTCACACCCGCCTTCTTATAGGCCTCCAGCGTCCGGATGACAGTATCGGGCGAGCCGACAATCGCGGTTCCCGGGCCCGGACGGACAAGCCCGATGCCAGCCCAAAGATTGGGGGCGATTTCCAGATCGCGCAGGTTCTCCGGCTTCTGCCCGCCATGCATCGCCGTCATGCGCTGCTGGCCGACGGAATCGGTCTTGCCGACAAAACGCTGGTTGGCGGCAATCGCTGCCTCATCCATGCGCCCGTAAAGGTCTGCAGCGGCGGCCCAGGCTTCTTCATCCGTATCGCGCACGATAACATAGAGGCGAATACCATATTCCAGTTCTCGGCCGAGCTTTTCCGCCCGCGCCTTGACGAGGTCGACCTTTGCGCCAATCTGATCAGGCGTTTCACCCCATGAGAGATAGGTCTCGACATGTTTGGCCGCAACGTCGATTGCCTTGTCCGAAGAGCCGCCAAACCATAGCGGCGGCTGCTCAATACCCTGCCCCACCGGCAGAGCGAGCTTTGCCCCCTGCGTCTGGAAATAATGCCCTTTGAAATCTACTGTTTCGCCGGCGAAGAGCCGGTGCCAGATTTGCAGATATTCATCCGCCATATCGTAACGCTCATCATGCGGCATGGTCATGCCGTATGCGCCGAGCATCTTCGCATCGCCGGACACGACGTTGATCAGCAGACGCCCACGCGAAAACTCCTGGAGGGTTGCCGCCATTTTAGCAAGCAGCGTCGGCGCAATCAGGCCCGGATGAATGGCGACCAGCAATTTGAGCCGCTCGGTATGGGAGAGCAATGCGCCCGCCAGAACCCAGACGTCATGCGCGCCGGTCGCAAACAGCGCGCCGGTATAACCCAGCTGATCGTAAGCGAGCGCCAGTTGCTTGTAATAACCGAGGTCGACCTTCCGGGAGCCTTCCGGCTGCCAGGGATAGGCGCCGTCGGGGGCGCACATGTACCAGAAAACATTCATCTGTCGCCTCCGACGCTGGCTGATTGCGGGGCCGGGCTCTGCCCGGTCTGAACCGGTAAAGAGAAATGGCCGTGCCTGTAAAGCGTATCGGCCTCCTCCTGCTGTTCGGCAAGGATATTTTTAGTGGCGGGAACCACGGAAAGATCGCGCGAACGCAGCACCTTCGCCCAGGAGGCCGCATCACCCTCACTGCCAGGCCCAGCGGCAAGCAGCGCCGCCGCCTTGTCGATATCCGCCATGACGGCGCGGCCGACGCGGTCCAGTTCGGCCGCTATCGCCTGTCCTCTCTCCCGCGTTATATTGTGACGCGCAAGCGTCCAGAACAGCGAGCGGTTGGGAATGGTTGAACCGCAGCGGACGAGAAGGTTGATCTCCTCGTGGGTCAGCGCCTTTTCCAGCCGCGGCGACATCGTCACCCAGGCATCCACGCGGCCTTCCACGAGATCAAGCAGGCTGTCGCTGTCACCGCTTTCAATCCGCGTCACATCCGAAAGACCAAGACCTGCCCCTTCCAGGCTGCGCGCCAGAAGATAGGTGTGAAAAGACCCGTCGATCAGCGAGATCCGCTTTCCCTCGAGATCGCCGGCAGAGCGGATCGGGCTGTCACGCCGAACGAGGATCGCGCCATTCGCCGGCCTCGGCGCGGAAGCAGCTATATAGGTTGCCGAAAGCCCGCGCGCATCGGCTTCGATGGGCGGCGTCGAACCGGTGCCACCGAAATGAATGGCGCCCTTTTCCAGAAGAGCTGCCGTATCGCGGCCTTCACGATAGGCCACGAATTCCGGATCGAATTCTTCAAAGGCGCCGGGCCAGAGCCGGGCGAGCCGCAAATGCAGATTATTGGGATGGACCCCGATTTTCATGTCGACACCTCATTTCACGATCAATCTACTTTTTTATAGAGTGTTTTCGAGGAAGGTTTTGGCGATCCTTGGTCCGAAAGCGAAAGAGAAATCTACCAATCCTGTAGATTTTAAAAATTCTGGAGCCACCCTCAGGTTGCCTCCATCAAACCATTGAAATTTATCGCTATACATTTTACTTTTTTATAGTCTGAAACATGGGCCCGCAGTCGTGACGAAACCCGTTTCCAATCTCATCTGCCGCAGTGTGGTGGAAGCGAGCGAGCTTCTGAAGCTTGTCGCCAACGCCAACCGTCTGGCCATCGTCTGTTACCTCATGGAAACGGAGGCCTCAGTTTCGGCGCTGGAATACGAACTCGGTATTCAACAGCCAACACTTTCCCAGCAGCTCGCTGAACTGCGCGACGCCGGGATCATCGAAGGTACACGGGAAGGCAAGGCGGTGATATATCGTGTCACCGATCCGCGTATTATCCAGCTGGTTCTGACCTTGCGCAGTCTTTACAAAGACCTTTCCGATGTGACCGGCAAGAAAGGCCGTCGCGACGTGCCGCTGGATGAGGCGATGTTCGACTGACATGATCGACCTTTACACCTGGATTACGCCGAACGGCCTTAAAATCTCGATTGCACTGGAAGAACTTGGCCTGCCCTATGTCAGCCACGCCATAGACATCGAAAAGGGCGAGCAATTCGCGGCTGATTATATCCGCATCAATCCCGGCTCGAAAATTCCAGCAATCATCGACAATGACAACAGCACCGTCCTGACGGAATCAAACGCGATCCTCCTCTATCTCGCCGAAAAGGTCGGGCGGCTTCTGCCCGCCTCTAGCGCTGAGCAGCTGATCGTGACCGAATGGCTGATGTGGCAGGCCGCCAATCTCGGCCCGACACTCGGTTATGCCCATTATTTCCTGACTTATCATTCCGGAGAGGCGCCCTTTGCTGAGACGCGTTTTGCAGCCGATGTCGAGCGTCTCTACCGAACATTGAACAACCGTTTAACAGACAGGGAATATGTGGCCGGCGATTTTTCCATTGCCGATATTGCCATATGGCCGTGGGTCTCGCGTTTCGCACGCCATAAAATCAACCTCGATGATTTTCCCTCGGTACAGCGATGGTATCGCCGGCTTGGAGAACGCGAAACTTTCCAGCGTGGTTACCGCGTCCCCTTCTCAACGGCGGACATACCGGGACTTTAGCAGGCGACGAGATGGCCGGGCGAAACTTCGCGATACTCCCGCGGCTTCACGACATAATCGACGGCGCGGATCGGGCTTTTCAGCTCGTCATTCGCAGCGCCGCGCCTTGTGCTGCGGCGATCCGGATCCGGCACGGGAACAGCAGCCATCAGCTTGCGGGTATAGTCGTGCTGAGGGTTGTCGAAGACAGCGGCACGCGGACCGATTTCCACGATCTCACCAAGATACATCACCGCCACACGGTGACTGACGCGCTCCACCACTGCCATATCATGGGAAATGAACAGGAAAGCGAGATCAAGGCTCTGCTGCAAGTCCAGCATCAGGTTGATGACCTGTGCCTTGATGGAAACATCCAGCGCCGACACGCTCTCATCAGCGACGATCACCTTGGGCTGGAGTGCGAGCGCGCGGGCAATGCAGATGCGTTGCCGCTGGCCACCGGAAAACTCATGCGGATAACGCGCCGCCATCTCGGGAGAGAGGCCCACCTTGTGCAGCGTGTCGGCCACAACATCCTTTGCTTCACGGGCACTTCCCATGCGATGTTCCAGATAGGGTTCGGCAATCGCCGCACCCACCGTCATACGCGGATTGAGCGAGGCGAAAGGGTCCTGAAAGATCATCTGCACTGTCTTGCGCATGTCACGCATCCCCGCCTTGTCGAGGGTGAGAATATTTTGACCGTTCACAACGACAGAACCGGCATCCGGCTCGATGAGCCGCATGATGGCGCGCCCGGTCGTGGACTTGCCGCAGCCGCTTTCGCCCACCAGTGACAACGTCTCCCCGGCCCTCAGGTCGAAGGACACGTTTTCCACCGCATGTACGCGGCCACTGAGCCGACCCATGAGACCGGAATGAATGTCGAAGCGCTTTGTCAGCCCCTCAACTTTGAGCACCGGCTGTGCTGCGGCATTGACGGTATCAGCCGGACGCGCCGGTTGCTGCGTTTCCCCCGTGGTGGTGTTGACGATGGGAAACCGGAGAGGCCGTTCCTCGCCCGTCATGGAACCGAGAACCGGAACCGCGGACAAGAGTGCACGCGTATAGGGATGTTTGCCGCGATGGAAGATATCAGCGGTAGCGCCGACTTCCACCTGTTCGCCGCGATACATAACGACGGTACGGTCGGCGATTTCAGCAACGACGCCCATGTCATGGGTGATGAAGAGGACGGACGTTCCCTCCTCTTCCTGCAAGGTCTTGATGAGGTCGAGGATCTGGCCTTGAATGGTGACGTCGAGCGCCGTCGTCGGCTCGTCCGCGATCAGAAGCTTCGGTCTGGACGCAAGCGCCATCGCGATCATCACGCGCTGGCGCATGCCACCGGAAAAGCGATGCGGATATTCATCGAAACGAGATGCTGCCGAGGGGATGCGGACTTTTTCCAAGAGGCGGATCGTCTCGGCCCGCGCCTCGGCTTTTGACATGGGCTGGTGGCACAGAAGAGCCTCGGAGATCTGGTCACCGATGGTGAAGAGCGGGTTGAGGCTGGTCATCGGCTCCTGGAAGATCATCGCGACTTCGTTGCCACGCACCCGCCGCATGGCATCTTCAGAAAGAGAGAGCAGATTGCGCCTGCCGAGCAGGATTTCGCCCTCGACCCTGCTGCTTTCCCGATCCAGCAGCCGCATGATGGAGAGCGATGTCACGCTTTTGCCTGAACCGCTTTCGCCAACGATCGCAACCGTCTCGCCCGGCCCGACGTCGAAGGAAATATCACGCACAACCGGTTTCCAGCCGCCATCCACGTGGAAGGACGTGGTGAGATTGCGGACGGAAAGCACCGCATCTTCAGCACTCAGAAGTGCCGCATGTGGGATGGTCATGATCGTTCCCTTCTTTCTTCTCGTTTGAACTCAGGCACGGCGTCGCGGCTTGTTTCTTCTCCCCGAGGGGGAGAAGGTGGCCCGAAGGGGCGGATGAGAGGGCAAGCTCTCGATCTATCGCTGCCCTCGCCCCCTCGTCCCGCTACCGCGGACTTCTCCCCCTCGGGGAGAAGAAGCTCGCGGCACCCGCTCGTTCCATAGGCAGTCGCTATTACTCCGGCCAGCGCAACATGCCGTCGAAACGGTGGCGGCTGCGGTCCTCGAACGGTGTGGTGATTACCTCGTTGGAGGCGCGCGCCTTGTCCAGTTCCTCCGCCAGACGCGCGGCCACGATGGTTTCCTGACCGGGATGCAGATTGCACGGGTCGAGATGGAAATAATGATGCTCCACCTCATGGTCACGGGTGATGATGGGAGGGTTGCCCTGCGCCAGCGCCGTCGTCAGATCCCAGGCGGAAATGTGCGCTTCCTCGGCGTTGATGATGACACGCAAGCGCTCGAGCGGGTTATTGGTTGGGTCGGGCTCGATCAGCGGCGTCACGCCGGGGCGTCCGTCCAGTGTCTGTTTCCAGAGGTTGAGATAGCCAGTCTCCCGCTCGCGAATGCCGGCATGGTCCCGCTTTTCCCAGGCCTCGAGCGCCGCCATTACGCCATAGATGCTTTCCTTGCCGACCTTCATGCCGCGGCCGATACCCATATTCTGCAGGAAAGCATGGCGAACCAACTCCTTCTTGCCCGCAACGATGCCAGAGGTGGGGCCGCCAAGAAACTTGTGGCCGGAATAGAGCACGACATCCGCGCCCGTCGCCAAAAAGAGTTTCAGATCATATTCAGACGCTGCATCGACGATCACGGGCACCCCCCTGGCATGGGCGATCTCAACGAACTCCGACAGATGCAGCAGGCCGTAATCAACCACATGATGCGAAACGACGTAGACAGCCGCAGCCGTCTTTTCGCTGATGGCATGTTCCATATGGTAACGATGGGTCGATGTCGCCTGTCCGATCAGCACGACCTTGCCGCCGCCAAGACGGATCGCCTGATCCACTGGCGCGCCGTAGCTAACCACATGCCCCATCTGCACAAGCACTTCGTTCTTTTCCGGCGTGATATCGGGCAGTTTCTCAATCGCCAGCAGATTGTTGCCGGTAATGGCGCCCGCCACCGCAAGGCTGATGCCGGAGGAGCAGGAGGCCGTGACGAAGCCCGCCTCGCCGCCCGTCAGTCGCGCTATCACGGCACTTGCCTTGCGCTGCAGGTCGTTTACCTCGACAAATTGCGGCAGGATCGCCGCCATCGCCTCGACGGCTTCCGGAACAACGATGGATGCGCCAAGTGAAGTCATCGTACCCGAGACGTTGATGACCGGTCGAAGCCCGATCCTGTTCCTGATATCCTCGGTCATGTCTTTCTCCTGTCCTTGCGATGCGATGGGCATCGACATATATGCCATAATAATGTAATAGCCTCTCAAGAATGATGAGGAGCCAAAATTGGACGCCCATAGACTGGACGAATTGTCTTCAAGAAGTCTCCCCGATGCCACTGAGAGCACGCAGGCGCAGGCAGCCAAGCGCTCGCGCGTCAGCGGCATCGACCGCGCTCTTCAGGTGATTGATTATCTTTACGAAACCGGCTCTCCCGCCGGGGGTTACGCTATTGCCAAGGCAATCAAGGCGCCGCTTTCCACCGTTTACGTAATCATCGACGATCTCGTCGAAAAAAACATGCTTGCCCGCAATGCCGACGGCAACATCTGGCTTGGCTCGCGACTTTACCACTATGGCCTCGCCTATGCCCGCTCTCTCGATTTCATGGGCGTTGCCACGCACGAAATGCACGACCTCTGCCGCCATGCGGGTGAAACTGTGCAGCTTTGCGGCCGCGATGGCGACCATATGCTCGTACTCGCCATGGCGGATGGGCCGAGCCATTTTCAGGTTGCGTCCCGCGTCGGCACCCGTATTCCCTTGAACTGGACGGCATCCGGCCGTCTGCTGGTCGGTCATCTTCCCGAGGCAGAGCGCCTGGAGCTTTTCCGCCGTTGCGCCCGCTCCTCGCCGACCGGCCGCGCGGAGATCAATCCAGAAACGCTTTCCCAGTCTGCGGCAACCGCATTTCATGACAGACTGTCGATACAGGTCGCCGAATCCGATTACGCCGTGGCCTGCATCGCGTCGCCGATCTGTGACAACCGGGGCGAATGCGTCGCGACCATTTCCATCGTGCTGCCGGAGCAAAAGGTGCTGGCCGACGAGAACCATTATACCGAACAGGTCAGGGTTTCGGCCGAACGGATCGAAAAGCTGATGGGCTGGCGTAACCATTAAATTTTTCAGCCCTTAAGTGCCACGATGGCTTCGATCTCGACAGTGATATTGCCCGGCAGTGACCCAAACCCTACGGCGGAGCGGGCATGCTGCCCGGCATCGCCGAAGACGTCGATAAAGAGGTCGGAACAGCCGTTGATGACGCTCGGGTGATCCCTGAAGTCGCTGACGGCATTGACCATGCCAAGCAGCTTCACCACCTTTTTGACGCGTGACAGATCTCCCAGCGCCGCATGCATGACCGCCAGAAGATTGATGCCGGTGAGGCGGGCGTGATGATAAGCCTCCTCGAGCCCGATATCGGCCCCCACTTTTCCCGCGTAAAGATGGCCATCCTCCTCACGAGGCCCCTGCCCCGAGAGATACAACATGTTGCCTTCCACCACATGCGTGACGAAATTGGCAATCGGCGGCGGCGGTGGCGGCAGCGAGATGCCGAGCGCGGCAAGCCGGTCATAGGGCGAAAGACCCTCGGCGCTAAGTGAAGACTGTTTCACGCGAATTCCTCATAATACCGGGACTGCACGTCCCGTCGTGTCGGCGGCGGCAAAGGTGTCCTTCGCCACCAGAACGGTTCAGCGCCAGGAGTAACCGTGGCTGTGGCGTACCAGTTTGCGGGCCCTTGGAATGTATCTGCTGGCAGCGATCGCCTCCGCGCCGATGACGGCATAGCGCGGCTCGAACAGGCGCTTCAGCCGCGAGACATCACCATTCGAATCCGTTGCTTCCAGATCGGCATCGACGAGGTCGAAAACGGTGAAATCAGCGCGCTGACCGACATCAAGCCGGTTGGACATATCCACGCCGATGACCGAGGCGGGATTTCTGGTGACGGCTTCGACCACCTTCTCAAAAGGCATCTCGACGGAAAGCAGCTTGGACATGGTGGTCGCCAGATCCCAGACCGGGAAATTCATGGAATGGCCATGCAGGTCGGTGGAGATCGAGAAGGGCAACAGCCCGCGGGCAATCGCCGCCTCGGCCACCTTGAAGGAAAAGGATGCGCCGCCATGGCCGATATCAAGCCGAATGCCTTCACCTGCGCAGCGTTCGGCAAGATTAAACAGATCCTCGTCTTCCATGATGCTGGAGCCCGACTTGCCGTTGAAGCAATGGGTCACGACATCGCCGGGTCCAAGAATTTCCAGCACCTCATCGTAGAGTGCGGGCGGCTCGCCCACATGTACCATCATCGGCACTTTCAGGATCTTGGCGATTTTCTTGCCGAGCTTCACCGGCGTGACGCCCCAGGAGCCGGTGATGACGTGGCTTGCACGCACCTTCAGCCCCACGATGTGCTCGCTGTTTTCGGCATAACACTCAAGGATACGATCGAGGTCGATATCCTTGATATCGCGCAGTTCCGGCACGCGGTTACAGGCGACAAGGCCGATGGAGCCGAGATTAAGGAAGGCTTTGATGCGTTCCCGTGAGGGCTCGATAATATATTCCCTGAAGCCGTGGAAATTTGCCTCACCGGCTGAACCGGCATCGACCAGTGTCGTAACGCCGCGCTCAGCACCACATTCGGAAGGGCGGATCGAGATATCCGTGCCTCCATGCCAGATATGAACGTGCAGATCGACCCAGCCGGGCGAGATGAAGGCGCCCTTTGCGTCGATGCGCTGCGCATCCGCAGGTGCCTGCAAGGAGGCACCGACAGCAGCGATATTTCCGTCGCCGCCCACGAGGATATCGGTCGAGCCCTGTGGCGCGCCGGTTCCAAAACCGACGGGCTTGACATTGGTAAAAAGAATGGGCGCTTGAAGAGGCATTTTTGCCTGTTCGCCAGACGACATATTACAAATCCCTTCGCAGTCTTGGGTCGAGCATGTCCCGCAACCCGTCGCCGACCATTTGCAGCGAGAGCACGGAAAGAATGATGGCAAAGCCAGGGAAATAGGTCATCCAGTCGGCCTGACCGATATATTGGCGACCGGCGGAGATCATGGTTCCCCATGTTGGAATTTCAGGGCTGACGCCAAGCCCGAGAAACGAGAGGCCAGCCTCGGCCAGCATCGCACTGGCAAACAGAAAGGTGCACTGCACGAGAATCGGCGAGATCAGATTGCGCAGCACATGGCGGGTCATGATGTGAAAGGTTGAAATGCCGAGCGCCTTTGCCGCCTCAACATAGGGCAACTCTCGGATCACGAGTGTCGAGGCGCGCACGATGCGGGCAAGGCGCGGCGAATAGACCACGGCAAGCGCGATGATGACGGTCGTCAACGACGGGCCGAGTGCGGCCACCAGCGCAATTGCCAGGAGAATATCGGGAAACGCCATCATGGCATCGATTAACCGGGCAATCGGCGTATCCAGCTTTTTGAAGAAGCCGGCAAGCAGGCCGAGCGTAATGCCGATCAGGGCCGATAGCGCGACCACTGCGGCGCCAACGAGAAGTGATAGCCTTCCCGCGTAGATCGTACGGGAAAAGACGTCACGGCCAAACTCGTCGGTGCCGAACCAGTAGAGTTCGCTCGGCGGTTTCAGGCGATTGACAATCGAGAGTTTCGACGGGGAATAGGGCGCGATCATCGGCGCAAAAACCGCGAGCAACACGAAGATCAACAGCACGATCAGGCCAGCGGCGACCGTCTTGCGCTTCAGCAATCGGCGAATGAACAGCCAGGTCGGGTTGCGTGCCGGTGGAACGCTTGAAACAATGTCAGCCATCAGTAACGAACCCTCGGATCGACCAGCAGATAGAGCATGTCGATTGCAAAATTGATGAGCACGTAGAGCCCGGCGATGACGAGAAGCGCACCCTGAATGACCGGATAATCGCGACGCAGCACGGCAGAGACGACGAGGTTACCGACGCCCGGCAGCCCGAAAACCGTTTCCGTCACAACAGCACCTGAAATCAGCACGGCGGCAGTCAGACCAAGCACTGTGAGGATGGGGATCAGGGCGTTCTTCAATGCATGTTTCATCACCACGCGGCGCTCTTTCACGCCTTTGGCTCTGGCGGTCCGTACATAGTCGTCGCCGAGGACATCCAGCATCGAAGCGCGCGTGAAGCGCAGAATGAGCGCCGAAGAGACGAGCCCAAGCGCGATTGCCGGCAAAGTGAGGTGATACATGCGCTCAAGAAAACTTGCGCCCGGCCCACCATAACCCGACACCGGGAACAGATCGAGCCGCACGGCGAAGAGCTGCATCAGGATGAGCCCGAGCCAGAAGCTTGGAATGCTGGCGGCCAGCATCGCGACGGTCGTTGCGGCCTGATCCACGAAAGAACCGCGCCGGTATGCTGCGTAGATGCCGATCGGAAGCGCGATGACGCTCGCGATGAGCAGCGAAAAGATCGTCAGGAAAAATGTCGGCTCCGCCCGGTCCAGCAAGGCCGATCCAACGGGCATGTTGAGAAAGATCGACTGTCCGAGATCGCCCCTTAGCAATTGCCCGATGTAATAGACATATTGCACGCCGAGCGACTGATCGAGACCGAGCCGCGTGCGAAGCTCAGCGATATCCTGCGCGGAGGCATCCGGCCCGAGCATCACGGCAGCCGGGTCGCCGGGCGTGACGCGCAGGATGACGAAAACGATGGTGACGACGAGAAACATCACCACGATCATTCCCGCAAGTCTCTGAAAAATATAACGTATCACGAATAAGGGCTCCGAAGCGCTTGATTGCCGCTATCAGGCGACGGTTGAACCGGGTTGCTTAAAAATCGACTCCTCGCTTCCGTCATGCCGGACTTGATCCGTCATCCAGCCACCACACGTCTGCGTGGTGAAAAGCTTTTTCCGATCAATGACTTGATCGCGCTGGACCCCGGCTCAAGGCCGGGGTAACGGTGTGCGGTGTCGGCCTTATTTCGTGACCGAGGCATTCCAGAAGTAAGGCCAGGGCGCGGCGTCGACTCCATCAAGCTTGTTGGACTTCGCCGCTACGGCGTTGAAGTCGCCGATCTTGAGGAGCGGCAGCTCCGCGTAGATCGTCTTCTGCACGTTGGCCCAGAGCGCGATGCGCTTATCAGGATCGACTTCGGCGGTAAAAGCGTCGACTGCTGCCTTGCGTGCCGGCGTATCCCACCAGCCCGGCGAGCTCGTGGACAGCGCACCCATCAATGCGGGCTCCGGGAGGAAGGGGCTGTGGCTGATGTAAATATCCCAAAGCTTGGGATCGGCCCGGCGCTGTGTCAGCGTCGCCCAGTCCACCACCTGCATGTCGACCTTGAAGCCGGCGAGTTTCAGATATTCGGCTGCGACCTGCGCCATTTTATAATGGAATTCATATTGGCGACTGGTGAGAATGCGAAGCGGCTCGCCATTATAGCCCGCGGCCTTCAGCTTTTCGGCTGCAGCTTCGGGATTGCCGACATTGTAATTGCCCTCCACGCCCTCTTCCGTGTGCCAGGAGAAGTTATCGGGATAATAGGCGCCATCGAGGGCGTAGAACTCCGTGCTGCCGAAAGCAGCAGCCAACATGTCTTCCGTATTCAGCGCCTCAGCGACCGCCTTGCGGACCTCAAGCTTGGATGAAAGCCCTTCCTTGGTGTTGAAGACAAAGACCGGGAACCCGAAGGGCTTCAGCATGAGCGGCTGCGACGCCGAAGACGACTTCACCTTGTCGAAGGATTCAACGGGGATGGAATCGACGTAGTCATATTGTCCCGAGACAGCCGCCTCAACGCGTGTGTTCGGATCGGGCACCGGCACAAAGCGGATTTCATCGAGATATTGATGGCGCGCGCCACCGTAACCGTCGCTTTCGCCGTCGCGGGATTTGTAGCCATCGAAACGAACGAGCTGGATATATTGGTCGGCCTTGCGCTCCTTCAACATATAGGGGCCGGTGCCGATGAATTCGGCCATCGGCTCCGCCTGCTTTTCAGCCGGGAGAATGATGGCGGCGGAATTGTTGAAAGCGAGGAGCGACGTAAGCGGCGCATAGGGCTGCTTGAGGGTGATCGCGACCGTTCCGGCGTCGGGTGCGGAGATGTTCTCGATAAATCCGGCTGCCTGTTTGCCACGCGAGGCAATCTTCATCCAGCGTCCGAGCGAGGCGACGACGTCTTCCGATGTCATGTCGCTGCCGTCATGGAATTTGATGCCCTGGCGCAGCTTGATCGTGTAGGTCTTGCCATCGGCGCTAATCTCCGGCAGCGCCTCCGCCAGAAGCGGCGTCACCTTCCAGCTCTTGTCGAAGGTGTAGAGCGTTTCGAAGATATGCTGCGTGACGATGCCGACAAGATCGGCCGTTGACGCCATCGGATCGAGTGTCGGCGGCTCGCCGATCGTCGCGACATTGATCACGCCGCCCTTCTCTTGGGCCATCAACACACCCGGTGCAAGCAGCAAAGCGGCAGTGGCGAGAAATGCGAGTTTACGTCTCATGGTCAAGCTCCCAGCTCTTACGTGTTCCATTATTATGTTATATGCATCTTTATAACAGAATATATCGATAAGACGCCTTGTCAATCACAATGCGTGCGACGAAGCACTCGAAGATCGGGATTGTCGTCGCGGGAGTGGAAAAGGTCCGCAGCGGCCTTGTGAGGTTAGGATGTGTCTGGAGCCTCCAGATGTGGAGATGCGAGTGATACTCGCGGGGTCTGTCCTGAGCGACCAACCGTTGCATTGCCTATGAGGCAGGGCTTTCGCTGCCCGGCAGCCATATGCGCCATTACAAAAGTTTAAGGTGATTTTGCAGCGCATTGGGTGTCTTGTGGAGGAAAGCTGCTCCCAAGGCTTGCCGCACATGTTCGGGAAACATGTAATCTCATTCGCGGAATCGTCAGATGAAACGTTTCTGGACCGCCCTTAGCGTTCTTGCCATCGCAGCCGCCGGCGGCTGGTATTTCAGGGATCGCCTGCCACTCGACAAAATCCCCTATTTCAAACAGTTTGCCGTCACGCCGCAGCCAACCGGCGCGGAAACCGCAGCGCAATCGACCCAGAACGGCCAGCCTGCCCGGCAGCAGGGGCAAAGACAAGGTGGGCGGCGCAACGGAGCACCGCCGACGGTCAGCACCATTGCCGTCAGCAAGGCGACACTGCCAATGGATGCGACAGCGACCGGTTGGGCAGTCGCAGCCGACATCACCAATATTGCACCTCTTCAAGCTGGCCTTGTCACCGAAATCGCGGCGAAGGACGGCCAGCATATCAAGGCTGGCGATCTGATCCTCAAGATGGACGATCGCATCGCACGCGCCGCAGTGGACAAGGACAAGGCCAATATTGCCGCCGATCAGGCCACGCTTGAGCAGACGGAGGCAGCTTTCCAGCGTGCCGCGAACCTCGTCAAGCAAAGCGCCGAGTCCCAGCAGGTGCTGGACCAGGCAAGAGCGGCCCGCGAGAGCGCCAGCGCAAAGATCGACGCGGATAAGGCAACGCTTGCATCGGATCAGGTGACGCTCGAGCATATGGAAATCCGCGCGCCCTTCGATGGCCGGCTGGGCGATATCACGGTTAGTCCCGGTGCCTATCTCAGCGCCGGCATCAATATTGTGACGATCACCAAATATGATCCCATTTCGGTAAGCTTCCGGCTTTCCCAGCGGTACCTGCCGCAATTGCGTGAAGGCATCGCGAAGGATACCGCTGTCGATGTCGATCCCGCCGCGACCGGCGGTGAGGCCATGTCCGGCGCGCTGCGTTTTTACGACAATACGGTCGACCAGGCATCCGGTACGGTCTTGGCCAAGGCGGAATTCAAGAATGATCGCGGCCTTTTGTGGCCCGGCCAGTCCGTTAATGTCACGGCTCACTTCATTTCAGACGACGAGATGATCATCGTGCCGACCGTTGCCGTGCGACCGGGGCCGAAGGGCAACTTCGTTTATACCGTCGATAATGATCACCATGCGCATATGACCCCCGTGGAGGTCGCCCGCTCCAATGGAGATTCGACCGCCTTAGCAGGCGGCCTCAATGGCGGCGAACACGTGATCGTCGAAGGACAGTCCGGACTCGCCGATGGTCAGACTGTGGTCGAGCAGTTTTCCGATAAGGGCGGCACAGCCGGTAACCTGTCCGCCAACATCCAGCAGGACAAGGTGGGCAGCCAATGATCCCAAGTTTCTGCATCAACCGCCCTGTCGCCACCACGCTTCTTGCCATCGGCCTCGTGCTGGCCGGGCTTGCGGGCTTCCGCCTGCTGCCCGTCGCCGCCCTGCCGAAGGTGGATTTTCCAACGATCAACGTCTCTTCATCGCTGTCTGGCGCTTCGCCACAAACCATGGCGACATCGGTGACGACGCCGTTGGTCAAACAATTCGAGACCATTCCAGGCGTTAGCGAAATCAGCGCCACGAACACGCTCGGCAACAGCTCGATCGTGCTTCAGTTCGACCTCAATCGTGATATCGACGCCGCCGCGGCCGATGTTCAGGCCGCAATCTCACGCGCACAACGGCAATTGCCGAGCAACATGACGACGACGCCGAGCTATCGCAAGACGAACCCGGCCGATGCGCCAGTGTTGCTGCTTGCCGTCAACAGCAAGGAAATGCCCACCAGCAAGGTGGATGAGATCGCCGAAAACATCATCTCACCGCTTCTCTCCACCATCTCGGGCGTTGCCCAGGTCAGTATTTATGGCGCGCAGACCTATGCGGTCCGTATCGGTCTCGATCCAGCGCAGCTTCAGGCAAGAGGCCTTGGTGTCGACACTGTCACAACGGCCATTGCCCAGGCCAACAATCAGGTGCCTGTCGGCGCGCTCCAGGATGATAATCAACGGCTGACGATCGAGGCTGATACGCAGCGGACCAACGCAGACGCCTTCCGCTCGCTGGTCGTTTCAACCACCAATGGCGCAAGGATCCACCTCGGCGATATCGCCAATGTCACCGACAGCATCGACAACACCAATGCCGGCAGTTGGTTCGATGGCGACCAGGCGATCATTCTCGCCGTGCAGCGTCAGCCCGACGCCAACACGGTAGAGGTTGTCGACGCCATCAAAGAGAAGTTGCCCGCGCTGCGGCAGCAATTACCGCCTTCTGTGAATATCAACGTGATGAACGACGCTTCGACAGCGATCAAGGATGCGATCTCCGACGTTCAGTTCACGCTGTTTCTGACCATCGGCCTTGTAGTTGCGGTCATATACCTCTTTACCGGCCACCTCACCGCAACCATTATTCCCGGCCTTGCGGTGCCGCTGTCGCTCATCACGGCTTTCGGCATGATGTATGTGCTTGGCTACAGTATCGATAACATCTCCCTGCTCGGCCTGACTTTGTCCGTGGGGCTGGTGGTGGATGACGCGATCGTCATGCTGGAGAACATTCTGCGCCTGCATGAGGAGGGCCTGCCGATGCGCGAGGCTGCGCTGCAGGGTGCCGCGGAAGTCAGCGGCACTATCCTGTCGATGTCGGTCTCGCTGGTTGCCGTTTTCATCCCCATCCTGTTGATGGGCGGTGTGATTGGCAGGCTCTTCAACGAATTCGGCATGGTCGTCACGCTCGCGATCATGGCATCGGCGCTGGTTTCACTGACGGTGACGCCCATGCTCGCCTCGCGTCTCTCCGGCCACACTTCCAAACCGCCGGCGATCATTCGCTGGTTCGATGCCGGGTTCGAACGCACGCTGCGTGGCTATGGCCGCGCGGTCAGCTGGTGTCTTTCCCACCGTGGTATCGTGCTCGCGTCTTTTCTCGCGTCCATCGCTGCATCTGCCTTCCTCTTTGAAACGCTGCCGTCGAGCTTTTTCCCGCAGGAAGATATTGGCCGCCTTTCCGTTTCGACACAGGCGCGAGAGGATATTTCCTATACGGCGATGCGTGATCTTCAGGCGCAGGTCGCCGACCAGATTCGGAAAAATCCGGCCGTTGTTCATGTCACTTCCATTGTCGGCGGCAATTCCCGCAACCCGCTGAACAACGGGTCGATGTTCGTGGAACTGAAACCCAAGGAAGAGCGTGCTCCGCTGAGCCAGGTGCTGGCGGAACTGGGGCAGACAACATCAAAGGTCGCAGGCATCCGCACCTACATCAATCCGCAGCAAAGCCTGCGTTTCGGCGGACGCAGCTCCGCAAGTCAATATCAGCTCGTGGTTCAGGGCCTGAACGCCGACACGACGACCGAGTGGTCGAACAAGCTGATGGAGGCGATGCGCCGCGACCACACATTTACCTCCGTCACATCCGACGCCCAGAATGGCGCGATCGCAGCCACCATTTCGGTTGATTCAGAAAAAGCCGCGGCCTTCGGCATTACCAATGACCAGCTGCGCAAGACGCTGGAAATGTCTTTCGGCGGTTATACGGCAGCGCAAATCCAGTCGACTGGCGATAGTTACGACGTCATCGTCGAATTTGACAGCTCCAAACCCTGGAGCGCTGATTTTCTCAGCGACATCAATATCCTCTCCGCCAAGTCAGGCGTCCTCGTTCCGCTGTCCAACTTTGCTTCGCTCACGCGCACGCAGGCGCCTGTCACCATCAACCAGACGGGCCAGCTTGTCTCCACTACCATCTCCTTCAACCTACCGGATGGGGTCGCGCTTTCCGATGCCACAAGCCGGATCGACCAGATCAAAACGACCATCGGTCTGCCGCAGGATGTCTTCACCAGCTATGGCGGCACGGCGGCGATCTTCCAGCAGAGTCAAGGGAATACCGGCATCCTCATTTTGGCAGCTGTGTTGACGATCTACGTTGTGCTGGGCGTGCTCTATGAAAGCTTCATCCACCCGCTGACCATCCTCTCCGGCCTGCCGGCCGCTGCCTTTGGCGCACTGGTAGCGCTTAAGGTGATGGGCATGGATTTCTCGATCATTGCGCTGATCGGCCTCTTGATGCTGATCGGCATCGTCAAGAAAAATGCGATCATGATGATCGACGTGGCAGTGGAGCTCATACGCGAAAAGGGCGAGGCGCCGGCGACCGCCATTCACGAAGCCTGCGTCCGGCGTTTCCGGCCGATCATGATGACGACCTTCTGCGCCCTTCTCGGGGCCCTGCCCATCGCACTCGGCTCCGGCGCAAGTTCGGAACTGCGCCAACCACTTGGCATCGCGGTGGTCGGTGGTCTTATCGTCTCGCAATTGCTGACGCTCTTCATCACGCCCGTCATTTTTGTGGAAATGGACCGATTTGGCCGGTTCCTGTCAGGGTTGTTTTCCCGCAAGAAAAATGTCGAGCCCCATGCGCCACAGCAGGAACCGGGCGCGAAACCTGAGCCGGATTCCGTAGCGGCCTAGCGCATTTCCTCAAGGCGTTTCAACGCCTGGGGAAACCCTTTTCCCTGCAGCTGAAACGAGACAATGCGACCCTGCAGATCGGGCGCCTCGATTGTGAGTGTCTGTTCCGCCTTCAGCGCCGAGACCAGCTCGACAAAGGGCGAGAAGGAAACAACGCAGCCAACCGGTAAGCAAGTGCTGACCTGCACCTCCTGCAAGCGCATATTTCCCGATTTGACGGAAAAGAGCTTGGTGACGGCCAGACCAAAGGGCAGAACCATCGTGCCAGCAAGCTTCCCCGGTGCTTCTTCACCGGCGAGCCGGAACTCCACGGAAACGACGAGCTTGCGGGTCTTCTCCTCCAATTGCACCTGGGCCATCGCGCAGGTCCGCTTCGTCTCCTGCGTCGCGCCAGAGGCTTTCTCGGGGCCATCGTCATTTCCGGGTGCAGTACAGGCGAGCTGCCAGCTTCCGTGAGCCTCGTGCAAGGATGCTGCGCCTTGCGACGTCTCCTGTGCAGCTGCGATGTCGAGAGAAAATGCGACGAACAGCAAAGTGAAAGCCATAGCACTTGCGCAACGCGTCTTTTTACACCGCATCAGAAACGAACCCCAAGTTCGGCGGCAGCGGACTGATCCATCAGGCCAGCGCCGAAAACTGCACCATAACGGAATGTCAACGTGGCGGACGGCGTGAGATCGTAGCTTAGCCCCAGATTAAGTATTGCTGCGTCTCGCGAACCTGTAGTGCTCGCGATCGAAAACGCCTCCCCGCCGTCGTAGAAAAGGCTGCTGCCCATCGCAGTGTCGCCGTAATTGTGACGCCAGGCGAGATCGAACATTGCGCGGCCAAGCATGCCTCCCAGCGCGACATCCCTTGTGATGCGCGCACCGAGCGTCGTGGAAAGCTGTTCGTAGCGTGCAGACGCTGAGGACACGGCGGCGATCCCGCCTTTTTCGCCAAAAGCGTCGGTACGGCTGTTTACGTAGGCGATGTTGGCATAGGGCTCGACATGGGTCAGATCGAAATCGAAACGCCAGGCTGCTTCGGCAAAGACCTGCGACGTCGAGCCGTCATAGCTGGCGGAGAGGTTTTCGCTGAGTGTCGAGAAAGAGACAGAGCGGCGCGTATCCATATCCTGAAAGGCATGGATCGCCCCAAACCGCAGAGACGCAGGCCCGATCATTGTGCCCGCATAAGCAGCCACATAATAACTGTCGACCTCTGCTGAAGCAGCAAATGTCGTCTGGTCAATCCTCTCGTGGCTGTAACCGCCCGCCACACCGGCGCGCCAACTTTTCCCGAGCTCACCATCAAGTCCGAAGAGAATGCCGCCGTCCTTGCTATCAACCGATGACCCATTGCCATCGCCATCAACACGTCCACGCGACCCGAAACCACTGGTCCAGAAGCTCGGCGATCCTTCATCCTCGAACAAGAAGTCCCCGTCGTGCTTCCCATAAGCGACGGGCATGATTGGCCGTGCATCGATGCTGTCGAAGGCGCGGCGCAGCCGATCCAGAATAACGTCCCGGGTCTGGCTGCTGCGATTGACCAGGGTCATGGCAACCGACGGATGGATTTCTCCGGCAAGCTGCGAAAATGCCAGTTGCGTTTCACCGCCCTGAAGGAAAATGGCGGACTGATACAGGGCTGCATTTTCTCCGAGGGCCTGAACGGCGTTGGCCGCTGCTCGGGCATTTGCTGTGGTGGTTTGCGCGGCAAGAGATCCGGGGGCCGACGATGTCGGGCTGAACGACAGATAAGCGGTGCCAGTGTCGTCGCTCTTTGCGACGGTCGCGGTCAGATAGGCAAAATTCTCATCGATGCGGGCGAAAGCGCCGGTTATGCCTCCCGTCGCAGTGAGGATCCGGTAGCGCGTGTTCAGACTGAAAGCAGATCGGTTCGTCAGCGGCGTGACGACGAGAGTTACGTCATTGGCGATTGTTACGGTGCCGTTCACCGCAAGCCTGTCGGAATTACCGGCGGTATCTATATCAACCGCATATTTGCCGCCCGCAGCGAATGTGGCGTCGCCTGTCGATGTCAACGTACCAAGCGGATTGCCCGGAGCCAGCGTACCGCCCGTACCGATAGCAAGGCCGGCAACAGTACCCGTACCGCCGAGCGTCGCGCCGTCGCCCACTGAAACCGCGCTCGCCAACGAGCCATTGACGCTCAGTTTTCCGCCTGAGACCGTCGTCGGCCCCAGATAAGTGCTGACGGCCGAGAGTTCGAGGTCGCCTGCGCCGGTCTTTTCGAAGCTGCCCGTGCCGTGAATCGCATTCGAAAGCCTCCCGGCGCCATCCACGACCAACGCCGCGTCATTGGCGATCTCGCCGGAGCCAAAGCTTCCCGCGGTTCCCTTCAAGGTACCGCCGGATATCGTAGTGCCGCCGGAATAGCTGTTGTTTCCAGAAAGCGTCGTCACGCCATTTTCCGCAACAACGCTGCCCGCTCCCGAAATATCGGCCTTGACGAGGTAGGCAGTCTCAGAGTGATTGAAAACGATCCGGCCAGCGCCGGCTCCAAAGCTGATCGCCTGAGCATCGATGGTACCGGCCGAACGGGCCGTTTGTCCGGAAGCTGCGCCGACATTCAAGACGCCAGCCGAACCGGCAGAGGACGCAATGAGGATGGTAGGCGCCGCGAGCGCTGCGCCGCCTGTTACTTCAACGCTGCCGTCCCCGGCAGAGCCGATGACCAGGGTGTCGTCAACGGAGACGCGCGAGCCGATGCCGTTGACGAGGACGGCACCATCAGACCCCGCCGAATATCCCACGGAAAGCTGATGGGCATCGAGCGACGCACCGTTCGTCACAATCAAACTGCCGAAACCGGATTGTCCGACCGTCATGCGGCCGGAGGCCCCAAGGCCGTTATCGACGTAAGCCGTTATATTCGAGCCGGCACCGGTGATGGTCATCGTTCCCGATGAGCCGGAGAGATCCCCCAGGACCACCTGCCCCGACCGGATATTTCCGCCGGCGCTGGCTGTAACCTCGGCCGAAGCCGTGTCCTGATAACCGGCGATCAAAGTGCCGGTCATCGTCCAGCTGGAGCCACCGCCGGTAACGGTGACCGATGATGACGAACCGCTGAGCGCAGCGACGACACCGTTTCTACTCTCGACAGCGCCCCCGGCTTCAACCGACATCACAGCGTTGCCACTGCGACCGACGATAATGTCGCCCGCGCTGCGCAACGTGCTGCCAGCGCCGGAAATCCGGGCGGAGCCCTTACTGGCGGCACTATTGCCGAGTACGACGGCTTGACTGCTGACGATGCCGCCACCCGTGACGGTCAGGGACCCGGTGCCGGCATCGCCGATCGCAAGTCCGCCACTGCCGACCGTTAAGGCCGATCCCTCGCCATCGATGCTGGCTGCCCCGGTCGCCCCGGCAACAGAGCCGAGCCGGGCGGCGGTGCTCTTAACCGTGCCACCGGCGGTCACATTCAAGGTTCCGTTGCCGGAAGCCCCACCGGGATCGGCGACATCGCCACCGACCTGAAGATTGCCCGTGACCCATGTAGACCCGTCGCCGGCAACGCTCGCAACGGAAGTGGAATGGCGTCCGATGATGGCGCTGTCGCTGGTCGCTGACGCCGCTGCCTCAACAGTAAGGTGCGCACTGCCCTCGTTTCCGACGACCAACTGACCGGTTTCCAGTGCCGAGCCAAGCCTGCTAAGGGTGACTTGGCTTCCCGACGCGGAGGAAAGATTGGCAATGACGGTCGTGGTTTCGCTGAGGAGTTTTCCGCCTCCCGTCACCGTCAGTGTGCTGACACCGGCATTGCCGATGACGGTGCCGGCCGCAACCGTCCAGCGGCTGCCGACGCCGGATATAAGCGCGTCACCTTCCGTTCCTGTCGCCTCGCCCAGAACGGCCCTGTCGCTATTTACCGTGCTTCCGGCAAGAATTTTCAGGTCGCCCCTGCCGCCGCTGCCGGATGGCGCGGCGCTGGCACCGTATCCCACAAAGATCGTGCCTGCTGTAACAAGAGTGGACGAGTTGTCGAGTGTCAGGGAGCCGTTCCCTGTTGCCCCTTCGCCGATGTAGACGGTGCCGGTCGAGGTCGCGCTACCGTGTAAAAGGGAGAGGGTACCGACGCCGTTACCTCCGACCGATAAGAGACCGTGGTTTTGAAGGGTCGCGCCCGAGAACGTGACGGTGCCGCCAATTCCCGCGCCGACCCCAACGCTGAGCGAATTTGAAAACAGGCTCCCATTGATAACCAAAGTACCGGACGAAACTTGTCCGACCGTGACGGAATTGGCCATGGCAGATGTGCTGGTCGCGAGGACCGGGCCATCGCCGTTGATCAACACGTCATCGCCGGCATCGGGCACCCGGGCTGAGGGTGCCCAGTTCGTCGAGGTAGACCAATCGCCGCCCGGAACGCCGTTCCAGTTCAGGGTTTCCGCCCAAGCACTCTGACCAGGGCTAACGGAAAGCAGGATCGACAAAAACCAGCCTGTACCGAACGCTGAATGGCGGCCGGCAGCTTTTCTGCACGCAAGACTTTCCGGAGAGGTTTCCCTTTCCAAAAAGAGGCAGAAACAACCGGACATTCAATCTTCCCTAATGAGCGCCGAACGACATCCATGATTCGGCGAATCATTTCTTCACCGAACCAGGTGCATTAAGCCATTTTGGAAAGTGAGCGCCAGCTATAACGTCACGACGACAGGGTTTTACTTTGAACACCTGGATCAGTGCCGGGAAATGCGGGCGACTGCAGCTGATATCTTGCGTGAAACGCTGGCGACATCGCAGGTTTACTGACGGGCAAATCTCCCGAAGGCCCCACCCGAAAAGCACAGCGGATCGCCATCGCGATGGGCCGCGCGAAGCACTTCGCCGACGATGATCGTGTGGTCGCCCGCATCATGGGCAGCAGCCTTGCAGCATTCGAAACGCGCAAGCGTTCCGGGGATGACCGGCACGCCTTCGTCGTTCAGTTCCCAGTCCAGATCGTCAAAGGCGCGTCCGTTGCGGGTAAAGCGTGCGCTCAACACATCCTGATCAGCGCTCAGCACATGGATCGCGAAATGCGTCGCGCCATTGAAGGCTGAATAACGCGACGAACTTTTGGCCGGCGACCATAGCACCAGAGGCGGATCAAGCGACACGGACGCAAAGCTGTTGACCGTCATGCCAATTGGACCCTCAGGTGTGGTTGCGGTCACGACAGTCACACCCGTCGTGAAAGCGCCGAGCGCATTGCGAAAGCTGCGGCTGTTTTCGCCGCCAGGGACGAATACATGCTCATCCTGCCTCTTGATTGCTTCCGCCACTGTCATCACGGCACCTCTTTTCCAATCGCAAGGGTGTAGAGTTCAAACCACGTCTGGCGATCCATTGTCACGCGAAGCGCATCGGCCGCCGCTCTGATCCGTTCGAGATTATTCGTGCCGAGAACCGGCACGATCTTTGCCGGATGGCGCATCAGCCAGGCAATTGCGACCGCGGTCGCGTCGACACCCTGCTCCTCGCCGATACGCTGCAAGGCAGCCATGGTGCCGCCATGCGCGCCGGAGAAGAGCGATCCGCCGCCGAGCGGCGACCAGGCCATGGGCGATATGCGTCTTTCCTGAAGGTAGGCGAGATCGCCATTTATGAGGGAATCGGTGGCAAGCAGGCTCATTTCGATCTGGTTCGTCACCAACGGGTTGCTCATGGCCGATTGCAGCAGCGAAAAATCCCACGGGCGGAAATTGGAGACGCCAACCGCCTTGACCTTGCCCGACGCCACCAAAGCATCAAGTGCCTTGCCGGTTTCTTCCGCGTCGATCAGCGGGTCGGGGCGGTGAATGAGCAGCAGATCGACATGGTCAGTCCCCATGTCACGCAGCGACGCCTCGACCGACGCATTAATATGGCCCGCGGTGGTGTCGTAATGCTTGACGCGGGCGGTGGCGTGGCGGCCGGCCGGCGCGACGATGCCGCATTTGGTGACGATTTCGATTTTGTCGCGCAAACCTGGCGCGGCTTTCAATCCGGCGCCAAGAATGGCTTCTGCCGTGTATCCGCCATAGATATCGGCCTGATCAATTGTTGTGATGCCCTGCGCGAGGCAGGCCTCGATCTTCGCCTGGACATGCGTCGGGGAGGTGTCTGCGTCGTCACCAATGCGCCACATCCCGTAAACGATGCGGCTGAGTTCAAGCGTGTCAGAAAGACCGATACGTTCCATCAGTGGCGTTCCCCGTTGCCGAGCGGCGTCGCTGGCGTTTCAGAAGGCACCCGGCCGTAGGCGTGTGGCAGGGAGCAGGTTTTCATCTGCGGCAACACCTTGGTGCCGAAGTGTTCCGCCTCGTCGAGATGCGGATAACCGGACAGAATGAAGGCGCGGATACCCATCTTCTGGTAGTCCTCCAGCGCCGAAAGAACCTGATCCGTCGAGCCGACCAGCGCTGCACCGCAGCCGGAGCGCGCCCGGCCGATGCCGGTCCACAGATTGGGTTCGACATAACCGAACTTGTCAGCGAGTTCGCGGGCCCGCGCCTGATGCGAAACGCCGAGTGAACCGCTGTCATGGGCGCGGCTGCGGATCAACTGGCCGTACTCATCGTCGAGCCTAGAGACCAGGTGCTCTGCGTATTCGCGGGCTTCCTGTTCGGTATCCCGCACGATCATGTGCACACGCAGACCATAATCCAGCGTACGACCATGGGCGGCAGCGCGCTCATTGACGGCGCGCATGCGGTCCGCCAGTTGGTCCTTTGTTTCAGGCCACATCAGATAGACGTCGCACTGCGCGCCACAAAGTTCAAGCGCGTCCGGAGAGTAACCACCGAAATAAAGAAGCGGGCCGCCGTTCTGCTGGTAGGGTTTCGCCGGTTCGGTCGATACACCCTTGAACTGGTAAATCTCGCCATCGTGGTCGATGGTGTCGCGGGTCCAGGCCTGCCGCAAAATTTCGACGACCTCGTGGCTGCGCTTGTAACGGAAGGCGCTGTCGGCGACCTCTCCCGGAAAATCCGAGCTGATGACATTCAGCGTCAGGCGGCCCTTCAGCATGTGGTCGAGCGTTGCAACGGTGCGCGCGAGCATGATCGGCTGCATTTCACCGCAGCGGATCGCGGCAAGGAAATTGATGCGGTCGCTGATCGGCGCACAACCGGCGACGAAGCTCAGCGTATCCTGCCCGACCTGATAGGACGAAGGGCAGAGAATGTTGCGGAAGCCCAGCTCCTCGGCTTTCTTGACGATATCGGAGCAATGCTCGAAGCTGGAGCGCAGACTTCCGTCCGGTACGCCGAGATAGGCGTAATCATCGGAACATAATGCGGAAAACCAGGAGACCTCGGCAGCATCAAGATCAGCAGATGTAACGGGCACGACAGTCACGCAATTCCTCCTCAGGGCTGCTCTCGTTTTTCTTGCATAGCATCAAGAAATATGTAAATCAATGATGTATCAATTTTTGTTTTGGGGCTAGGGAAACAGCATATGAAACGCGCTGGCGGCAGTCTGCCAATGTATATCCAGATCGCCGAAATGCTGGTGCGCGAGGTGGCAGCCGGCCGGTTGATGGACGGCGAGAAGCTCGCACCGGAGCGCGATATGGCGCTCAATCTAGGCATCGCAGTTGGCACTTTGCGCAAAGCCCTTGCCGAATTGCAGGAACGGGGCCTCCTGGAGCGCATACAGGGGTCCGGCAATTACATTCGCGCCATCAGTGATCCGCAGAGCGTCTACGCTTTCTTCCGGCTGGAACTTGTCGAAGGCGGCGGTCTACCGACGGCGGAGGTCCTTAGTGCTGCGAGGCTACCCAAACCTTCCGCCCTGCCCTCCTTCGGAACCTCCAACGAGGGGCACCGTATTCGCCGCCTGCGGCGCATCGCCGGCAAACCGGCAGCGCTCGAGGAAATCTGGCTCGACGGCTCCTACGTCGACACTATCGCCACCGAAAACCTGTCGGAATCCCTCTACCTCTATTACCGCACACGCCTCAATCTCTGGATATCGAAGGCGGAGGATCGCATCGATCTCGGCAGCGTGCCGGATTGGGCGCCGGGCATTTTCGGCCAGAAAGCCGGCGCGTCTGTGCCTCGCGTTCTGCGCCTTAGCCACGCGCAGGATGGGGCCGTCGCTGAGGTCTCATGGACCTGGTTCGACCACACCATTGCACAATACGTTTCGCGCATACGCTGAAGACCTTGAAATCGCGCGCGCTTTGCACTGGCCAAGGAGAGCGATATGCACAACAGGATCAAGCATAAAATTAATATCATCAGAGCCCTGATCGTTTCAGCTTTGCCAAAAATGGAAATTGATACACTATTGATTTCCCCTCCATGATGGTTAATATCTCAGAGGCAGGCGGGGCGTGAACCCAAGGCATCGGCTTTCAACGGCGGCAAATTCGGAAGAGCCGATGCGCCAGAATTGAAGCTTGATATCGGCCACCGCATCCATTCGACGGCCTTGATGGCCAAAGGCAAAGTCATGCATTTTGAAAAGACGAGAGCCGGCTTTACGCTCTCAATCGGCAACCGCGCCATCCTGTCCCATTCGCCCGATAAGCCCGCCTTCTTTGCCGGTCTGGGCAAGGAGCGGATGGAGATGTACCGCGGCAATTTCGATATCGAAGACTACGTCATCGAAAGGACTGCCCTGCGGTATGCCGAAGTCAGTGACGGCGCAGTGACGCTCTCATCTGAGAAGGGTCAGGTGCCGCGCCTGCGCCTGACACTGGACGGTCATGCAATTCGTCTGACCGCGCTGGACGACACTATCAACCGCCTCTGGCTGCGTGTCGTTGCTGAAACGGATGAACACGTCTGGGGCGGAGGCGAACAGATGTCCTATTTCGACATGCGCGGCCGCCGTTTCCCGCTCTGGACCTCAGAACCGGGCGTCGGCCGGGACAAGACGACCGAAATCACCTTCAAATCCGACCTCAGCGGCAAGGCCGGCGGCGATTATTACAACACCAACTATCCACAACCCACCTACCTCTCGTCGCGCAAATATGCCCTGCACGTAGAAACGAGCGCTTATTCCGTTTTCGATTTCCGCAATGGCGATTTCCACGAGATCGAGATCTGGGCCATCCCCGAAAAAATCGAGCTTTTCGCCGGTGACCGGTTTACAGACATTGTTTCAGCCCTGTCGCTGCGGTTCGGGCGGCAGCCCGAATTGCCTGATTGGGTCTATAATGGCGCGATCATCGGTTTAAAGGATGGCGTCAACTCCTTCGCCCGACTGGAAAAAATCCGCGCTGCCGGAACGAAGGTTTCAGGCCTCTGGTGCGAGGACTGGGTGGGACTTCGCCAGACATCCTTCGGCGCGCGGTTGTTCTGGGACTGGCAGGCAAACGAAACCCGTTACCCGCATCTGCGCCAGAAAATCGCCGAGCTTGCGGATCAGGGCGTCCGGTTCCTCGGCTATGTGAACCCCTATCTTTGCGTCGACGGCCCGCTCTTCCCGATCGCTGAAGCGGCCGGTTATTTCGCCACCGACGCCGAGGGCAAAACGGCGCTGGTGGATTTTGGCGAGTTCGATTGCGGCGTGGTCGACTTCACCAACCCGGCTGCCGCTGACTGGTTCGCCGAGGCGATCATCGGCAAGAATATGCTGGATTTTGGCCTCTCGGGCTGGATGGCCGATTTCGGCGAATATCTGCCGATCGATATCAAGCTTGCGAACGGCGTCGACGCCAAGCTGATGCACAATGCCTGGCCCACGCTCTGGGCCGAGGTCAATGCGAAAGCCGTGGAAAGCCGCGGCAAGACCGGCGAAGCCCTGTTCTTCATGCGCGCAGGCTTCACCGGCGTGCAGGCCCATTGCCCGCTCATCTGGGGCGGCGACCAGTCGGTCGATTTCTCCCGTCACGACGGCCTTGTCACCGTCATTTGCGGCGCGCTCTCATCCGGGCTCATGGGCAACGCCTACCACCACTCCGATATTGGCGGCTATACCAGCCTTTTCGGCAATGTGCGGACGGCGGAACTCATCATGCGCTGGACGGAGATGGCCGCCTTCACCCCGGTCATGCGCACCCACGAGGGCAACAGACCGCGCGACAACCTGCAGATCGATCAGGATGAAGCGGTTCTTTCCCATTTCGCCCGCATGAGCGCGATCTATGTCGCGCTCGCTCCCTATCTGAAATCGCTTTCCGCCGAAGCGGCAAAGACGGGCCTGCCGGTGCAGCGGCCGCTTTTCCTGCATTACGAGAACGAGTTGCAGACCTATGCCATTCAGGACTGCTATCTCTATGGCGAGGACATGCTGGTCGCACCGGTCTGGAAGGCGGGCGAAACGCAACGCTCGCTCTACCTTCCGGGTGACGGCGAATGGGTGCATCTCTGGAGCGGCGCGCATTATCTGGGCGGACGGGAGATATCCGTCGAAGCGACACTTGGCGAGCCCGCGGTATTCTATCGCGCAGATAGCAATCACCGTCAGCTATTTGAACGGCTTCGCACCATCGACTAAAGGCTTTGCCCCTTGCGTCACCCCGTCAGGCGGGGTGACGTGATGGCCTTCTTGAAAAGCGCGGTCATCGCGTCGCTGATACCCTGCGACGGGCTGACCTCGAAGAACAGGCCCGGCGAAGCGCATTGCTGCATGCGTGTGCCGATTTCCGACTGAAACGGCTTGATCCAGCTATTATACCAGTCATTGGTCGGCAGCGGCAAATAGGTGGTGTAGAGTACGGCGATGCGAAAGCCCTTTTCTTTCAGCTTCGTGCAATATTTGAGGTCGATCGGTTCCTGACAGCGACCGCCCGTCGTTTTTTTGGTGCAGGTCGAGGGCTTGTAACTATCGCCGACGCCATCGGTTACGAAGAAGACGATCTTCTCCGGACTCGCCGAACTCGCGCCTGTGCCGGAGTTACCGATCTTGTCCCCGATCTGGGTCAGCGCCCGGTCGAAATCCGTCTGCTGGTCGTTGTTGAATCCCTGCTTGGGGATAGACATCAGGTCAACTTCGGCGGCTTTCTTCTTCGCCGTCGCCAGATCCGATGTCAGTGGCACAACTTCAAGCAGCTTCGTATCTTCGGCTTTTTCCCCAAAGGAATAGACTGCCATACGATATTGATTGCTGCTTTTGCGCATGGACTTCGCCGTATCCATAAGGCTCGCTGTCGCCTTTGCGACCACATTGATGCGCGTGGTCACGCCGAGACGTTTTGCCTTGTAGTAATAGCTGTTGGTATCCACCACACCGTCCTTCACGATGTGACAGGCGAAAGCGCATTTATCGCTCGTATTTGCGACCATGGTGGCAACATCGGTCGGGGTCGCGCCCACACCCATGGACGGCGTGTTGTCCAGAAGCACGTAAAAATCGCTGAAGGTTTCCGTTTCATATTTGGCGGTGGCAGAGCCAGAAACCGTGAAGAGATCTTTTCCCAGTATCTTGGAAAGCGTGGTATCGACAGAGGCCTTGAAGTTGACGGAAGAGACAATCGCATTACCGCTTTTTGTCACCTCTATATCGAGAGACAAAAGCGAGTAATCGGGATTGGCTCGCTCATTGCTTCTGAAAAAGGCGGCGCCTTCGTCGCCGCCAAGCGTAATGACGCCATCTGCGGACATCTCCTTTGCCTTGTGAACGCTTGCCGAGCTATCGGAGACCACCGCCAGAGCCGCCGCATCCGCCGCCCTCTGCAGGTCGGATTTTACGGTCATGCTGTGCGTTACATCCAGCGCAACGCCGGCGGTACCGATGAGCGGCACCAAAAGCAAAGCAGTTAGAATTCCGAAATTACCCGATCTGTCCTGCCAGATATTTTTCAAGTTTGCCCCCAAAGCGTTTGGAGACAGAACTTAGAAAAAGACCGTTGAAAGGCAGTTTCGAAGGATAACTAATTTTCGCTAAATCTAATTTCCTAAATAACTAAATGTCGATCCGATAAACCTTCCGCTATGCTGGTCATCACCCGGTCAGGCGTGGCGAGCTGATCGCCTTCTTAAAAAGCGCCGACATGGCCTCGCTGATACCCTGCGAGGGGCTGACTTCGAAAAACAGGCCAGGGGAGGCGCAGGCTTGCATGCGTGGGCCGATCTCCGTTTCGAATGGTGCGATCCAATTATCGTAGTGCTGATTACCAGGAAGCGGGAGGTAAGTGGTGTAAAGCACGGCGATACGGAAGCCTTGTTTTTTGAGGTTGTCGCACAGCTTGGTGTCTATGGGTTCCTGGCAGCGTCCATTCCAAATCTTTTTCTTGGTACATGCGGCTTTTGCAGCATCGGCCACGCCATCCGACACGAAGAAAAGGATTTTTTCAGGTGTAGCGGAACTCGCGCCACTTCCCGATGTTCCCATCTTCGGTATTATCCTCGTCAGTGCACGGTCGAAATTCGTATGCTGGTCGCTTTTATAATTGTGGCCTGGAACTGACATCAACTCAATTCCTCTGATCTTTTTTTTGGCCGCCTGCAAATCCGAGGTACGCGAGACAATCTCCGGAAGGTCTTTGTTAAAAAAGGCATCCTCTGCTGTCTTTCCGAAAGTGTAGACAGCAATGCGATACTGATCAGGTTTTTTGCGCGTGTCCTGAGCCGTGTCCATCAAACTCGCGGTCGCCTTTGCAACCACGTCGATGCGCGTCGTCGCGTTGATGTATCCCTTCGCCTGCGGATCCTTGTTTTTGAGCCGGAAATAGCTGCTGTTGGGATCGGAAGATCCGTCCGCCAACGTGACATGGCAGGCGAACTGACAACCGAGGGCGGCTTTCATCGTGGCCACATCGGCGGGCGTTGCGCCGACGCCCATGGAAGGCGAGTTGTCGAGCAGCAGATAGAAGTCGGTATAGGTTTCCGTCTCATATTTGGCAGTTGCGTTGCCGGAAACAGTCAGGAAATCCTTTCCCAGGACTCTGGAGAGAGTTGTATTGAGCGAAGCCTTAAAACTCACTGACGATTCGATCACGGTGTTATTCTTCTTCACCTGTATATCGAGCGCCAATAGGCGATATTCCGGGTTCCCCCGCTGATTGCTGTGAAAAAAAGCTTCAGCCTCTTCCTTTCCAACCGAAACGACGCCGTTGCTGGCCATTCGCCGTGCAGCCTCGGCACTGGCTGAACTTTCCGCAACCACGGCCAGAGCCGCAGAATCCGCTGCCATCTGAAGATCGGATTTCACGCTCATGGCTCGAACGACATCCAGCGCAACGCCGGCGGATCCGATGATCGGTATGATCAACAAAGCACTCAGAATCGCAAAATTTCCAGACTTGTCCCGCCAGATGTTTTTCAAGCTCAGCTCCGAATTATTAGAATTCGGATAAGGTTTATTTCAGTGTCGTTGCGATATAGTTTATCTATATAACTAATTACCAATAAATCCGATATTACTAATAACTATATTTAAGTAATATATAGAAGACCTATGATCTGTCGGCGGAGCCGTTGACATTTTTAGATCATGTCCTACAAAACAATCTCTTCCGAGGGGAGCACCTGACGGTGCTGAGATGGCGATGAGCCGGACCCTTGAACCTGATCCGGGTCATGCCGGCGTAGGAACGGAACTGTCGCGCCTTCAAGGGGCTGCCCATTCTCTTCTCCGCTATGCTTGATCTATGTGATCGTCACATCTGGAGACGACGATGATGCTGAACACTTCCTCCCTTCGCACGTGGTGCGTTTGCGTCTGAGGACCGGCTCATGCGTGCCACCCATGCGCTGAATGGTGTCGGTCTTCTGCTGCTTCTCTGGCAGGCGGGAACATGGCTGCTTGCGCCGCCGCGTTATATTCTGCCATCGCCCGCCGATGTCGCCGCCGCCTTTTGGCGCCAGCCCCGTTTCCTGTTCGGCCAGGCCATGGTGACATCAGGCGAAATGGCGCTCGGTCTCGCGGCAGGCGTTACCGCTGGTATTTTCGTTGCCTTTACTATTGCCGCTACCCCGCGCTTCGGCCGCCTCGTCTGGCCCATGGTTCTGGTGTTGCAGGCCCTCCCGGTCTTCGTGCTCGCCCCAATCCTCGTCCTCTGGTTTGGCTTCGGCATGGCTTCAAAAGTGGTTATGACGGCGATCATCATCTTCTTTCCCGTCGCTTCTGCTTTCACCGATGGCCTCAACCGCACGGACCGCGCCATCCTCGACGCCGCCTCGCTGACACAGGCAAGTCATTGGCAGATCCTCACACAGCTGCGCGTGCCACTGGCGCTGCCCTCGCTTATTTCCGGGCTGAGGGTCGCCGCACCACTCGCCCCGCTCGGCGCCGTCATCGGCGAATGGGTCGGCGCATCGGCCGGGCTTGGTTTCGTGATGATCCAGTCCAATGCCCGTATGCAGACAGATACCATGTTCGCCGCCATGCTCATTCTGGCCGTCATGGCCGTGCTGCTCAGGCTGATCGTCGACCGGGCGACAGCCAATCTGGCCCCCTGGGCCAAGGAAACAGAACACACCATTCCTTTCAGATATTTACGGAGACTGTCGGCACCATGAAACGAACGCTTCTTTCCCTCGCCATCGCCGCGGCAAGCGTCCTTGCGCCCATGCAATCTGAGGCCGCCGACAAGCTGACTGTGTTGCTTGAATGGTTCGTGAATCCTGATCATGCCCCGATGGTGATAGCCAGGGAACGCGGCCTGTTCACCGAGGCCGGGCTGGAAGTGGAACTGGTGCCGCCAGCCGATCCCTCCGCAGTGCCGCGCCTTGTCTCGGCGAAACAGGCCGATATCGGCGTACATTACCAGCCAAACCTTTATCTCGACCACGAAGCCGGCCTGCCACTCGTGCGTTTCGGCACGCTGGTGGAAACACCGCTCAACACCGTTACGGTTCTCGCCGATGGGCCGATCAAGAGCCTGAAGGACCTGAAAGGCAAAAAGGTCGGTTTTTCCGTTTCCGGGTTCGAGGATGCGATGCTGAAGCGGATGCTGGAGAAAGACGGGTTGACGAAGGACGATGTCGAACTCGTCAATGTCAATTTCTCACTCTCGCCGTCGCTGATCGCCGGCAAGGTGGACGCCACGCTTGGCGGTTTCCGCAACTTCGAACTGACGCAGATGAAGCTTGAGGGCCATGAAGGACGATCTTTCTTTCCCGAAGAAAACGGGGTGCCTGCCTATGACGAGCTGATCTTCGTCACTCATCGCGAACTGACCACGGACAGCCGCCTGCCACGCTTTCTTTCCGCCGTGGAACAGGCCGCGATCTACATTACCAACCATCCGCAGGAAGCCTGGCAACTCTTCATCAAGGCCTATCCGAACCTTGATGACGCGCTGAACAAGCACGCCTTTTTCGACACGCTGCCGCGTTTTGCCAAGCGCCCGGCGGCACTCGACCGCGCCCGATACACCCGTTTCGGCGCTTTCATGCAGGAGATGCAGCTGATCAAGCAGGCCCCCGCAGCGGAGGATATTGCCGTGGAGTTGCAACAGCCATGAGCGGCGATTTCCCGACAGCGGCTAAGGCCGCCGAAATTCTGGACCGCGTGCGGCAAACGCGCCCACGCGTCCATTGCCTGATGAATACCGTGGTGCAAAAATTCACCGCCGACGGCATCACCGTCGTCGGCGGCATTCCCTCCATGACGACCTCACTCGAGGAAATCGAAAGCTTCGTTGCCAGGGCGGATGCGTTGACCGTCAACCTCGGCACGCTGGACTCGGAGCGACGTAAGGTCATTCGCATCGCGATCGAAATCGCAAATGCATCTGGCAAGCCGTGGATCGTCGACCCCGTGCATGTCGACTATTCACCCTCGCGGCTGGCGTTCGCGCGCGAACTCATTGCGCTTTCCCCTGCCGTTGTACGCGGCAATCACGCCGAAATGACCCTGATCGGCGACGTCCCCAACGTCGTCAGGATCGAGACCGGTCCTGTGGATCATCTTGGCGATGCAACGCGCAGCGTGAGGATCGTCAACGGCCATCCCTGGATGGCAAAGGTCACCGGTACGGGTTGCCTCTCGGGCGGTGTCATCGCCGCCTTCATGGCGGTGGAGAAAGACGCGCTGGCGGCGGCGGCTTCTGCCCTTGCCGTGACAGGCGTCTGCGCCGAACTCGCCGCCAAACAGGCGCGCGGCCCGGGCACTTTCGAACCGGCTTTTCTGGATGCGCTTTCCGAGATTTCCGGTGACGCCATCATCAACCACGCGAGGATAGAGAATGCACAAGGTTGATTACCGTCTGAACGCGCTGGTCGACGCAAGCCTCGGCGATGTTGCGCCTTTGCCGGAGCTTGCTCTGGCGGCAGCACTCAATGGGGCAACGATTTTGCAATATCGCGACAAGCATGGTTCGACCCGGGACATGATCGACAATGCCCGCGCCATTCAAGCGGCTATTGCCGGTACAGGTGTGCCTCTGGTCATCAACGATCGGGTGGATGTCGCGCTCGCCTCCGGCGCAGATGGGGTTCATCTCGGCGCAGACGATATGGATGCGCAGGCTGCACGACGCATCCTAGGGGAAAAGGCGATCATCGGCCTCACCGTCAAGAACCGCACCGACGCCGAACGGGCGGCTTCCATGCCCGTCGATTACGCGTGCATTGGTGGCGTGTTTGAAACTGTCTCCAAAGTCAATCCTGACAAGCCGGTGGGCGTCGATGGTTTTTCGACGCTGCGCGCGTTTTTGAGGGAGTCGCGGCCTGAAATGCCTGTCGGTGCGATCGCCGGCATCGATCTTGCGCGTGTACCGGCCGTCATTGACGCGGGGGCGGACGGTGTTGCAGTCATTTCCGCCATTTTCCGCGCAGCCGATATTGCGAGTGCAGCGCGCGACTTCCGTTCAACAATCGACGCCGCGCTGAAAGCGAGACAGCCATGACATCCATCGCATTGACCATCGCCGGTTCCGATAGCGGCGGCGGCGCGGGCATCCAGGCCGACATCAAGACCTTCTCCGCCTTGGGCGCCTACGCCGCAAGTGTCATCACGGCCATTACCGCCCAGAATACACGCGGTGTGACGGCTGTTGAGGATATATCCGTCGTCACCATCGTCGCGCAGATGGATGCTGTTTTTTCCGATCTCGACGTCGACGCTGTCAAAATCGGCATGGTCTCGCGGATCGAAACCATCGCGGCCATTGCTGAACGGCTTCGGCAGCAGTCACAGCCGGTGGTGCTTGATCCCGTCATGGTGGCGACTTCGGGCGACCGGCTGCTGCAGGAAGATGCCATCGAGACGTTGCAGCGCGAGCTTTTACCGCTCGCCACCATCGTCACACCGAACCTACCCGAAGCGGCGCTGCTGGCGGGAGCCCCGATTGCGGAAACGGAGCAGGAGATTACCCGCCAGGCCGAGCTGATCCTGAAAACCGGCGCGAAGGCGGTGCTTATCAAGGGCGGGCATGGCGATGGACCTGAGAGCACGGATTATCTCTTCGCGGATGGTACCATGCGGGCGCTTTCTGCACCAAGGGTGGACACGAAAAACGACCACGGCACCGGCTGTACGCTGGCAGCGGCGATTACGGCGCATCTTGCGATGGGACATGAATTGCGGGAGGCGGTCGGGCTTGCGAAGGATTATCTGAACGGCGCGCTCGATGCCGGCAGGGGGCTTGCCGTTGGACATGGGCGGGGGCCGGTGCATCATTTTTATCGGTGGTGGGGGTGACATCGATACGTTGACTGTGGGGTATTGACACCGTGAGCAAGCCGCTTGTCGATCTCCCCCTTGAGGGGGAGATGTCCGGCAGGACGGAGAGCGTGAGCCGCACACTCCGCCCCATCACCGCGCCTTCGGCGTCGCCAGCACATTCCGGATCGCAAAACTCGAATGAATGCGCGAAACCCCCGGCAGTTTCGACAGGATCTCCTTGTGAATCCGCTCGAAATCCCCCGCACTTTCCGCCTCGCAGCGCAGGAAATAATCCGAACCGCCTGTCATCAGATAACATTCGCGGATTTCCGGATAACGTCGTACCGCATTCTCGAAACGGTTAAGGAAATCCTCCGTCTGACGGTCGAGCGTGATCTGCACGATAACCGAAATCACCTCGCCGCCGGCAAGACCGCTGGTCAGGGCGGTATAGCCGCGAATAATTCCTTCCCGCTCGAGAATATCGACGCGGCGTAAACACGCCGACGGCGAAAGCCCGACCTCTGTGGCAAGCTTTGCGTTGCTGATGCGGGCATTCAGCCGAAGCAGGCGGATGATGTGGCGGTCGGTCGCATCGAGGGACGACATAGAAAATTCCAATTGATCAACGGAAATTGCGTGATTTCATACTTTATCGCATTTTCTTCGAACAATCGCCAAGAAATTCGATAATCGTTGCAATACCCTCAGAGGATAAAAACGAGGGTGAACGACCATGGACATGCAGATCAGCCGCCAGCAGGCCGCCGGTGGTGCAAGCGGCCATCTAACCATCGATCTGGGCGCATTGCGCGATAACTATCTGACCCTTGCGGCGATGGCACCAGCATCGCAGACGGCCGCCGTCGTGAAGGCCGATGCCTATGGCCTCGGCGCGGATATCGTCTCGCAGACCTTGTTCGAGGCGGGTTGCCGCAATTTCTTTGTCGCCCATATCGACGAGGCGCTGGCACTCAGGCTCCGGCTTTCGGCCGAAGCACGGATTTTCGTCCTCAATGGTTTGCAGCCCGGCAACGAAACCTCCTGCGCCGCCATGGCCATCACCCCGGTTTTGAATTCGCTGGAACAGATCGCCCAATGGTCGGACCATGCCAGAAAGCTTGGCAAGACGCTCAGCGCCGCCGTGCAGATCGATACCGGCATGTGCCGCCTTGGGCTCTCCCCCGAAGAGCTAGGAATCCTCTCCGCCCAGCCGCAGCTGCTCGATGGAATTGATACAGCCTTCGTCATGAGCCATCTCGCCTGTGCCGACGAGCCGGATCATGCTTCGAATGCCGCGCAGCTCGCCGTGATGCGCAAGGCCGCCACCGCCTTTTCTGATACACTGGTGTGTTTTTCCAATTCGGGCGGCATTTTTCTCGGCAATGACTATCATAATGCTTTGCTGCGCCCCGGCATCGCGCTTTATGGCGGTGCGCCTTCCGCTGCCGGCCCCAACCCGATGAAGCCGGTCGTCCATCTCGATCTCGCCGTCATCCAGACCCGTACTGTTCCCGCCGGCTCGCTGGTCGGTTACGGCGGATCTTTTACGGCGAGCGGTCCGACACGGCTTGCGACCATCGCTGCCGGTTATGCCGATGGCTTGCCGCGTTCGCTCAGCAATCGCGGCGCCGCGTGGTACAATGGCGTGCGCCTGCCAATTGCCGGGCGCGTTTCCATGGACAGCATCATTCTCGATATATCCGCCCTGCCCGAGGGAACATTGACGCAGGGCAGCCTCGTGCAGATGATCGGGCCGGATCAGACACTGGAAGACATCGCCGAGGATGCGGGCACGATTGCCTATGAGATTCTGACCGGCCTCGGTCGCCGTTACCGCCGCAGCTACATTCAGCCGGGCATGAGCCCGGCAACCGATTCCACATCAGCCTTTGACAAGTGAGACGATCATGAACGTCACTATCCTCGGAGCCGGCGTTGTCGGCGTGACCTCTGCCTGGTACCTGGCCAAAGCCGGACACAAGGTAACGGTGATCGACCGCCAGCCGGCTGCGGCGCTGGAAACCAGTTTCGCCAATGCGGGCGAAGTGTCGCCCGGTTATTCCTCGCCATGGGCGGCGCCCGGCATTCCGGTTAAGGCCATGAAGTGGCTGTTCATGAAGCACGCACCGCTCATCATCCGGCCGACGGCGGATCCCGCCGCCTGGCGCTGGATGAGCCAGATGCTACGCAACTGCACCTCGGCGCGTTATGCCATCAACAAGAGCCGCATGGTGCGCGTTGCCGAATATAGCCGTGATTGCCTGATGGCGCTTCGCGAAGAAACTGGCATCGACTATGACCAGCGCATGCAAGGGACCCTCGAAGTATTCCGCACCCAGAAGCAGTTTGATGCCATCGGCAAGGATGTGGACGTACTGACGGCGGGCGGCGTGCCGTTCGAGATTCTCGACCGCGATGGCTGCGCCGCCATAGAGCCCGGGCTCGCACCCGCCAAGGAGAAGATCGTCGGGGGCCTGCGACTGCCCGGCGACGAAACCGGCGATTGCTTCATGTTCACGACGGAACTTGCCCGCATGGCCGAAGAAGCGGGCGTCACCTTCCTTTACGACACCGGCATCATGCGGCCGATTGTTGAGGGCGGTCGCATCACGGCCGTAGAGACCACACGCGGCCTGATGGAGGCCGATATCTTCGTCGCGGCACTCGGCAGCTACTCTCCGCAGTTCGTGAAGCAGCTCGGCATCACTTTGCCGGTCTATCCGGTGAAGGGCTATTCCATCACTGTTCCGATCGTCAATGAAGCGCGGGCTCCCGTCTCGACGGTCATGGACGAAACGTTCAAGGTCGCGATTACCCGTCTCGGCTCTCGGATCCGCGCCGGCGGCATGGCGGAAATCGCGGGTTTCAGCAAGGATTTGCCGGCAGCACGCCAGGAAACGCTGGCCCACTCCGTCGAAGACCTGTTCGGCGGTGCGGGTGATCAGAGCCAGGCGAAGTTCTGGTGCGGCCTGCGCCCGATGACGCCCGACGGTACGCCGGTCATCGGCGCCACTCGCTACAGCAATCTTTATCTCAACACCGGTCACGGCACGCTCGGCTGGACAATGTCCTGTGGCTCGGCCCGTGTTCTGGCTGACCTCATCAGTGGTGAAAAGCCGGAAATCGACACCCACGACCTTGCCATCAGCCGTTACGCTGCCTGAGCGCAATGCAAAAGCCCTATCCCGCCGGCAAGGCGGGATGGACAGCGATCAAAGAGCCAATGCGTCCCTGAGCGCCAGCCCTTCCTTCATGCGAAGGTCGAGATCGGCTTCGATGTGGTCGAGGTGCCGCAGCATCAGCGCACGGGCTTTTGCCGCATCCTTCGCCTCCAGCGCATCCAGTAGGTCGGCGTGGTCATTATGGCCGCAGCTCGAAACACCAGACCGACCGTAAAGCGCGATGACCAGCGACGAACGGGCGACCAACTCATCCATGAATTTTTCGAGGATGGCGTTGCCGGCAAGCGAGGCGAGCATCAGATGAAAATCACCGGATGCCTTGATTTCCGCACGCCTTGCGCTTGGCCCGCGCTCATGCTGATGGCGGCTTTCCTCGACAAGGTGCTCCCTCAGACGCTTCACCGCCGCAGGTGTGATCTTTTCGATTGCCGCGTCCACGACGCCGGGCTCGATCAGCCGGCGCGAGGCAAAAACCTGCCGCGCCTCATCTGGGGTGGGATTGGAAACGAAGGCGCCGCGATTACGCTCCGTCTTCACCAGCCCTTCGTAAGCCAGCATCTGAAGCGCTGCGCGCACGACCGTGCGGCTGACATCGAAGAGCGTTCCAACCTCGGCTTCCGACAACTTCGTTCCGGGAGACAGGCGCCGGTCGACAATGGCGTCCCGAAGCGTGTCGCGGATGGCCTGCGCGCGATCCTCATGCGAACTGTCCGGATTGAATGATATGTGGGAAAGGCTCATCTCTGCGTCCTGTTGCACCTTGAGTTCTAGCGCGAAGTTCGGCGCGCGCAAACAGGAATTGCGGAGCGCCGCCGCTCCGCCACAATTCATTCAGCATCCGTTCAGCAGCCAGCCTGTAATTCCTTAACCATCGAATTTGCAACTGGCAGCGTCCTGCCACTTGGATGGAAGAACAAACCATGTCGTCCTTTGCAGCTAAAACAATTCTGACAATTGCCGTCGCCGCCGCCACGATCGTTCCCCTGAGCAGCGCTTCCGCCGGAGACTGGGACCGCCATGATCGCCGCGATGCTGCCCTTCTCGGCGGCGTGCTCGGCCTCGCCGCTGGTGTCGCCGTCGGTTCCGCATTGTCCCGCCCCGCACCGGTCGATGACGAGCGCGTCTATATCGACCCGCCGCGTCGCTACGAGCCGAGCTACGTCTATGAAGAGCCGGATTATCGTTATTACCGGCCGCAACCGCAGCCGGTTTACCGCCCCGCTCCGGTCTATCGCCCGGCACCGGTTTACCGTGCGCAGCCGGTCTACGACACCAATCCCGGTTACTACCAGCCGCGCCGCACGTACCGTACCATCGAGCCGTGGACGAACGCTTGGTACGACTATTGCTCGCAGCGGTATCGCAGCTTCAATTCCCGCTCCGGCACCTATGTCGGCAATGACGGTCAGCGTCATTTCTGCGTAGCGGGCTGATCAAAGACATTTCGACGCCTTCAGTGTCTTCTTTTTTAAAGCCGCGGGCGGAAACCTCCGCGGCTTTTTCATGAGCACAGCATACTGCCTACACTGCACCGCTCTTCACATAATCGCCGCGGTTGATGCCGTGACGTTGCAGCTTGTCGTAGAAGGTCTTTCGGGCGATGCCGAGCGTCGCGATGGTTTCCGCCACGTCGCCATTGGCCTGTTCCAGCGTTTCACGAATGATCCGCGCTTCGATCTCGTCCATGCGCTCCGGCAGGGTGCCGGAGGAAGGCAGAGCAGCTTGTGATGCAGGAGCTCCGACTGGGCCCGTCTCCAGCCCCAGCACCACCCTTTCGGCAAAGTGCCCGAGTTCGCGCACATTGCCCGGCCAATCATGGTCATTCAGGTGACGCGAGATAGCAGCGCCGATCTGCGGCACCGGCATGTTGAAGCGGTTCGCAGCTTTGGCAACAAAATGCGAGAACAGCAAAGGGATATCCGGCTTTCGTTCGCGCAATGGCGGGATCGAAAGCGTGACGACGTTCAAACGGTAATAGAGGTCTTCACGGAAGGTGCCCCGCTCGGCGGGATCGCCAAGATCGACCTTCGCGGCTGCCACGACACGAATATCAACCGGCCGTTCGTCATTCGACCCCAGCGGCGAAACTTCCCGCATTTCAAGCACGCGCAGCATCTTCACCTGCACGGCGAGCGGCATGCTTTCAATCTCGTCCAGAAAGAGCGTTCCGCCGCTCGAATGTTCGATACGCCCGACCCGCTTTTTCTGAGCGCCGGTAAAAGCGCCCGCCTCGTGGCCAAAAAGCTCGCTTTCGATCACCGTTTCCGGCAATGCGCCACAATTCAGCGCCACGAAATTTCCCTTAGCGCGCTTCTTGCTCCACCGGTGAAGCGCCGTCGCGACCACTTCCTTGCCGCTGCCCGTTTCGCCTGCCACCAGCACATCCACATCCGTATCGGCAATGTGGCGCAGCGTCGTGCGCAGGCGTTCCATGGCTGGCGTCTGGCCAATCAGAGGAAGGTCGTCCTCAGCCTGCCCCGCCGCCCGGCGAAGCGCGCGGTTCTCCAGCACGAGACGGCGCTTTTCCAGAGCCCTGCGTGCGCTTTCAACCATACGTTCGGCGGGAAAGGGCTTTGCAATGAAGTCGTAAGCGCCGTTATGAAGTGCATCGACGGCCATTGGCACTTCCCCATGGCCGGTGATGAGGATGACGGGCAGATCCGCATCAATCTTGCGGACATGATCGAAGAACTCGAGCCCCGTCATGCCCGGCATCCGCACGTCCGATATGATGACGCCATCGAAATCGTCGTTCAACGCCGCGAGCGCCTGCTCGGCGCGGGGAAAAGACGTGACGGACAGTCCGTCCAGCTCCAGCGTCTGGACCATGGCTTTTCTCAGCTGGGAGTCATCATCAACCAGGAATATGGTTCCAGTCGTCGTCATGTCATGCTCGCTTCAGAAATACGGAAAAACAGGTGCCCGCCTCGCCGCTTGCCACCTCGATCCGCCCGCCGTAATCGGACGCAATATCGTTCGAGATGACGAGACCAAGGCCAAGGCCGCCTTCCTTGGATGTATTGAAGGGGGAAAACAGCTGGGCGCGGATGGCGTCGGGAATGCCGGTGCCATTGTCGCTGACAGAAATTACGATCCTCTCGCCTTCCTCACGTACACGCACCTCAACTCTCGATTTTTCAATTGTTTCCGCGGCTTCGAGCGCGTTCTGCAACAGGTTGATCAGGATCTGTTCAAGCCGGATGCGGCTGCCCAAAACCATCAAATCCTGATCCGGCAACACGATATCAAGAGCATCCATCTGACCGGAAAAACGGCTGCGCAACAGCACGACAGCGCCTTCGATGACTGACCTGACACTCACGGGCTCGGCAGCGGTACGCCCCTTGCGCGCAAGGATTTTCAGATCGGTGGTTATGGTGCCAATACGCTCGGTCAGGGCCGCAATATCCTCAAGGTTTTCGGTAACCTCCGCGAGACGATCACGCTTGAGCAGGGTCCGCGCATTGTCGGCAAAGGCGCGGATCGTGGCGACTGGCTGGTTGATCTCATGCGCCACACCCGCTGCCACCTGTCCGAGGATGGAAAGGCGGTTGGCCTGCACCAGTTCATGCTGCACATTGCGCAGTTCGCCGGTGGTTTTCTGGTGAAGGGCGATTTCCGCCTGCAAGTGGTCGCGTGTCTTCGTCAGATCGCGGGTCCGCTCCTGCACCTTCATTTCGAGTTCCAGACGGGCTCGTTGCTCCTCTTCCTTTTCCCTTAGCGCCTTATGCCTGCGCCATAGCCACAAAGCGGAGATCGCCACGAGCGGCATCAACGTCGCCAGCGCCACCACCCTGCCCTCCCTTATGGACGCATTGAGCGCCGGCGCGACTGGCTGAAGATAATGCAGCGTCCACGACGTCGTTGGAACGGGAACTTCCAGGCGCAGGTAATCGCCGCGCTCTTTCACCGGCGCATCAACGTGGATGAGAGGAATTGCCTCGCCAGAGCGTCGCGCCGCCCGAAAAGGAAGGGTGGAGAGCGTCTCATTGCCGAATTGAAGGCTCTCGGAGATGATTTTTCGCCGCGCCTCATCGATTGGCGACACGGTCCTGAACCGCCATTCCGGCACGCTGGTCATCAGCACGACGCCGTTCCTGTCAACGACATAGACCGGCTTGCCGCCGATGTTCCAGTCCGTTTCAAGCCGATTGAACTCGACCTTGGCGATGACGACACCAAGCGCGCGACCATCCGCAGCATCGATGCGGCGGGAAATATAGAGCCCGGGCCGGCGGCTGACATTTCCGAGCGCGTAATGTTCGGACATGCCATCCTTCATTGCCTGCCGGAAGTACTCGCGGAAGGCATAGTTTGAGCCGACGAAACTATCCGCCTCCCGCCAGTTGCTCGAGGCTATGGTCAAGCCCGTCGGTCCGGTGACATAGATGACCGATGCTTGCGTGCCTTCGATCAGCCCCTCCAGCTTTTTATTCAGCCGATCGAGTGCGGGCGGACCACCGCCATCAAGTGCCGCAGCAATATCAGGATCACCCGATAAGACCAGCGGAATGGCGCGCGGCCGCTCCAGTGCAACATTCAAAAGCGCGATCTTCAGCTCCGCATCGGTCGCCGCTTCGGAACCCGCCTTGCGAAGGGCCTGATTGCGGGCGATATCATCGGCGACAAGCAGCACACCAAGACCGACGAGCAACCAGAGGCCGGCCAGCGCCAGCCACTGTGCCTGCCGCCTGGCGCGGGAATTCAGGGTGCGGTTCTCGGTCATGGCCTTATTGTGCGGATTCACACACAGGCCGCAAGCATTTTTGTCCGGGATTCCGCACAAACGGTCAAGCACTCCCAAAGCCTGAATAAAAACTACTATTTAAATCAGTCAGTTGCGGCAAATAATCAAGTCTGGCATGCGTATTGCACATGACTCCTCAATCGGCGCGAAGCCGTCAACGACACGGCGATCCCGGGAGGCCAATCAAGGCAGGGTGAGGCCGAGGAGGAAAAAACATGATCGATACGACAGCCGTGGCCGCGGGCCACGCCAAACTGCCATTTTACAAGCACCTGTATTTCCAGGTTCTCGTGGCCATCATCGCCGGTATCGCGCTCGGCCATTTCTATCCGGCCTTCGGTGAAGAGCTGAAGCCGCTCGGCGACGGCTTCATCCGCCTCGTCAAGATGATCATCGCACCGGTGATCTTCCTCACCGTCGCAACCGGTATTGCCGGCATGAACGACATGAAGAAGGTCGGACGTGTGGCCGGCAAAGCCATGATCTACTTTCTGGTCTTCTCCACCCTTGCGCTCATCGTTGGCCTCATCGTCGCCAACACCGTGCAGCCCGGCGCCGGTATGAACATCGATCCGGCCACGCTGGATGCCAAGGCCGTCGCGACCTACGCCGACAAAGCCCATGAGCAGACGATTACCGGCTTCCTGATGAACATCATCCCGACGACCATCGTGGGTGCTTTCGCCAGCGGCGATATCCTGCAGGTGCTGTTCTTCTCGGTGCTCTTCGGCATCGCGCTCGGCGTCGTCGGCGAGAAGGGTAAGCCCGTCACCGATTTCATGCATGCCCTGATGTATCCGATCTTCAAGCTGGTTGCGATCCTGATGAAGGCCGCCCCCATCGGCGCTTTCGGCGCGATGGCCTTCACCATCGGTAAATACGGCATCTCGTCCGTCACCAACCTTGCGATGCTGATCGGCACCTTCTACGTCACGTCTTTCCTGTTCGTGTTCGTGGTCCTCGGCGCTGTCTGCCGTTACAACGGGTTCTCCATCGTTGCGCTCATCCGCTATATCAAGGAAGAACTGCTGCTGGTTCTCGGTACCTCGTCTTCCGAGGCTGCCCTGCCCGGCCTGATGAGCAAGATGGAAAAGGCCGGCTGCAAGCGCTCCGTCGTCGGTCTCGTCATCCCCACCGGTTACTCTTTCAACCTTGACGGCACCAACATCTACATGACGCTGGCAGCCCTCTTCATCGCGCAGGCAACCGGCATTCATCTCTCCTTCGGTGAACAGATCCTGCTGCTTCTGGTCGCCATGCTCTCCTCCAAGGGCGCGGCCGGCATCACCGGTGCGGGCTTCATCACGCTTGCGGCAACGCTCTCCGTCGTGCCTTCCGTTCCGGTTGCCGGTATGGCGCTGATCCTCGGCATCGACCGCTTCATGTCCGAGTGCCGCGCGCTGACCAACTTCGTCGGCAATGCGGTCGCCACCATCGTCGTCGCCCGCTGGGAAGGCGAACTGGATCAGGACCAGCTTGCCCGCGTTCTGAGCGGCAAGGAAGAATTCACCGGCATCGCCGATGTGGATCAGCTCCCGGCTTCTGTGCAGCCGGCAGAGTAATACGACCTCCCAAGGTCCTGCCTGTGCCGGCTCGTCCGGGCAGGCATTGCATGAAGGCCGACGCATCGCCTCGATGCGTCGGCCTTTGTCGTTTGCGCAACGACCTAAAAATGGTTTTATCGGACACACAGTGAGATTGGCCACATCGGCATAAAACCGTTTTGACGAGAGTAGCGCTTATGAGAAACATTTTTCTGGCATGGCAATTCTGGGCCTTGTTATCGGCGGCCTTCGCGGCCCTCACTGCCATTTTCGCCAAAATTGGCATCGAGAATGTCAATTCTGATTTCGCCACGTTTATCCGCACCATGGTCATTCTCGCTGCCGCCGGCTTGATGGTCTACGTCACCGGCAACTGGCAACAGCCTTCCACCATCTCCGGCAAAACCTGGATTTTCCTAGTCCTGTCAGGCCTGGCGACGGGCGCATCCTGGATATGCTATTTCCGGGCGCTGAAAATCGGCGATGCCGCCCGCGTTGCGCCCATAGATAAGCTGAGCGTCGTCTTCGTCGCGGTTTTTGCAGTGCTGTTTCTGGGCGAAAAGCTCTCGCTGCCGAATTGGCTCGGCGTGGTGCTGATCGCCTGCGGCGCGGTTCTTGTCGCGTACCGCGGCTAGTGTCGGCCCTAATGGAGCGACCGACACTACGCTCAAGTATCAGCCCCGGGCCTGCAATGCCTTGTCAAGACCGCGCCTCACCCCGGAAAACAGCTCATCCAGCTGCTCGGCCGTGATGATCAGCGGCGGGCAGAAGCAGATGGATTCGCCAATAGGCCGGGTAATGACGCCTTCGCTTTCGATAGCGGCGGCCAGCGCAAGCGTTGTGTCGCCCGGCTTCATGCCCTCCCACGGCTTCACTTCCAGCGCACCGATAAGGCCTATGCCGCGCGAGGAATGGATGAGCGGATGATCGGCAAGAGCCTTCAGATGATCGAGAAACTTTCCTTCCAGGCGCGCGACATTGCCGACCAGATCGCGCTCCTGAATGATCTTCAGGTTCTCAAGGCCCACTGCAGTCGCAACCGGATGGCCGGAGGCGGTGTAACCGTGGCCGAAAGAGCCGATCCGGTCTGATTCATCGGCGATCGGCTGATAGAAATCATCGTTCATGATGATGGCCGAGAGCGGCATATAGGATGACGAAATCTGCTTTGAGACGACAAGCACGTCGGGTTTGATGTCGTAGGTCTCGCAGGCAAACATCTTGCCGGTACGGCCAAAACCACAGATGACCTCATCAACCACCAGCAGGATGTCATACTTTTTCAGGATCGCCTGCACGCCTTCCCAATATCCTTCGGGCGGCAAGAGAACGCCACCCGCGCCCATGACAGGTTCACCCCAGAAGGCGGCGATGGTCTCGGGACCTTCGCGGAGGATCAGGTCTTCCAGTTCCCCAAGAATACGCGCGGTGAAGTCTGCCTCGCTTTCCCCATCCTTTCCAAAGTGGACATAGGAGGGGCAGGCCGTATGCAGCATGCGGTCCAGCGGCAGGTCAAAGCTCTCATGATTGCGCGGCAGACCGGTGATAGAGGCCGACGCGATGGTTACCCCATGATAGCCCTTGATGCGGCCGATGATCTTTTTCTTGTCCTTTTTGCCAAGCGCATTCGAGCGATACCAGACCATTTTGGCGACAAGGTCGTTGGCCTCCGAGCCGGAGGAGGTGAAATGCACCTTCGACATGGGCACAGGCGCAAGCTTGATCAGCAGTTCCGCCAGATCGACGGACGGGCCATGGGTCTTGTAGGAGAAGGTGTGGTAATAGGGCAGCTTCTGCATCTGCTTCGTTGCCGCATCAACCAGCCGCTTTTCGCCGAAACCGAGCGCTACCGACCACAGCCCTGCCATCGCCTCGATATAGCGCTTGCCGCTGCTGTCGGTCACATAGACGCCCTCGCCGCTTTCGATCACCAGACCGCCGGTCTTTTCGAATTTGCGCAGGTTGACGTTCGGGTGCATCTGATAGGCGATATCGCGTGCCTCGACGGAATTCGGCAGGATGGTCATCGATGAGGGCTCCGTTTCGGTTGATGTCCAAGGCGTCAGACGTGCTGTCCGCCATTGATGTGGATTTCTGCGCCGTTGATATAGCTCGATTGATCCGAGCAGAGGAAATAGATGGTTTGCGCCACCTCGGCCGTCGTCCCGAGACGCCCCAGCGGCACCTGCGCATCCACCAGTTCGGCGGTGCCGGGGGAAAGAATGGCCGTGTTGATCTCGCCTGGCGCTATGGCGTTGGCGCGCACGCCACGCGGGCCGAATTCATGAGCCAGTTCGCGCGTGAGCGCCGCCAGCCCAGCCTTGGAGGCGGCATAAGCGACGCCGGCAAAGGGATGAACCCGCGAGCCGACAATGGAAGTGACATTGACGATTGAGCCCTTGGCCGCTTCCAGTTCCGGCAGAAGGGCGCGCGCAAGAAGCGCCGTCGAAACAAGGTTGACGTTCATGACCCGCGTCCAGATTTCCGCCGTTGTATCCGCCACCCCTAGCCGACTGCCGCCTTCACCCTTAGGCGAAATCCCGGCATTGTTGACAAGAGCTGCAAGCTTGCCGTCGGGCAGGCGCGAGCGCACCTCATCCGCCAGCTCATCGATCCGGGACAAATCCTCGAGATCAGCCTGAATGTGGCTTTCCCTGGCAGAGGGCCAGCGGCATTCCTCGGAAAAAGGCTGCCGCGATACGGTGAGGATCCTCCAGCCTTTTTCCTGAAAAAGCTTGACGGTGGCATGCCCGATGCCGCGGCTCGCGCCGGTGAGAAGCATGAAGGGAACAGCCATGTGAGAACTCCTGTGCCATGCGATCCGTTAAGCCGGACACATTCAGCGTCGCATGTTAAAGGGCTGCAAGCGGCTGGCAAGGTCTTTTCTGTCGCACTGCGGCAATCTCTGGATCGGCCATGAGCTCATCCCATGCGAGACCCCACGCTCAATCCGCGCAGGTTTCCGATTTCGCAAAATCTCCGCCAGCCCGAAAGACAAGGGGGTAAGTGGTCGCGCCCGCCAAAGGTTTTGCATTGGCGATGACGCCCTGTAAGTTGCGGCGGGATAACCCGGCCCGAAAGCTTGCGAGGACGTCAAATGTTTCTGACCAACAAGGAGATGCTCGACCTAATCGAGCTTCGTCATGATCTTCATCGTCACCCGGAAGTTTCCGGCGAGGAGAAAGAAACCGCACGGCGCATTTGTGCTTTCCTTGAGCACGCGCAGCCCGACCATGTCTTGACCGATTTCGGCGGCCACGGCGTTGCGGCCATCTATGATAGCGGCAAAGCCGGCCCGGCAATCCTCATCCGTTCCGAACTCGACGCTTTGCCCATTCACGAGAAAAGTGAGGTGGATCACCGATCGGTTACCGATGGCAAAGGCCATCTTTGCGGTCATGACGGACATTCTACCATTCTGACGGCATTGGCGTTGGGTCTTTCCCGCGAGCGGCCGGCGACCGGCCGGGTGATCCTTCTCTACCAGCCCGCAGAAGAGAACGGCGCGGGCGCAGCGGCCGTCCTCGCCGATCCTCGCTTCGAACAGATCAAGCCCGATTTTTCCTTTTCACTGCACAATCTGCCCGGCCTCCCACTTGGCTTTGTCAGCGTGACGGCGGGGCCGGTCAATTGCGCATCGCGTGGCATCAAGATTAGGCTCTCCGGTAAAACCGCTCATGCCTCTTCACCCGAGCACGGCATCTCGCCAATGCGGGCAATCTCGCAGTTGATGCCAGCCTTGGCTCAACTCGGTTCAGGCTTTCCGCCCGAGCCTGATTTTTCGATGGTCACCATCACCCACGCGGTCATGGGAGAAGCTGCTTTCGGTATTTCGCCGGCGGACGCTGAAATCTGGGCGACCCTGCGAACGCTGACGGACGCCCGGATGGAAAAGCTCTGCGAGGCAGTGGAATCACTCGCGAGACAGATTGCAAGCGATCAAAAGCTAACGCTTGAGATGGCTTATGACGATGTTTTCCTGCATTGCGAAAATGCTTCTGATGCGGTCGACCATATCCGTCGAGCGCTGGACGACGAGAATATAGCCCACGGTTCCGAAGGCCTGCCGATGCGGGCCTCGGAGGACTTCGGCCGATTTCGTGCCGTTTCCTCCTCCGCCATGTTCTTCCTGGGTGCAGGCAGAGACTACCCCAACCTGCACAATCCGGATTACGATTTTCCAGACGCGTTGATCGGCATCGGTGCACGCATCTTCATGCGCCTGATCCGCAACCTGACAAAAGCGACATAGCGATCAGCCGCCCTGGGGGCCGTTGCTCGGCCGGGCAGCACGGACGGCGGCGAGCCCCCTGATACCATCCTTGTTACCGATCGCGGTCAGGCTCTCGAAAATCTGGGCGGCCTCACCATATCGCTTCATCGCAAGATAGGAATAACCACGCAGCACCATCAGATCCGTGCGCTCATCCGCAAGCCGTGCACGCTGGTCGAGCAGGAGCAGCGTCTCGGCATAGCGTTTCGACTGGAAGGCGGAGACCGCGCGATCCGCAAGGATGGACACCTGCAACTCGGTCGCGCGAGGGCGGTCCAAGCTCGACTTCGTCGCCGAGACGGCCGCGTGATCCGTGAGGCCCATGCGCAGATAAGCAAGGCTCTGGCCGTACGCCGCGTCGCTTTTCACCGTCGAATGACCGCTCTCAATTGCTGATTCAAAGGCTTTCAGTGCCTCCGCCGGCCGGTTCGTTTCCATCAGGCACCAGCCGAGATCGAGGGCCTGCTGCGGCGGCAGACGCTGCGGATCAGGATAAGCCGTACAGGACCGTGGTCGTGAGGCCGCGCTCGTGTCCCTTTGTGCTTGCGCGGGCCTGCGTGCCTGCTTGCGGGCAGCTTCCGGCTGCTGTGCGACAGCAGGGGCATAGGTCACCGCAGTCTCGCTCTGGGGTGCATATGTGGGGACCGGCGTTGTCGCCTGGGCCGCCGCGGTTATGGGCGCAACCGGCTGGCCGGTCTGCTCCACCATACGCGCGGTTCCGACATCGGCGATGCGTTGCGAGCGACCGCCCCACTGCTGCTGGATCCCGCGTAGACCGGCGAGATTACGCAGATCGTGATAGCTGACTGCTATTCCATAGGCAGATGGTTCATCGTCCGGCTTCCAGCCAAGGGCTGTGCTAAACCATTGCAGGGCGAGCGGGGTCTGCCGAAAAGCCAGCGAATACCACCCGAACTGCTGGGCGGTCGCCGCATCCTTACGGGCTACCGTTTCGGCAGCGATGCGTTGCAATACATCAGGCGGCAACGCGACCGGTGGCTGCAGCGCAAGAAGATTGGCCGTTGCGGCAAGATAGGTGGCACGCGCATCGTCGGAAGCGCCCCGCCACTTAAACATGACATCTTCTGCCTCGCGCGGCTCGTTGCGATCAATCAGGGCGAGCGCCAATCCCTGGGATGCCGATGCGCTATCTTCCTCTTCCCGCGCCTTGCGGAACCACTTTTCCGCCTCGGTCATGTTTTTCTGGCGAATGTAATACCAGCCCAGCAGGAGGGCATCGCTTGAAAGCTTGTCGGTCTCTGCCAGCCTTTCAAGCCGCATCACATAGGCTGAGGGAACGGTCGCGACCTGCTCCTCGCCATCTTTTGGCTTTTCTCCGGCTTTGGCCACAAACTGGCGGGCGAGATCGTTCTTGACGGGTTCGAACTCGAGCTGACCATCCGCGCCGGGTTTCTCCTTGGCCAGCAATTCGTCCATCATCTCGGCCGGCAGGAGCGCCGATGCCTTCTGCACCGTGGCGAGCCTGTCGTTTGCGGCAGTGCAATTATTGAGAATGTACAGATAGGCGTCGCGCGCGCGTCCCATCCGGTCCGTATTGGCGAAAGCCTCCGCTACCCGCCACAGGACGTCGACCTCGCCGCAGGTCAAGAGGCCAGGATTACCGGCCGCCGTGTCCACCACCGTGGCATATTGCTTGAGGTCGGAGGCATTGACGAGACGTTGACGCGCCTCGGCGAGGGAAAGCATGCCCATCAGATTGTCCGGCGGCTGCCAGTCTGGCTCGGCCTGCTGGCGATCGGCAATGGCCTTCCTCACCTCTGCATAGCGGCCATCCGTGTAGAGCTGCCACATGGCATCGAGTTTCGGATCGCCGTTTTCGGGGACGGCGAGAGGATCAGCAGGCGGCGTCCAGTTGGGATAAAGCGCGCGAAGGCGTGCGATTTCCGCCTGGAGGCGCTGGGTGTCTCCCTTCGCCGCAAAATAGCGCAACGCGCTCAGATCGACGTCGGGCATACCGTCCGATTTCGGCTGCGACGCGCGCGGCGGCGGCGAAACGGTTGATGGTGCCTGCACCGTCTGGGGCTCATCCCCCGGACCACGGGACTGTTGTGCGGGCACCGGATCGGATGCCGGCACCGTGACGGGCGGCGTTGCAGGCTGCGTCACCTGCGCCATTTCGCGGTTCTTGACGAACGCATTTATCTGCGCCGGATTGGCGGCTGGCGAAATGCGCTGTACGGCCCTGTTGTCCCCCACTGCGGAGGTGTGGACGTCCGATACTCGTCCGAGAATGGTGTCACGCCAATGGAAGGCCGCGAGCGCCACCAGGACGAGGATGAGAGCCGAGGTGGACAAAGGCTTGTTCATCGGCATTCCCCGTTATTCCTTGCCAGAAACGACAATGCCAGAAGATGCAATGTGGAAGGATAATAAAGCGTTGGCTGGAAGTTCTTGAGATCGTCGGAGATTGCGGGCCCGCCGCTGGCGCAGGCCGCAAGCGCCGGAATAATACGGTAGCCTGGATCCGATAAAACGTCTTTCACGGCACCGGTCTTCAAATCGAAGGTTCCGGCAGCACCGCTCTCCAGCGTCATGCCGCCTTTCAGCCGGGATAGCAGTTCAGGTGAGCCCATCTTCGCTCTGGCGAGATAAAGCGGGATCCGAATGGCATTATAACCGAACTCCGGCGGAAAACCGGATGCTGGCTGCGGCTTTGTTTTCACGGATACCCAGTCCGCCGGCAGTTTTTTGTCACTGAATGCAAACGCTGCGATCTGCGCCACACCGTCATCAGCCACCGTTTTCCAGAGCGGCGACGGCACGAGGAGATCGAGAACGGGAAACGCCTCGAAAATCAGATAGGAGGGATTGACGACAGGGCCATCGGTCCGGTCAGCCTCGTCGAAACCGCTGGCGGCCGGCAAAAGCAACGTGCGCCCACCACGCTGCACAACGGTCTTTTTAAGGACGGCGGAGGCAATGGCAGCGGCTGCTTCGGCATAGTCCTGACGGTTCCATTGACCGGCAGCAAGCGCCAGCGCGTAAGCAATCAGGATATCGCCATCCGTGGCGTTGTTGATATCGGTGACATGCGGCTTGGTGCGTGGGTCCCATTTCCAAGCAGAAAGTCCGTCATCACGGACCAAAAGCTCCGTGCGCGTGAAACTCCAGATCAGTTCGAAGTCGGAAAGATCATCTGCAAGCACGGCAAGCCACATGCCATAGCCCTGTCCCTCGCTGTGACTGATGTTGCCATTGCCGGTATCGATGATACGGCCGCCAGAATCCAGGAAGGCGTCCTTATAGGCAGCCCAAGCCTCGGGCGAGACCGAGGCGGCGTGTGTGGCAGATATGTTGGTGAAAATTGCCATGACGGACAGAAGGGTGAGGATTGCCAGTTTTGAAATCGCGCTCTTCATCTGTGCCGCCCCATCATCCGCAGCATCGTAAACGTGGCAAGGCCAAGAAGTGACACGAAACCGATAAACGCCAGTGAATAAGACAGAACATTGGACGACAACCAGTTCGCCGCGACCAGCCGCCAGTTGGAGAAGGAAAACGCCCGCGTGATGTAAAAATGCGGCCGCTCCACCTCAACCGTTTCAACCTTTTCGGCAGCGGCATCGTAAGCTGCCACACGCCCCGTTACGCTGCGCCAGCGGTCTTCCCGCGTCATTGCCGCCATGCCGTCAAACAGCTCGGCCGAAGACGGGGCGGTCGCCAGCGTCCACACTCCATTGCCGGACGGGCTGAGGCCCTGCGCCAGCATGAAAGACACATTGCCGGGTGGCGCATAAGCCTGTTCGGCCGCTGGCAGGAAGCGCAGCGTTTCCGAGCTGAGGTCGAAATTCCGCTTCATCCACTCCTCGAGGGACGACACCTGCCCCTCCCAGACGCCGCCGTCCACCCTCTCGCGCCAGTCGTTGAAAAGAGTTTCGCTACCCTGCGTCGGCGCCTGGACACCTGCACCCATCTTCCACGAGATCTGACTGGAAGGCACAAGGTTGAACTGACCGATCAGGGCCTGCGGGAATTGCGAGATCGTTCCGACGAACAACGCGTCACGATCGCCGATCACCAGCGGGGACGCTACGGTCTCGATGTCGATGGGATGGCCCGCCACGCTCGCCAGCCGGCTGACCAGCGTGGCGGCGGCAGACATGGTGTCCGTGTCGAAGCGATCGAGCGAAAGCGCAACCGGCGTTCCGCCGGTCCGGTAAGGTTGTCCGGCGCCTGCCATCGCCGCCAAATCCGGCTTGAGGCCGATCTGGGCGTAATCGGGGATATGAAGTTCCGAGGTATCGAACAGGGCAAAGCGCGGGGTGGTGCTGGCGGGCGCACCGGGAGCGCAGGCCTGATCCTGTGCCGTCATCAACACGGCCTCGATGCTCACCTTGTTCGGCCCGGGCTTGAAGTGGCGCATCGTCACCTTGATCGGCAGATGCCGGAAAATCCCGCCGCCATTATTGGAGATCGGCACAGTGGAGGCGATCTCGTCATTGACGTAGATATCCACATGGCTCCCTGGCAAGACCTGTGACGAATAGGCGGCATCGAGGAGAAGCGATGCCTCGCCATAGGCGGAGGCGTAAAAATCGGCCGGCATGCCGACGTAGAATTCGTTGCGGAATCGCCGTCCGCCGAATTCGGCGCTTTCAATGCCAAGTTCGGAAAGCGCGATCCGCCGATCCGACATGACGAGCGGCACGTCGGGCGCATGCCAGCCGCGGGTCGAGAAGGTGGTTCGCTGCGCACCCGGCGTACGCGAGATCGTTGAAAACAGCGTCTCTATCGCCGCCTGAACCGCCTGCGGCGTGGGGCCGCTCACAAAAAGAGGCGAAAAACCGCCCGGCGCCGTCGCACCAAATCCGGCAAAGGCGCCCGCCGATGCCTCTGGCGGCAGAGTGCCGGCCATACCAGCAATTTCGCGGGCTGTACCCGCAAAGACCGTCAACGTGCCGGCCTTTCGCTCGGCGGAGGGAGCCGTCACGAAACGGATGGTCTGATTGGGCATCTGCGTTCTGAGCGCGAGCGCCTGCGAAAGCCGCAGAAGAGAATCTGCGAATGCCGGATTGCCGAGCGCCGGCGCGACAATCTCGATTGAGGTCATCGCCTTGCCATCCGGTCCGGTAGACTGAATGTCGTCGATATTGGCAAAGCTTCCGGCGACGTCCGCATTGAAGCCAATATAGGTACTTGCGGGGTCGATTTCCGTCCACAGATCGTAGGTGGACTGGATTGTGCAGTCGGTTCTGTGTCGTTGCTCCACACCCAGTCTCACGACATTCGAGCCAACCTGCAAAACGCCAGGCGGTATTTTCAGGGAAACATTGCCTTCGGTCTCAGGCGCTTCGATGCGCGCCGGCTCAAGCGGCACGTTGTTGAGGCTGACCTTCAAATTCGAGCTTTCCGGCGCAACCACGATCGCGTTCTGGTAGCCAATATTGAGCGTAACTGCCGCATTCACCTGCTCAGGCGTCAGGTAGACGCTCCATTGCCGGCGGTCTATCTCGCCGGAAAGGCTGAGTTTCTCATAGGGGAGGATATAACGGCGGCGGCTGTCGGCGCTGGTTGTCGACGCGGGCTCCGTAACCGGCCTCGTGGCATCCTGCCGCTGCGGAGCAGAAACCGGTGGGGGCGCTGGAACGGCCGGTCGCTGTTGTGGGGCTGGCTGCGCCGAGACGGGTGGCGGGCTGGATGGCTGGGACGGCGCTGTCGCCGGCATCTGGGCAGGGGGCAGCGCCCGCGGCGGCGGTGGCGTCGCGGGCGGGCGCTGGATGGGCGCAGTCTGGGCAGGCCGTTCCGGAGACATGTCGAAGGGCGATTGCGCCATCGCGCCCGTTGCCGTGACAGTCAATAGGAGCAGTGCAAGAGAATCCCGAACGGGTTTGTGGCCGGTCATTTCACGGCTCCCGCAGGCTTGACCTCTTTCGCCCCCGGCCGAAGCGCCTTGCCGAGGTAATAAAGGCCACGTTGCGTCTGGAAGAGCGCTATCGCGAGAAAAATTGCCGTGCCGCGGATGAGGCCGGGGTTTTTGCGGCGAACGCGCTGGAATTCGCTCCACTGCTCCGAATTGGCAAAAATGAGATCCGCGATCAGGCGATGATCGACGGCGCGCTGCGGCGAGAAGGTGCAACCGATCGAAAGGAAGCCATCGCCTTTCGCCGTGCGCACCACTTTGACAGGCATGGATTCCGGCACGCCCTCGCTATGTGGCTTCACCTTGACGATGGCGGTCGAGCCTTTTTCGATGCCGGCGGCACCTTCGTACAGGTTGATGAGCAGACCATGCACCGAAACATTGTCGATCGACGCCGGTACCCACGTATCGCTGCCCTCTAGCTTGACTTCGCAACGCCGCTTGACGGTGATGCGTCGCGAAGCCGATTTGTCGCCGCGTTCGGAGACGACACCGAGCGCGCAGCCCGCAAAGATGAGGTTGAGCAGGTTCCACCCACCGACCACGAGCGTCACATCCGCCTTGTAGGGTTCGCTGTAAATTCGCCACGCGGCAAAGGCCATCGCCACCAGCAACAGACCGAAAATGACGAAGAACGGTCGGCTGATTTCCGAAAGGCGCGCCTCTGCGATCGATTCATCCTTGGCCGTTACCTTGAAGGTCGGTTTGCCGGGATTGAAGATCACGGAAACGACGGCCGGCAGCAGGTGAACCGTCTGCACATACTCATAAAGTTCCGAAATCCACGGCCAGCGGAAGCTGCCATAGAGATAGTTCTGCATCATCAGGTTCACGAGCATGTAGGCCGCCGTGTATGCCAGAAACTCGCCGCCCGACGCGACGAAAATCTGCAGATCGAAGAACAGGTAGAAGAGCGGCGCGAACAGAAAGATCGTGCGCGGGAACGGAAACAACCAGAACAGCGTCGACGACATGTAGCAGAGACGTTGCGTCACCGAGAGGCCCCGCTTGAACAGCGGCTGACGGAAGATCAGGATCTGCATCATGCCCTGCGCCCAGCGGCTGCGCTGGCCGATGAAGCTCGCAAAGGTCGCTGGCTGCAAACCGGCGATCAGCGGCTTGTCGACATAAATGCTGTTCCAGCCGCGGGAATGCAGCGCCAGCGCCGTTTCGCAATCCTCCGTGATGCTGACGCCGCTGAAGCCGTCCGTCTCCAGAAGCGCCTCGCGCCGCAGCACGGCGGCTGAACCACAAAAGAAGGCGCCGTTCCATTTATCGAGACCGCGCTGGATGATGCCGTAAAACATCTCGTTTTCGCTCGGCATCGTCTCAAAGGTGCGCAGATTGCGCTCGATAGGATCGGGATTGACGAAGAAATGCGGCGTCTGGACGAGAAAGAGACGTGGATCTTCCTGGAAGTAACCCACTGTCTCGAGCAGAAAGTCGCGCGCGGGTGCGTGGTCGGCGTCAAATACCGTCACGAGTTCCCCGGTCGAATGAGCAAGACCGTTATTGAGGTTTCCGGCCTTGGCATGCACGTTGCGCTCGCGCGTGAGGTATCGCACATCGAGGTCTTCGCAGAGCTTCTTCAGTTCTTCATGGCGGCGCTGCGCCGCCTGTGCCTCGACGATGTTGCTGGCATTGCGCTTCTGTACCGAGCCGCCATCATCCAGCAGCCATACGGTGAAACGATCTGCCGGATAATCCATGTTCTTCGCAGCCGCCAGCGTATTGGCCAGAAGCTCGGAATCCTCGTTATAGGTCGGGACGAAAACATCGACCGTCGGCCGGTAGTCAGGCGCGCCGGGTCTCGTCTTGCGCGACGGCAACGGCATGGACACGATGACAAGGCTGAGGCCCAGCATGACGACGCTGTACATTTCCGCGAGATAAAGCAGAAATCCCGGAATGAAGTTTTCGAGCTGGTTGACCGGCGGCAGCGTACTCGTGGTGCGCCAGTAAACGTAACGTAGAACAATCGCCGTACCGAATCCGAGCGCGATGAGGCGCCAAGCGCCCTGCCCGTTGAAGCTCTTGATCGTCGCCAGAAGGATGAGCGAAATCGCGGTCGCCACCAGATGCGTCTGCAGGCTGATCGGCATCGTGATGATGGCCAGCACGCAAAGCGATACAAGTAACCAGACGATGATTGTTATGGCCTTGCTCATCCAGAAACTTTCCGTTGTGTTCCCCATCCGGACTTTTCGACCGGCGTTCCTGCTTTTCGCGTCTCGGCTTTCTCGTTGGGTCCGGCGCTCACCTGCATCCTGAGGTCGCTCCCGAACCGGACAGGCACGCTGGCGACGGAATGACCACCTGCTGAACCTGCGAAGCATTGGCTGGACGGGCACTGTTGACCTGCGCTGCGCCCGTCTCTGAACGTCTCGCGGGCTGGACCGGCGCGCCCACCGAGGTCGGCGACGGAATGGCGACTGCTGCAACGGGCGGCAGGGGTTGTGGTTCCGGTTGCGAGGGCGCTGCAACCGCAACGCGGCGGATTGGCCGGACCGGCACACTGGCGGTCACTTCGCCGCCCGGCCGCATCGGCACATCCTCTGACTTGATCGGATAGACCGGTTTCCCGGGACGGCCAAGATTCGGGTCAACGGCACGCGGCGTGCCGTAGGGGTTCCAGCTGGGCGACGCATAGGTGCCGGTGATGGTGTAATTATACATGACGGCGAGCAGACGCTCCATGCTCGCGCCGGACTGGCACAGCCGCAGCCGTACCTTGATGCGACCGAGATTGCGGAAGTCCTGCCGCATGCTTTCCGGGGACCGAATATCCTGCCAGCCATAAAGGCAGGTATCATCACCCCTTCCCTGGCCGGCGGCATAGGAGAAGGCACCGTAAGCGTTCTGGAAATAATTTGCCGTCATGGCGATGTTCTGGCCCGGAAACTCCGCGCGGATTTCGCGCGCGACGGAAGCGGCGCGAAATCCGCTAAAGGAAAGAGTATCGCCGCCCGTGTCACCCGCCTGCTGCGGACCAAAAAACTCCGCCTTCAGATAATTCTGACCGGGCGTCGCAGCCTCCGAGCGCAAGATGACCTGCTGCGCAATGGCGTTGGAATAGGTACGATTGACCACAGTGACGATTTCCGGGCCACCGGGTGGCGGAAAAATCAGCGCCTCGGAAGGCGACGCCATCTGCGCGCCTCCGAACGACCGAACGCCCGCAGGAGTATTGCAGCCGGAAAGCACTGCAATAGAAAACAGCAATGAAGTATAGGCAGAAAATTTCACTGCCTTGCGCCCCTTTATGTCCCCACCGCCGCCAAGGTTAGAAAGAGACCGAATCACTAACGACCAGACCATTCCTACGAAATACGTGAGGACCAAGAATAAGCAATCGCAAATTTACGTTGTAATTTCTGATACTTTATGGATAGCGAATCGCCGCACTCAACCCCTATCTGTCTTAAAAAGATCGTGGAACCATTCGGTTCCCTGAAGGGTTCGCTTTTCGACAGGGCTGTAATTGCGCGGTTGTATCGCTGGAGTGCCATTGTCTATCTGCGCTCATTGCCACGCCCTGTTGTATTGACGACCATGATCCAAGCGTAAAAACAGAGAGTTACCTTATGACAGTGCAATTTCCGAGCGTTTCGCAGAAGCTTGCCGAAGAGACCGGAACACTCCGCAAGTGGCTGCATGACGACGCACTGCCGTTGTGGTGGGAGGCGGGGTCGGCCCGTCCGGACGGCGGCTTCCACGAGCGTCTCGACCAGAATGCGAAGCCGGTTTTTGCCGATAATCGCCGCGCCCGCGTGCAGCCGCGGCAGGCCTATTGCTTCGCCGCCGCGGGCCAGCATGGCTGGCAGGGACCGTGGAAAGACGCGGTGGTCCACGGCCTCTCGTGGTTCGAGAAGGTCTATCGCCTTGAAAACGGCCTTTACGGCAACCTCGCAGACCAGACCGGCAAGCTGATCGACCCATCGTTCGATCTCTACAATCAGGCCTTTGCACTTTTTGCTGCAGCACAGGCAGCATCTACGCTTCCAGAGCGACGGGAAGAGATGCGTGCCCGCGCGCTCGAAATCCTTGCCGTGCTTGAGCGCGACTATAGACACCCGGTTGCAGGCTTCGAGGAAGAAAATCCGCCGCGCACGCCGCTTTGCTCCAATCCGCATATGCACCTCTTCGAGGCCATGCTGGCCTGGGAGCAGGAGGACCCGACCGGTCCATGGTCGGCTTTTGCAGACGAGATTGCGGGACTGGCGCTCACCCGGTTCATCGACAGTGGCAATGGCGGATTGCGGGAGTTCTTCGAGCACGACTGGACGCCGCATCACAGCGAGAAAGGCCGGATCATGGAGCCGGGCCACCAGTTCGAATGGGCCTGGCTGCTGGTGCGCTGGGGTAGCCTGCGGGGAAATGCCGAGGCCATCCAGAAAGCTGGAAGGCTGTTCGAGATCGGCGAGAAATATGGCATCTGCCCGCGCCGCAAGGTTGCGGTGATGAGCCTTTACGACGATTTTTCGGTGCATGACGGGCTGGCGCGGCTGTGGCCGCAGACGGAATGGCTGAAGGCCGCAGTGCGACTGGCAAGCGTCACCGGCGGCGAGGAGCGACAGCGTTACCTTGCCTCCGCCCTCAGCGCCATCGGTGCATTGCAACCGTTCCTCGACACGCCGGTCAAGGGTCTCTGGTTCGACAAATGGCCGGCGGACAAGCCGATGATCGATGAACCCGCACCAGCAAGCAGCTTCTACCACATCGTCTGCGCCATCTATGAGGCTGAGGCAGTGTTGGCAGTTGACCTATAACAGCAAGCCACTAACGAGCGGCATCGCCGCTCGTCTGCTTGATGCCGGTCACACCTTGGCCGGGCGCACCACGCGCCAGTCAGGTCGACCGAGATTATGCGGCCAGGGATGGACATCCTTGTCGTTGAAATAGACGACTTCTTCCAGCCTTGGAAAATCCGCCTGCTTCAGCGTCACGTCGTTCATCCATGGCCGGACATAAGAATCGCTGCCTTCATAACCAAGTTCAGCGACCCAAACTGGCTTATTGAAGGTTTCGACGAGTCCGTACCCCTTGCGCAGGAGATCGGTGAAGGTCTGTGGCGCGCCATATTCGATCTTGTCGTAGTCCTCGAGACCGAAAACCGAGAGACCAACCAGATCCGCGTAGCCGTCACCGGGGTAGTAGGCCCGAAGACCGTCCAGACCCTTGGGTGACCACATCACTTTGACACCAGGGACAGCCTTGCGGGTCATATCCACGACGCGTTTATAGGCGGTGATGTAATCCCGCGGGTTCCAGCCCGACCACGAGAAGCGGCCAGTCGTGTCTTCCATTTCCTGTCCCCAGCGCAGGATCAGCGGGCTCTTCATCGCGGACATGCGTGCGGCGATCGCCTGCATGTTCTTGTCGTAGTCTCCGCTCAGAACCTTGCGCCGCAGTTCGTCGGAACTCAGCCGCCAGTTCACGTCCCATGACCAGGGTTCGACCGTGATCATAACCTTGCGTTTGCGCTCCAGCGCGTAGGCATCCGCAAGCGCCAGGCTGTCGAGATCGACGTCTTCCCAGGGCAGGAACAGATGTTCCGTCGCCACCCCGGCCTGACCGGTAAAATCCCCATGCGGATCGTAGGCGCCGAAACGAATGCCATCTGCATGCAACGTCGGGCGTTTGTCTGCAAGTGTCTTCATGCCCGTGGAGGTCATGGGGGCGACCCCTTGCGCGTCGAGCTTGAACACCGGAGACATTCCGGCGGTAAAGGCTGCGGCGGCGCCACTCGCGAACAGAAGTGTTCGTCTTGTTATCTGCATGACACCTTACTCCTTACCTTGTTGCCATCATCGCCTTGTCGTAAGCGGCGATCTGCGGCGTGACATCGTCCTTACGGACGAGTTTGAGGAACTCATCACCGGGCCGTGGCGGGTTATGCCGGAACACGTACCATTGCCCGCCCTGCTTGCGCTGGTAGAGCACGTTGCCGATGCGGCCATGGTCGAAGCAGGTATCGGCCTTGCCGCTTCCGGTCGCAGCCTTCCAGGTCGCGCGCATGCACAGGGTACCGTTGGCATCGACGGTCCAGCGGCCTTCACCGATGGACTTTTTGCCCTTTTCTTCCGTTGCGGCGATGAATTTGCGGCCGTCGGCAATGAACCGGCCGCCGCCCGTATCCCATTTCCAGGTCTTGTCGAAATACATCTCTACGACCTCGCTGGTTCTTAGTGGCTTCGGCGTCTTCGTGCCGCCTGCAGCATGGACGACGCTAGGCGCTGCCACCGCAAGACACAGTACGAAAGCGGAGAATCCGCATGTGCTTATTGTTGTTTTCATCACAGCCTCCTCCTTCATTGTCCGACCCTATTGTCGGCCAGCATGATCTCTCCAGTCGCCACCGCGGGTGGTGGCGGCATCATCGGTTCCGCCTGCATCTCCGGCGGGCCGCCCAATCCAGGCACGGAGATGCGCAGTTTTAGGCGCACCGATCTCGCACCTTCCACGCCCGCACCGGCGACCGTGAACCGCGTTTCGGTAAAACTCACATAGGGCTGCCCATGCGACAGGGCCTCCAGGCCGCCGATCGCGTGGTGACTGAGTTGGACGGCGCTCCCCGTCACCAGCAGCAGCGAACAGGCAGCGGCGGACGCACCGCCGCGCAGGGCGGGAAGCTTCGGAACACCGTTTTCCATGGCGTGGCGGATGAGTAGAAATACCGACAGCCCGGCATAGATCGCCACGTTAACGGCAGCGAAAACGAAGAATCCTTCGGCCCCGTTTTCCCGTGGCGCCAGCACCATGGCGAGAAGGCTGAGCGCTGCGAGAACGATGTAAGGGGCGACGACTCTGAGAGGCAGCGGCGGCTTTGCCTGCGTGCCCTTCGGCGTGATGCGGAAATCAACGAAATTGCCGCGGACCGTGTCACGTATCGCCGCCAGCACGCCCATCAGCGACCAGGGCCACCGCAGGAACAGAAACACCATCGCTTCCCAGCTGAAGAGCTTGGCATCATGCGGGCGAAAAGAGCCCGTGCCGCGCCAGAAGAAGGCGAACACGATCATGATCAGTGACGCGGGCAGGAAATGCGCCAGAAACGCCGGATAGGATGCATTGACCAGCACATTCCCCCTGAGCAACGCAACCGCCGGGAGCACGAACATCAGCGCCATGAAGCTGGAAAACAGCGGGTACCAGAGCTGCGAAAACAGGAATTGGAACCTCAGCCTCGGGGGCAGCTTCGGCACGTAGCGCCGCGAATATTGCAGCAGAATGGTCATCAGGCTGCGCGACCACTGAAATTCCTGGACGATGAGATCTGCGAAGGTCGTCGGCCCGTCGCCATGGGCGATGGCGTTGACGGCGTGGACGCCGCGCCAGCCGCCGGCATTCATCAGAAGCGTCGTGGAGTGGTCCTCGGCAAGCTCCGGCCCGAGGCCGCCAACCTCGCGCAGGGCTTTCGTGCGCACGGCATAGTGCGAACCGATGCAGAGCGGCGCCCAGCCATTATTATAACCCAGCTGCAGCGCGCCATGCAGGCTCGCCTCGGCATAGAGCCTGCCGCGGGCGGCCCAACTTTCACCGGCGTTAGCGTCGCAGATGCTCGGAGCCGAAACATATCCAACCGCCGGATCGGCAAAGGGACGCATGATCTCACGGAGATAATCGGGTTGAGGCACATGGTCGGCATCGAACTGCGCGACGAAATCATAACGTTCATAACCGTAATGATCGTAGAAATAGGCAAGATTGCCTTCCTTGCAGCGTGTGCGCCGCGGCCAGGTCTTGCGATGATAGTCGGCGACGCCCTGCCGGGTTGAAACGAAAACCCCGTGCGCGCCGCACCATTTCAGCGTCTGGGCATCCGGCGCTTCATCGGCCAGCCAGACATCGAACTCAAGACCCTTTTGCTCGAGCATGGCAAGCAGCGTCTTTTCCACGACCGCAAAAGGTTCCGAGGGCGCCTTGGTGACGACCATCGCCATCCGGCCGTGCGGCAGCGGCGAACGCCGGTCGACGACCTTCGCGTTCAGAAAGATGAAGATGAAATAGGAGGGCAGAAGCGTGATCCACGCGAGCGTGACCGTGACGATCGTGTAATAGGGCCAGTCGACCACCCGGTCGCGGTCGAGCCACCAGATCCAGAAGTAAGCAAGCGTTACCAGCCAGCCACCGATGCCGAGCAGATAGGCGATACGGTTCCAGCCGGCAAAGACAGGCAGCATCCGCAAGTGGACGGCCCCTGCAGCGGCGGCGGCTTTGGGCACCGAAGGAATGGCGTGTCCCTTCATGACCGCACCTCCAGCCCGAAACCGGGGCCAGCTGTGCGGATGATGGTGTCTATATCGGAGCGCGTGGGAGTGAAACCGAGGGTTTCTTCCGCACGTTTGATATCCGCAAACAGCGCGGGCGGGTCGCCGGCACGCCGGGCGCGGAAATGGACTGGCACCTCCTGCCCCGTGACACGGTGGATGGCGCGAATGATATCCCCCACCGAGGTACCGCGGCCGGACCCCAGATTGACCCGCAGCGTCTCCCCGCCATCTATGAGATATTTGACAGCGGCGACGTGCGCATCGGCAAGATCGCTGACGTGGATGTAATCACGAACGCACGTGCCATCGGTGGTGTCATAATCCGCACCGAAAACGTCCAGTTGCGGCAGCTTGGCAGCGGCAGCCATCAGCGCACGCGGGATCAGATGGGTTTCAGGCTCGTGCCGTTCATAAAGCTCGCCATCCGGATCGGCTCCCGCCGCATTGAAGTAGCGCAATGCCACGAACCGCAGGCCATAGGCAGCGGCATAGTCTTCCAGCGCCATCTCGAAAATCAGCTTGGTTCGCCCGTAAGGGTTGACCGGCATCTGCGCAGTTTCCTCGCGGATCGGCAATTGCGGCGGCACGCCATAGGTTGCGCAGCTGGAAGAAAACACCAGACCGCCGATATTTTCGTCGAGGCAGGCATCCAGCAGCGCCAGGCTCCCGGCAACATTGTTGCGGTAATATTTGCGCGGATCCTCCACGGATTCACCGACATAGGCATTGGCCGCACAATGGATGACGAAGGATGGCGCGAATTCCCGGAGCGTTGCTCTCAGGGGGCGGTTGTCGAGAATGTCGCCCTCGACAAAGGGACCCCATCGAACCGAATCCGCATGGCCGGTCGAAAGATTGTCGTATGCGATGGGCCTGAAGCCGGATCGAGCAAGCGCCTTGCAGATGTGGCTGCCTATGAAGCCGGCCCCGCCCGTGA